>JADJPR010000001.1:300000-589289 GCA_016713135.1 Rhodanobacteraceae bacterium | reverse complement strand
GTCGCCGCAGGTCGCCCAGGGTCGGCAGCGAAGGCAGCAACCCGGTCACGCGCCCGACCCAGGACTTGGCCGATTCCTGGACCTGGTCGATCGCCGTGCGCGCGGCGCCGGTGGCCCATTCGACCAGGGTGGATTCGTCGATGTTGGTGACCTGGCGCATCAGCTTCGGCCATTCTTCCAGGTCTGCGTCACGGAACTTGGCAACCGCCTGGGCGCGCATGCCGATGGCATAGGTCAGCGCGATGTTCTTGGTCGCCACCGTGGCGATCTTGGCGATCGGCAGCGCGCGCTTGAGCACGAAACCGCCGACCAGCGCGCCGGCGTAGCGCTTGAGCAGCTTGGCAACGATGCTGGACGCATGGGTGGCGCCCACGTTGGTGGCGGCGATCGCCAGGATCGCGAAGCGCTCTCCCGCATCGCCGAGTTCCACCTCGTACAGCGCGAAGGTCTCGATCACCAGCTCCGACTGCAGCGCGGTCACGGTGCCCACATCGATGACCGGCCCGAGGAACACGCCCGCCAGCTTGCCGGCGCCGGGGACCAGTTCGACCACCGCCGACAGCGCACCGATGGCGCCCGCCTGCAGGCACTTGCTCTGCACCAACAGCCGGTGCAGCTCCTCCAGGTCTGCGTCCGGAAGGCGCTTGCGCAGCGCCGCCACGCGCGCCTTGGCGGCCTTGCGATCGGCCTTGCGCAGCGCCTTCCAGAGCTCTTGAGCGGCGGCCGGCAGCATGGGACTCTCCTCGCGGCAGATGGGTGCATCCTACCCCAGCGATGCCGGGCGCGCCGCGTGCAACCGGAGAAAGTGGCCGATCGCGGTGCCGGGTGTGACGCAGCGCCACATCCCGGCACCGCGGGAGCCTGCACGCGCAGCGCGTCAACGGTTATGCTGGAGCCGACGCGCGGCAAGGGGAGCGCAAGTGAACGCAGCGCAGGCGCTGGGAAGACTGCTGTTGGTCGCGCTCGTCGGAGGCGCGGGATACTGGTATGGCAGGCAATCGGTGCATCCGCAACCGTGCGATTGCGGCCCACCCATGAGCCAGGTCACGCCGGCCCCAGCAGTGACCGAGGCGACGCCGACGCCTGACCCTGCGCCCACTCCAGCCGCAGCGCCGGGTCTGGCCGTGTCCCAGGCGCTCGGCTGCTTCCGCGACGCCCAACCGCTGGATCTGGACGGCCACCACGCCCGGAGCGCGAACAATACGCCGCTGCGCTGCGTGGCGATCTGCGCTGACCTGGGCTTCGCCTATGCCGGCCTGCAGTATGGCGAGAGTTGCCTGTGCGGCAATCAGTATGGGCGCTACGGCACGGCGGACAATTGCAACCTGCCGTGCACCGGCAACCTCAACCTGAACTGCGGCGGCTATCTGGCCAACTCGATCTTCAGCACCGGCGTCGCGACGCTGCCGTCAGCCATCTCCGCGATAGGCATGGAAGCGGATGCCGCGACCACACCGACCGAAGGGGCGGAGCCCGCTGCAACGCAGACGGGCGACAACAGCGAATCTGGCAAGCGCTGATCCACCCGGACCCGGGCCAGATTGGTGCGGCCCGAGGTTGTTGCCAGTGCGGCCGCCGCTGTCCGGCCCAATCCTTTCACCCGGCGCACGCGCTGCCTGCGATCATCTCGCGTTATCGTCCGCGGCCTGAGCCGATCGCCTTCCGGGAGCCCCCATGCGCCAAGCATTGACCATTGCCATCGCCATCGCGCTGGCCAGCCCTGCCCTCGCGAAGACCTCGCGCACCGATGCCGATACCCGCTGGACGGCCTGGGAGCAGCACCAGCAGCTGGAGCGCGACAGCCTGTTCGGCGGGCTGAAGTGGCGCTCGATCGGTCCCACCGTGCAGGGCGGACGCATCGTCGACATCGAGGTGCACCCGGCCAATCCCTACACCTTCTACGTGGCCTACGCCTCGGGCGGCGTGTGGAAGACCAGCAATAACGGGGTCAGCTTCGCGCCGCTGTCGGATGGCCTGGCGACCATGGTCTCGGGCGACATCGCGATCGACCCGCAGCAGCCGGAAACCCTGTGGGTGGGCACCGGCGAGCCGAATTCCTCGCGCTCCTCGTATTCGGGCCTGGGCATGTTCGTCAGCCGCGATGGCGGCAAGAGCTTCGCGCACGCCGGCCTGACCGAAGCCGACCGCATCTCCCGGGTGCGGGTGGACCCCAAGGACAGCCAGCGCGTGTTCGTCGCGGTGCAGGGTCCGCTGTACACGCCGGGCGGCATGCGCGGCATCTACCGCACGGTCGACGGCGGGAAGTCCTGGCAGCAGGTGCTCGCAGGGACCAGCGAATGGGCTGGCGGCATCGACCTGGTGTTCGACCCGCGCGACTCGCGGACGGTGTACGCGGCGATGTGGGACCGTTCGCGCCGGCCGTGGAATTTCGTCGAGGGCGGCGAGGGCTCCGGGGTGTGGAAGAGCACCGACGGCGGCGACAGCTGGACGCGCCTGCCGGGCTTCCCCCAGGGCAAGCACGTCGGCCGCATTGGCCTGGCCATTTCGCCTGCGGCGCCAGACCGCCTCTACGCCAGCATCGACAACCAGGAAGCGATGCCGGAGGAGCTCGTCGAGCTCGGCGACCAGCCGCTGTCCCCCGCGCGCCTCAAGCGCATGAGCAAGGAAGAGTTTCTGCGCCAGGACCCGGACGCGATCGAGGCGCTGGTGCGCAACGCAGACTTCGAGCCCTCGATGGATGGCAAGAAACTGGTCGCGATGATCAAGTCGGGCGAGCTGTCGATGGACCAGCTGCGCGCCGAGCTGACCGACGGCAACGCGGCCCTGTTCAACACCGACATCCGCGGCCTCGACATCTGGCGCTCGGACGATGCCGGCGGCAACTGGGCGCGCGCCAACCGCGAGCCGATCCGCGATTTCACCTACACCTACGGCTACTACTTCGGCGAGATCCGGGTGGCCCCGGACAATCCCGACCGGCTGTACGTGCTCGGCGTGCCCACCGCGATCAGCGAGGACGGCGGTGCCACCTGGAGCGGGCGCATCAACGACCCGCAGGTGCACGTGGACCACCACGCCTTCGAGATCGATCCCGTCAATCCGCAGCGCCTGTTCAACGGCAACGATGGCGGCATCGACGTCAGCTACGACGGCGGCGAAAGCTGGCTCAAGCTGGACCGCCAGGCGGTCGGCCAGAGCTATGCGCTGGCGGTGGACATGGAGACCCCGTACAACGTCTACACCGGCCTGCAGGACAATGGCACCTGGAAGGGCTCCAGCCTGTCCGACCCGGATGCAGCGGGCGGATTCTGGGGCGAGGGCGACAACTGGAGCTTCCTCAACGGCGGCGACGGCATGCAGATCCAGGTGGATCCGCGCGACGCCTCGGTGGTCTACACCGGCTACCAGTTCGGCTGGTACCGTCGCAGCGGCCGGGACGGCGGCGAGGTGCGCCCGCGCGCGCCGCTGGCGGACCCGGCGCTGCGCTTCAACTGGAACACCCCGATCCTGCTCTCGGAGCACAACCCGGACATCCTCTACATGGGCGCGAACAAGCTGTTCCGCTCGATGGACCAGGGCCGTACCTGGCAGGCGATCTCTGGCGACCTGACGCGCAACAAGAACCGCGGCGACGTGCCCTTCGCGACCATCACCACGGTCTCCGAATCGAGCAAGACCTTCGGCCTGATCGCCGCCGGCACCGACGACGGCCTGGTGTGGATCACCGAGGACGGCGGCGTGAGCTGGCGCGAGGCCAGCAAGGGCCTGCCGAAGGACCGCTGGGTCAGCCGCGTGGTGCTCTCCACCCACGCCCGGCCGCGCATGTACGCGAGCCTCAACGGCTACCGCGACGACGACATGACGCCCTATGTGTACGTCAGCGAAGACCTCGGCAAGCGCTGGCGCCCGATCACCGCGAACCTGCCGGCTGAGCCTGTCAACGTGATCAGGGAAGACCCGGTCAACCCCGACGTGTTGTACGTCGGCAGCGACCGCGGCGCCTATGTCTCACTGGACCGCGGCCAGAGCTGGCAGGCGCTGCAGGGCGGGCTGCCGAACGTCGCCGTGCATGACCTTGTGGTGCACCCGCGCGACCGCGAACTGGTTGCCGGCACCCACGGCCGCAGCGTGTGGATCGTCGACGTGCTGCCGATCCAGGACCTGACGGCCGAGGTGCGCGCCAAGCCGGCGCACCTGTTCCACGTGGCCAATGTCGATGCCGAGCGCGGCTGGCGCAGCGCGCGCGACCGCTGGTTCGCGCACAACGAGCAGCCGGCGAAATCCGTGATCCATTACTGGGCCGCGCAGGCTGGCAGCGGCAGGCTCACCGTCAAGGACGCCGACGGCAACCCGGTTCGCGTACTCGATGTGAGCGCGAGCAAGGGCGTCAATCGCATCGAGTACGACCTGCTGGTCGATGCCGACCTCGGACTCGCCGCGGAAGCTGCGCGGGTGGCGAAGGCCGCCGAGAAGGGTGAGGCCAACGCCAACACCGAGGGTGAACTGGGCAAGACCCCGCTGGCCGAGAGCAAGCGCCTGGGGCACCCGCTGTACATCACACCCGGCGAGTACACCCTGTCGCTGGACCTCGGCGCCGGGACCAGTGCCGAGCAGAAGTTCAGCGTGAACGCGCCGAAGGCCTATGAGCCGAGGGTCAAGCCGAAGCTCAAGCTACGCGGACGGTGAGACCTGCCGGCGGGCGGCGGCGAAGCCCCCGCGCCTAGCCCGGTGTACGCGCGTCAGCGCGTTCACCGGGTACTTGCGGCAAGCTCGCAGGCGGTGATCGCTGCGCGATACACCGCCCGTATACGATTTCCAGCACACGCATGGACAGCCCGAAGTGCGCGCGCCGGCGTGCTCACCGCGTGCGTGCGGCGAGCACCCGGTCCAGGTATGCGATCGCCTCGCCGGAATCGCTGTTGCCGAGCCAGAACAGCGCCTGCTTGCGCTCATCCATGGGCAGCTTGCGGTCTTCGACCACCGCGATCAGGGCCGGCACGCCGCGCCCGTCCGGCAGTTGCGAGAGCGCGAAGATTGCCTGGTGGCGCACCGATCGCGAACGCTCCTGGCGCAGCGCGGCGCGCACCTTGGCCTCCGCGCGTGCGTCGCCGGCCTGCGCCAGCCAGAACCAGGCCTGGCTGCGCACCGATTCGGCCGGGTCGGAACTGGCCTGCTGCAACAGCAGGTCGCCGCGGCGGTCCACGCCGCTCTGCGAGATGGCAAAGGCAGCATGTTCGCGCACCGACGGATCCGGATCGCCAGTCAGCAGCGGCTCGATGCGGCGCACGCCGGCCTCGCCGCGCGCATGTCCCAGCCAGAACAGGGCGTCCTTGCGCCGCTCGCCAGCGGCCGGGTCGCTCGCGATGCCTGCCAGAGCGTCCTCGGCCACGCGGCCGGCGTGCAGCGCCAGCGCGCCGAGGGTCTCGCTGAAACGCTCATTGCCGGCAGGCATCTGGCCCGCGAGCCAGCGCGCACTGGCATCGGTGTCGATTGCGCCGAGGTCGGCCACCGGCGTGCCGGCGCGCACCGGGCAGCTCGGCGCATAGGCGCGCACCCGGGTGGCCTGGCCGCCCTGCATCAGCGCGTAGATCTTGACGGTTTCGGTGCCGCGCTCGCCATCGCTGGTGTAGTTGCCACGACGGCTGTCGAGGTCGCAGGCAACCGCCGCACCGGCGGGATCGTCGAGCGAACGACAGCACCACTCGGGCGCGCCTTCGACCGCGTCCACCGTCCAGCTGACCCAGCCATCCCGCGGCAGCGCGAACTCGCTCGCCGTCGCCCCCGCACAGACCAGCAGCAGCGCTGCTCGCAGCCATCCGAACCGCAGTCCATGGTACGCAGCCACTACCCCTGCCCCCTGCCCATTGCCCCGCTTCTGCCCTTCGCGGCTCATGGCGCCTTCCCCTGCAGGGCGGCGTCGATGGCTTCCAGCGCGGCATCGCCGCCAATGATGGTCAGCTGCCGCAGCACGGTCTGCTTTTCCTGCGGGTCGCTGCTGGCGCGATAGATTTCCAGCAGCGCAGCTTCGTTGCCCTGGATCATCAGGCCTTCGAGCGCCGCGCGCCGCACTTCCGGGTCCTGTGCGGAGCGGTAGATCTCCTTCAGCGCCACGCCGGCGTCGTCGCTGCCGACGATCCCGATGCTGCGCACCGCATCCACCCGTGCCTGGCTGTCGGGGGCGCTGCTGGCAAGCTTGCGCAGGCTGTCGAGGTCGCCGGCGATGGCGTAGGCATGCACCAGCGCACCGGCATGCTGTCCGAGGTCGCCGAGGCTGCGTAACTCGTCGAGCGCACCGAGCGCGCCAAGTGCCTGGATCGCCTCGCGCGCGTCGTCCTGGTTGCCTGCGCTGCGCGCCAGCGCGGCGATCTCGGCCTTGCGCCCGGCGATCAGGTAGGCATGCAGGACGGCGTCGCGCACCTCGCGGTTGCCACCCCGGTAGATCTCACCCAGCGCCTTCAGCGCCGCCTCGTCGCCGCCGACGCCCACCATCCGGAGCGCCTCGATGCGCAACTCGCCCTGGCCGTTGCGGGCGCGGTCGAGCAGCAATTGCTGCGCCTCGTCGCTTTCGACCTGGCTCAGCACGAACAGCGCGCGCATCTTGACCAGATCGGTCTGCGGGCCTTCGAGCACGCGCTTGAGCAGGGGTAGAGAGCGTTCCGGCGGTGCGGCCATCAGGCCCTCCAGCGCGGCAATCGCGAGTTGTTCCTGCTCGGTAGGCGCTGGTTGCAGCACGCGGGCGGCCCGCGCGGCGTCGCGCGCGGCGCGCTCGGCCAACCGCGCAGCGCGCTCCGCGTCGCGTTCAGCGGCACGCCCGGCGGCCTCCGCCTGGCGCGCGGCGGCGCGCGCCTGGTCCTCGGCGGCGCGACCTGCCGCTGCGGCAGCCTGCGCAGCGCTGGTCTCGGCGGCCTCGCCGGGCGCCTGCGCCCCGATGCCGAGCGTCGCAGACAGCAGGATCGGCAACAACATCCATTTCAGATTTCGACTCATTTCAGACTCCATCAAAGGGATTGCACGATCTTTGACGGAGATCGGGCCAATTTGGTTTGCAGGATTCCGAGCTCGAAATCGATCTGCGAGCGCGCACCCAGATCGCTACCGTCCGCGGACGGCGGCTCGGCCAGCGCCAGCAACACCGGCTCGAAAGTGCGCAGCACGCGTGCCAGGCGCTCGTCCCCCTGGGCCTGCGCGGCGCGCGCATACATGCGGTTCTGCTCGATTACCTCATCGACCAGTTGCCGCCGGCGCTGCGGGTCGTCCGCAGGCAGGTCCGCCAGCACCAGCCGCGCGTCGCCGAGATAGCTGCTGAGCCCGCGCGACAGCGCCGGGGCGCCGTCGGCGGTCGCGGCGGCCACCATCGGCGCTGGCGCCGGCGCCGCGACCGTCGGCTGCTCAACCAGGCGTGTGCCGACGGCCACGCCGAGCAGCACCAGCGTCGCGCCGGCCAAGGCCAGGCGCCAGTGCGGCGCGCGCGTGGCGGCCGGCACCGCCGCGCGCTGGTCCAGGCGCAGCTTCCAGCGCGCCAGCGCCAGCGGACTCGGCTGGTGTTCCTTCGGCGGCGGCAGCGCCGCCAGTTCTGCGCGCAACTGCTGGTAGCGCCGCGCGAGGTCCAGGTCGCCGCGCAATCGCTGCGTCAGCTCGATGCGCCGCTCCGGCGCCAGGCCATCGTTGTAGACATACAGCGTGAGTTCGTCGTCGCTGATCGCGTTCATGCTTCGCTCCGCCAGGGGTCCATGACCACCCGCAATTTGCGCAAGGCCCGGAACAGCGCCTGCTTGACGCTGTCCGGGCTGATCTTCATCTCGTCCGCGATCTCGACCAGCTTCCACTGCTCGACATGCTTGAGCACGAAGCAGCAGCGTTCGAGTTCGCTCAGGGCCTGCATCGCGCCGTACAGTCCATCGGCGAAGGCCTGCGACAGGTGCACCGAGTCGGGCGTGTCCGGCGCCACGCGGTCATCGTCCTCCGCCGGCCCGGCCACCATCTGTGGCCGCAGCCGGCGCATCAGGTCGATCGCCGCGTTGATCGCGATGCGGTGGATCCAGGTATCCAGCTCCGCCTCGCCGCGGAAATGCGCGCGCTTGTCCCAGGCGCGCAGCAGCGCATCCTGCACCGCGTCTTCGGCCAGCGCGGCGTCCCGCGTGATCCGCAGGCAAGCCGAATACCAACGCCCCGAGCGCTCGGCGAGCACCCGGTGGAAGTCGTCCAGCGCCAGCGCGGGGCGCGATTTGAGCCAGGCAAACATGCGGGCTTGGACGTGGTGGCGGGGAAAAGGTTAGCTCGTGAATGGGATTTCGATGGGGACTCGGGCTGACCGCCGGTTCTTGGTTGTTGGTTGTTGGTTGTTGGCGGCGAAGCGCGCATGCCGCTGGCCTGTGGGAGCCGACGCTGTCGGCGATCTTTCCGGCGGCCGCCAGAAAAGAATCGCGGCTGAAGCCGCTCCCACTGGCCCGCGGCTCACCGCCGCTGCCAACAACCGACAACCAACAACCAACAACCGGCCACAGTGGCCATCGCAGCCAATCCGCCCCATCATCCCGTCAAACCCACCCGAGACCCCCATGACCTACGCCCTGGACCACACGGAATTCCAGCGCATCAGCCGCCTGCCGGCGAGCGCGCGACTGGATGAGTTCATTGCCCGGGTTGCACTGCACCAGCAGGTATGGGGCTTGCGCAGCGCCGGTGGCTGGGCGGTGGTGGACGCCGAAGGCGAAGACTGCTTTCCGGTCTGGCCGCACCCGGATTTCGCCAGCGCCTGGGCCATCGGCGACCTCTCCGACTGCACCCCGCAGGCGATCGCGCTCGATGCCTGGCTGAAGAAATGGACCCCCGGCATGGAGGCCGACGGCACGCTGGTGCTGGTGTTCCCGACCAACGACGACGACGACGAGGGCCTGGTGATCGAACCCGGGGAACTGGCCGAGGAGTTGCGCGGCGCGGGAGCCTGAGCACGGCAGTCGCGCGCCCGACGGCAGTCCGGGCAATGCGAGATCCGCTGCAAACTTGACCTGCGTCGGAAGAGCCCGCGCCGCGGCGGACTAGTGTGGTGTTCCCTAGTGCAGGGTCCGCGGCGGCTCCTCGCCCTCGCCCCGCGAACGCACCGGAAAGCGGATCACCACGCCACGACTGGGCGGCGTGGGTCCATCCCACAGCGGCTTGACGTCGATCGGCGGCGGCGGTTCGAGCGGATCACCCGATGCCTCTATCTCATCCTCCGGTTCCGGTTCCTCCTCCCAACTGTAGCGGCGCTCCGGCGGCGGCGGATCGAGCTTGCGGTACAGCACCGCTGCCAGCGCGCCGGCGACCAGGCCGCCGCCATGGTATTCGAAGCTGATCCCCGCCTCGCCCGGCAGGAAGCCGTAGAGCATCGAGCCATAGAGGAAGAACACGACGAAGGCGATCGACAGGGTCACGCGATCGCGACGCAGCACGCCGAGCAAGAACAACAGGCTCATCAGTCCATGGGTGACGCCGCTGGCGCCGATATGCACCGACTCGCGGCCGAAAATCCAGACCAACGCGCCTGACAGGACCCAGATCAGCGGGATTGCCTTGAAGGTGGCGCGCGGCACCGCGTACATGCCGAGCGTGACCATCACGAAGGTGGGCAGGCTGTTGGCTACCAGATGGCCGATGGAGCCATGCACCAGCGGCGCGCCGAAGATACCGACCAGTCCCAGCGGCTCGCGCGGGGCGAGGCCCAGCGCGGTGAACTTCACGCCGGCGACAGTTTCCGCCAGCGACACCAGCCACAGCAGCGCGACGAACACCGCGCCCCAGAACAGCGCGGTTTCCAGGCGCCGGCGATCGCGCTTGATCGCGGCCGGCGTGTAGGCGTCATCGGGAAGCGAGCGGATATCCATCGCCCAGTGGTGGGGACGCCGCGGAGGATCGCAAGAGAGCCGGGGGCTGTGGCCAGTTGTTGGTTGTTGGTTGTTGGCAGCGGAGCTCGCGCACCGATACCCTGTGGGAGCCGACTCCGTCGGCGATCTTTCGCGCAGCCGACTGCGAAGGCTCGCGGCTGAAGCCGCTCCCACTCGCTTTCGGATCGCCGGTACGCGCTGCCAATATCCAACATCCGGCTACCGGCGACTCGCTCTCCCGGAGCCGAGCTCCAGAATCCCGCCTCTCTCCGCCAGGCAACCCGAACAGCCACCGCATCACCCGGATCAGCGACGGGAATTCGCCGTCGCCGCGGCCATCCGCGTGACCCGCAGCGAAAAGGCCTCGAAGGCCGGCAGCGCGCGCCGGCACCGCTTCGTCGCCCTCCACCCTGCCGCTCAGCGGCGCGTCCGGGAAGTCGACACCGGCCCGTGGAAAATTCGAGGGGGCGCGCGGTCTACCCGGTGTGGATGCAGCTGCGGGGCCTCCGGTGAGAAACGCAGCTCTAACGCGCCGAAGGTGAATCTGCGCGGGGTGCGCATCGCCGCCGCGAATGTCCCCATCGACACCAAGCCAGCAGCGGCGCCGGCGCAGATCGCCGCGCCCGACCTCAGCATCGACGATGCCGCGATCGAGGACAAGGAGCGCAGCGATTTCACGCGCATGCTGATGAAGGAACTGCGCACCTGAGGGCTGTGCCGGGCCGTGTCACGGCCGCCGCCGTCGAGACGTCGATAGTGGCCTCCGGTCGCCGCCGGCAAGGGAGCGGGCGATCTGCCCCTCAGCCCCTGCCGCGCCCGCCAAAGCCCTGCGCCATGCGCCCGAGCACAGGGGCGATCGCTTCGCGGGTGTTGGGATCGGCGTTGAGGTGGGTGAAGCTCACCTGGGCATTCCAGCCGGCGCCCATCTTGCGCCTGGCGCGGACGTCGAAGGCGGCGACATCGATGCGCGCGGTGTACTGGGTCATCGATTCGCCGTAGAAAGTCAGCTCCTGCTGACCGATCGGCACCACGCGCACGAACACCACGAACTCGGCGTGGCGGCCAGCAGTCGCGGCGATGCTGGCGAGGTCGCGGCCGCCGTTCTCGATGCCCGAGAGCCCGGCAGTGAAGTCCTCGTCGACCAGCACCAGACCGATCTCTTCGAGGCGTTCCTCGATGGCCAACTCGGCGCTGCCGGCAACCGCAGCGTCGCCCTGGCTCAGCACCAGCACGCGCGGCGGGCCGGAGTGCGCGGGCTCGGCCACGGACGGTGCCGTCTCGGCCTTGGCGTACTGGCGCGGCGGCGCGGCGCTGGCGCGCGCCTCGCGGCGTTCGCGACGCTGGTCGCGGATGTCGGCCAGGCGCGCGCCGATCGCCGCGGACTGCGGCGAGGGCTCGACCTGGGGCGCGCTGGCGCGCGGCGCCTGGCCGGCGCTGACCGGCGCAGCCTCGGCGACGGTGACCGGCGCGGCCTCTGCAGGCGCCATGGTTTCAGGCGCGGACGGCGCGGGCGGCGGTTCGGCGACCGCAGGCGCGGGTCTGACCTCGGCCACAGCCGGCGCGGGTTCGCTGACGTTCGGCAGTGCGGCTGCGGGGACGGGCTCGGCGGCGGGCACGGGCTCGGCGGGCGGCGGATTGGCGGTGGTGGTCGCCACCTGCGCGGACGGCTCGACCGGCGACGGCGTAGCTGGCGCGGCCGAAGGCACCGTGATGTCCATACCCGGATTGACCGCAGCGACCGTCGCGGGCACGTCCGACGCAGCGGTCGAGTTCTCGTTTTGCAGGTACCACGCAGCACCGCCACCGGCGGCGACCAGCGCGACGATCGCCGCGGCCCACGGCAGCGCCGAGGACTTGCGCGTCTGCACCAGCGCGGGACGCGACGGCTGTGCCGGGACCGGCGCGGCCACCGGCATCGGCTGCTCGGCCGACGGCTGGGTGTGGTAGCCCGGCGCGGGCACGGCGGGCAATGCCGGCGGCGGCGTCGGGCGGCGCAGCTCGGGCGGGGTCGGCATGTTGACCGCGGTCTCCAGCACCGGCGCCAACTGCGCGCGCGCCGGTGTGACCGGGGTGGCGGCGTTGACCCCGGCGGCGACCAGGTCGGCAATCAGCTGGTGGCAATCGCTGTAGCGGTCGCCCGGCTCCTTCGCGACCATGCGCTTGAGGATCTCGGACAGGCGCGGGTCGACCGATTCATTGATCGCGCGCACGTCCGGGATCTCGGCCTGGACCACTTCCAGCATCATGCCGAGCGGCGACTCGTCCTTGTACGGCGTCTGCCCGGCGAGCATCTCGAAGAACACGATGCCGAGCGCGAAGATGTCCGAGCGCTGGTCGACCGGCTTGCCCAGACAGACCTCGGGCGACAGATAGCCCGGCGTGCCAACGAACTGGCCGGTGCCGGTGAGCTTCTTGTTGAAGTCCGAGGTGGCCAGCGCGATGCCGAAGTCGGCCACCTTGACCACCCCGCGCTGGGTGATCAGCAGGTTGGCCGGCTTGATGTCGCGGTGGATCACGCCGCGGTCATGCGCGGCCGCCAGGCCCTGCGCCACCTGCAGCAGGACGCGCGCGGCCTCGAAGGGCTCCAGCCGGTGCTCGCGCTTCAGCCGCTGGCTGAGCGACTCGCCCTCGACGAATTCCATCGCGAAATAGGGCTGGCCCTGGTCCTCGCCGACCAGGTAGATCTGCACGATGTGCGGATCGTTGAGCTGCGCCATGCTGCGCGCCTCGCGGAAGAAGCGCTCGACCACCAGGGTGTCGTCGGCCAGCGCCTCCGACAGCATCTTGATCGCCACATGTCGCTGCAGCGAGGGCTCGAAGCCCTTGTAGACCACGCCCATGCCACCGCGCCCGAGTTCGGCGACGATGTCGTAATGACCAACCTTGCTGCGCTGTGCCATGGCGGTTCCGATCTGCGCGGTTAGGCGCCAGTGTAGCGCCGTGCGGGTGTGGGGATGCTGACCAGACACGCAGTCCCGCACAGCGCGGGGCCGCCGTCCGGTCAGTCCTCAGATGGGGAAACGCAGCGAGGCGGCGCGGGAGCACACGGGGCGGCGCGGGTGTTCAGGTTGGGGAAAGGCGGGGGAGAGCAGAGGCGGGGCAGGGGGCAGGGGGAGCAACCTTGCCGCACGGCCCGACAGTGACGCGGGCCACGTCCCTTGCCCCCTGCCCCGCTCTCGCTCTTCCCCGCTTTGCGCTCAAAACGGCACCAACTCCACCCGCCGGTTCTTCGCGCGTCCGGCTTCATCCGCGTTGCTGGCGACCGGTGCGAGGTAGCTGACGCCGTTGGCGGCCAGGCGGGCGGCGTCGATGGCGTGCTCGGCCACCAGCGCGGCGCGCACCGCTTCGGCGCGGCGTTTGGACAGGCCGAGGTTGAAGTCCAGGCCGCCCTGGTTGTCGGTGTGGCCGACCACATGCACCTTGAGTGCCGGGTCTTCCTTCAGCAGTCGCGCGATCTCGGCGAGGGTCGGCTGCGATTCGGGCTTCAGGGTCGCCTGGTTGGTGTCGAAGTAGATGCCGTAGAGGGCGACCTTGCCGGCCACCGTCAGCGCCTGCTGCATCTCGCTGGCGGAGACGAACTGGATGTCCTTCTTCATCCCCGCGACCTCGATCACCTCGACCGCGGCATAGGCGCCCTGCACCGACTTGTAGGTGGCATCCGGCTGCGGCCATTCGACCGTGATCAGCGAGACCCAGGTTTCGCCATCGTCGCCGGCGCGCTTGAGGGTGGCGCTCTTCACGGTCGAGTCGCTCGCCGCGTACAGCACGTATTCGCTTCGGTTGTTGCGCGGCTCGTTGTCGAAGAAGGGCGCGAGAAAGTTGGTGAATTGGCCCGCGGCCGGATCGCGGCTGGAGTCGTAAACGATCTCGAAACCCTTGCCGGCCAGTTCCGCCTGGTACTGGCGCAACATCTCCAGCGCGCTCAAGCCCGGCGCCTCGTACCAGATCGTGGTGCGCTTGCCTTCCACCGTCACCGGCGGCTGCGCGTAAACCCGCTTGCGCGCTGCGAGGTCGTACTCCTTGAAGGTGCTGGTCTGGAAGCTGTAGCTGTCGAAGCGCTTGCTGTCATAACCAACGATCTCGCTGCCGCCTACGCGGCCGAGCAGCGGGTGGTCCTGGCTTTGCGGCAGGTCGGCGGCGGCCAGCGGCAGGGCCAGGACGAAGGACGCGAGGGCAAACATTCGACGCATGGGAATCTCCGGTTTTCGGGTACTGTGCCAGATACGGAACAACGCGGCTGGAGGCGACATCCGTGCACATTCTGATGCCGCTGCCGCGCGCCGACTACGACCCGAGCGAGGCCGGCGTGAGCCATGCCGTGCTCACGGCCGCGGGGCACCGGATCAGCTTCGTCACGCCGGACGGGCAGCCGGCGCAGGCGGATCCGCTGATGCTGGACGGCTGCGGCTTCGATGCCTGGGGCCGCGTACCGGGGCTGCGCCGGCTGCCGCTGATCGGCCTGCTCCTGCGCGCGGACCGGCGCGCGCGGGCCGCGCACGCGGCGATGACCCGGGACCCTGCGTACGCGCGCCCGCTGCGCTACGACCACATCGATCCGCAGGCTTTCGACGGGCTGCTGCTGCCCGGCGGCCACGCGCAGGGCATGCGCGAGTACCTCGAGAGCGCGGTGCTGCAGCAGGTCGTCGCGGAATTTTTCGGGGCTGGCAAGCCGGTAGGTGCGATCTGCCACGGGGTGGTGCTGGCGGCACGCTCGACCATGCCGGGAACTGCGCGCTCGGTTCTGCACGGAAAGCGCACGACAGCGCTGACCTGGGCCTTCGAGCGCAAGGCCTGGATGATCACGCGCTGGGGCGGCCGCTGGTGGGACCGCGACTACTACCGCACCTATCGCGAGCAGCCGGGCGAGCCGGAAGGCTGGTGCAGCGTGCAGGCCGAGGTCACGCGCGCACTGGCACACCCCGAGGATTTTCTCGATGTGCCGGCGGGCGCACCGCACCACTGGCGCAAGGCCGGCGGCATGGCGCGCGACACCCCGGACGACGAGCGCCCGGCCTTCGTGGTGGTCGACGGCCAGTATGTTTCCGCGCGCTGGCCGGGGGACGCGCACACCTTTGCCAGGCGATTCGAGTCCTTGTTACGCTGAACCCGTGGAGCGGAGCTTGCTCCGAACCCTGCGCATTCCACCAGCCGAGCGAGCCCGGCTCTACTCGCCGCGGAAAATCTGATCGATGGCGTGTCCGTTCTCGTCGTCCCAGTAGCCCTTGGTGTCCTTGAGCTTGTCCTCGACCAGGAAGCGCGGCGGCGGCTGGCCGAACGGCGCGACGGCCACGCCGGTCTTGTGGCTGTCCGGGTAGCCGACGACCTCGGGCACCTGCAGGGTGGAGATCGCGAGGTACACCAGGTCCACGTTGCCGGTGTTGATCAGCTGGTGCGCATGCTCGGAGGAACCGGGCGCGCAGTAGATGTAGTCCTGCGGGCCCACCTCGTACCACTCGTCGCCGTAGCGCAGCACGCCGGTGCCGGCGAGCACGAAAAAGTGCTCCTCGTTGGCGAAATGGTGGTGCGCCGGGAATGCCGCCTTGCCGGGCGGCACGCTGGTGACATTGCTGCCGATCCTGGTGGCTCCGAGCGGGTGCGCCAGGCGGCGCATCCGGGCCTCAAAGCGGTCGCCGTGGGCGATTTCTACCTGGGGCGCATCGGCCAGGTTCAGGATCGGCTTCATGGCGGCTCCGGGAAAGGCGGCGTAAACGCCAGCTTACACCTGAGGACTCTTCAGCGCGCCGGATGGAGCACGAACGAGGCCTCACCGGAGCGCAGCGGCAAGCCGCGCAGCGTGCCGGCGTGCTCGCTGACGCGATGCGATTCGGTGCACACGGTCGGCGGATTGTTCTGCACGCAGACATCACCGAGCTGGGTCAGCGGATTGCGCATGCGGGTGTAGCCCTCCTCGCAGAAATACACCAGGGTGGGAAAGACGTAGCGACTGGACAATGGGCGAATGGCCTCGGGAGCAATGCTGCGGCGATAGGCCTGGAGCGCCGGATGTTCGCCAGGTCCGACCGCGAGTTCCAGGTTGAACAACAGCACTGTCAGATCCGAGGACTCACAGACATTGCCCGGACACATCCCGCGCAGGCGAGTGGCGCGTGCCGGCGGTGCGCTCCCCTCGTAACGCACGCATGCGCCATCGAGTGCCGGTTGCAGCTGTGCCGCACGGCTGTCGCGGCCACGGGGGGTCTCGCTGACCATCGTGTAGTCGCCGGCAAGGCGCGCCGACGGGAAGTCGAGTGGCTGGTCGGCCGGGCTGAAGTAGCGCAGTGGGCGCCGGATCGCGCCTTGCTGGAATTCCGCCTCCGCGTTCGAGCGGAACACGATGGTCGCCACGCCCAGCGGACTGGGACGCACATCCGGTGCGCTGACCGGGCAGGTCGGGCAGGGACCAGTGATCTCCTGCAGGGGCGCGCGCAGGGTGGCCAAAGGCGCCCCGGCGGCCTGCTCCAGTTCGTTTGCCAGCGTCAGCTCGCCGCGCATCGTGCGCCAGCTGGGGCGGCCCTGCTCGTCGAATTCCGAGATGACGACAAAGGTGCGTCCGGAGGGCGCGATCTCGACGGCATAGAAGCGCCCGGTGACCGGCTCTTCCCACCACAGGCCGGAATTGGGCTTGAGGGGCGCGGCGAGCGCGGAGAATGCGCTCAGCAACACGGTAGCGGTGAACATCAGGCGCTTCATGGTGGAATCCTTGATCATTCTGGCGTGAAGTTTGTTGACGCTTGGCGCACGAAGTTCAACGCCTTCGTTGCGTCCTCACCGCAGGTCGTGAAAACCTTGCGCCTCGCCGCCGAGCCCTGTCCGAGAGCATGAATCCGATCGTCTACGCCATTCCGGTCTTCTTTGCGCTGATGGCGCTGGAATGGGCGGTCGCGCATGCGCGCGGCCAGCGCGCCTTCCGCCTCGGCGACACCATCAACAGCGTGGGCCTGGGCGCGATCTCGCAGATCAGCGGGCTGTACGCGCGGCTGCTCGGTTTCGGGGTCTACGTGGCGGCCTACGAGGCGCTGGCGCTGTGGCAGCTGCCGGCGGATGCCTGGTGGGTGTGGGCGCTCGGCCTGCTGTGCTACGACTTCATGTACTACTGGCACCATCGCCTCGGCCACGAGATAGGCGTGCTGTGGGCGGCGCACGTGGTGCACCACCAGAGCGAGGACTACAACCTCGGCACCGCGCTCAGGCAGACCAGCAGCGGCTTCCTGCTCGGCTGGGTGTTCTACCTGCCGCTGGCGGTCGCCGGGATCCCGCCGCTGGTGTTCGGCGCGGTCGCGCTGATCGATCTGCTTTACCAGTACTGGATCCACACCGAGCAGGTCGGGCGCCTCGGCTGGTTCGACCGGGTGTTCGCCTCGCCATCGAATCATCGCGTGCACCATGCGGTGAACGACCGCTATGTGGACAAGAACTATGGCGGCATCCTGATCCTGTGGGACCGGCTGTTCGGCACCTTCGAGGACGAGCGCGCGGACGACAAGCCGGTGTACGGCACGCGCAAGCCGCTGCACAGTCTGGACCCGATCTGGGCCAACCTGGAGGTTTACGCGGCCCTGGCGCGGATGAGCTGGCGCACGCGCAACTGGCTGGACAAGCTGCGCGTGTGGATCAAGCCGCCCGGCTGGCAACCGCCCGACCTGGCGGCCAGCGAGCCGCACCCGCCGTTCCAGATCGCCGCGCTGCGCGAATACGATCCGCCGCTGGCCGGCCCGGCGGCGGTTTACGCAGGCCTGCTGTTCCTGCTGCTGATCGCCGCCGGCACCCATGTGCTCGCGCTTGGCGGCGGCGCGCCGCTGGCCGGCCTTCCGGGCGGCGCCTACGCGGCCTGGGTGGTGCTGTCGCTATGGGCGCTGGGACGCTGGACCGAGGCGAGGACCGAATCCCGCTGGACCTTGAGCACGCTGCAGGCCGCCGGCGCGGCCGCCGCGGCACTGCATGGCGCGCCCGTGGTGGCGGGGGTGCTGGGGGGGGCGGCGGTTGCGGCGGTCATGCTGGCACGCTCGCGCTGACGGCGCGCGTTGGTGTTGGTGTTGGTTGTTGGTGTTGGCAAGAGCCGCCAGGCCGGTCATCCCGGCATGTCGCTCCTTCCAACACCCACAACCAACACCAACACCGCTTATCGGGAGTCGGTCATAGCCGCCAGGCTGGCCACCACGGCTCTTCGCTCTTTCCAACACCAACAACCAACACCCACACCCGCTTCTGCCTTCAGCGTCCCGCCATCAGCGCCTGTCGCAGCGCTTCCTTGACCTCATCCTGGGTGCCGCGCTTGACCGGCTGGCCTGCGCGCATGAGTTCGAAGCAGATCACGTCCTGGCGGCCGTCGGGGTGGTGGCGCACGATCTTGTTCAGCGCGTACTCGCCCTTGGTGCCAAGTGCGATGCGCACGTTTTTCGGCGCGGCGGGCGCTGGCGCCGGTGTGCGTGCGGGAGCGGGCTGGGGTGCCGGCGCGGAAACGGGCACCGGCTGCGTGATGGGCGAGGACAATGCGCCCTGCATGGGCAAGTCCGGGAACTCACTGTTGCCCTCGTCCATCGGCAGCAGGTCGAAGCGCGGGGCGGATGCATCGCGCAGTGGCACGGTGTCGAACAGCGGCTCTGCGGGGCGGCGCTGCTCGACCACGTCGAACCCGGGAATTGACGGCGGCGCCGCGGGGCGCGCCGGGGACGGAGTGCGCGGAGTCGGCGGCGCGGCGGTTGCCGTTGGGGCCTCGATGATGTCGAACCCGGGAATGACCGGCGCGGCTGGTTTGGATGCCGGCGGCGCGTCAATCAGGTCGAAGCCGGGAATCGGGCCCGGCGCCGCCGGCGGACGGGCATCGACCATGTCGAATCCGGGAATGCCTCCAGGCGCGGCCGGCGGGCTGGCGGCTGCGGGCGCGGCGGGTCGAGGTGGCGCAACCGGCGCTGCGGGTGCGGCCGGCCGTTCCGATGCGCGCGGCGTTTCAGCCGCAGGCGTGCGCACCGCGGGTGGCTTGGTCGAGATCAGGCCCGGAGTCCATTCCAGGGGCGGCAACTCCTCACGCGTCTCGACCGGTGGCGGTGGCGGTGCCTTGACCGGCGGCTTCTGGGCGCCCGGTGTCGCGCCGAGTTTGGCTGCCCAGGCCGCCTTGGCGGCAGGCGGACCGCCCGGGCCGGGCGGCGGCGGCGGTGGCAATGCGGGGCCTCCCGCGGTCGCCGGCACCATGCCCGCCGGGGTGGCCGCCTGCAGTGCCTGCGCTGCCCGCGCGCGCGCCGCTGCGGCCAGGCTGCTGGCCCGCCTGGCGCGTTGCGCGGCCTGGTCCGCCTTGCGCCGCTTCTGGATCGCCCAGGTCACGGCGCTTCCGATCGCGATCAGCAGCAGCGCGGCGATCCACGGCCGCGCCGCGAGCCAGCCGACCACGATGGTGACGAGGCCCGCAATCAGTCCGAACAGGCCGCCGGCAATCGCGAGCGAGACCGAGACCAGGCGCCCGACCACCGGGATCATGCTCAGGAAGCCGCCGAGCCAGCTGGCAACACCGGCGGCGCCGATCACCGCACCGGCCAGCCCTACGATCCGCAAGGTATGGGTGAGGCTGTCCTGCTGCTCCTCGGCCATCCTGACGAGGGACCGCGCGTCCAGGGTCCCGCCGGCCGCCAGCAGGATTTCGTCGCCGTTGCTGGCGCGCCACGGGTACAGATGCTCGCCCTCCTGGCGCGCGATCAGGGTCAGCGGATAGTCGTTGGAGTAGGCGTAGAAACTGACCTGGAGATCGCCGAGCTCGGGCTCATTGGAGGCTTCGTTGCCGCGGTAGTAAACGCCCGGCTCCAGCTGGTACCAGCGTTTGGCGGCCAACCCGCTGCTGATCCGCGGCAGCTCCTGCAGATACTTCGGCCAATTGCCGAGGCTGTTGGGTTCGTCCGGAGTATCGATCTCCCACAGCGCCTGGCGCGCAACCTCCTCGCTGTCGAAGCGATAGGGACCAAAGCGCGCATCCGCGGCGAAAAAGCCGTCGCTCTCGAGCACCGGCCTGGGGTTCTCGTGGCCCTGCGGCTGATGGAACTGGCTGGAATCGTGATACTCGGAGTCCCAGCCCTGTTCGTAGTGATAGGTGGTCCGCTTCTTGCGCCCGCGTCCGGTGGTTTCCTCGTACTCGATCCACTGGAACATCTCGACATGGCGATAGAGCACCGCGCCGTCGGTACCGATGCCGAAGAAGGGATCGCGCGCGCCGGCCTGGCTGTGGACCCGCGCGCTGAGGTGAATCGGCTTGCCATCCAGCGCCGGATTGACCGCGCCGAGCTGCGCGCTCTGCACCTGGTCAGCCAGTTCGGCGAGGCCGTCGGCGTGCTTCTTCGAGTAGCTCTCGTTCCAGAACAGCACGAACAGCGAAGCGAGGAAGATGAAGCCTGCGCTGAAGGTGCGCGTGCCACCGCTGGCGCGGCTGAACCAACTTCCGCCCTCGTCGCTGCTGCCGTCGTCCGTGCCCTCGATCTCAACCTCGTCCAGCATGCAGACCACTCGCCATTGCGCACAATTCGCGAATGTTAACGGTCGTCAGCGCCCCGTGAACAGGCCTCGGGCAGCGCCGCCGGACGGTAGCGGAAGTGACCCGTCAGCTGAAAGCCGCGGAGCATGTCTTCCTCGCGCGTACCGGCGCCGATGTTGTGCACCACCAGCGGCGTGCCTGAGGCCGACTTGCGGTCCGAGACGATCCCGATGTGCGGCACGCCCGACGGCAGGCGCCAGGTGACCAGGTCGCCCGGCAGAAACTCGGCATCCTCGCCAGCGGTGCCGAGGGATTGCCCGTGGCGGCTGAAGAAAGTGGCGAGGTTCGGCACCCGGCGATGGTCGATGTTGCGGTCCGGAGCGCGCAGGCCCCAGTTCTGCGGGTAGCGTGCGAAATGCGCGCGCATGTCCTCGTGGACCAGTCGCTGCAGATCGATGCCGAGGCGGCGCCAGGCGCGCACCAGGACATCGGTGCACACGCCACGCTCGGGCGGTACGTCGCCGCCGGGATAGGCCAGGCGGACATAGGTGGGGTCGTAGTGCAGGGTCACGCCGATCTGCTCGCGGCTGGCATCCACCAGGCACTGCAGGCCGGATTCCTGCGCGATCGCGATCACGGGCGCCGCGGCCAGCAGCCAGGCGGCGACCAGCCGCCGCAACGCCGTGCGCATCACGCGAGCGCCTCGCACTGCTGCTCCAGGGTCATCAGGTGGTCCTCCCAGAAGCGCGCCTGGGTGGCGAAGGGGAAGGCACGCGGGAAGGCCGGATCGTCGTGGCGAGCGCACAGCCAGCCGCCGTAGTGCAGCAGGCGCAGCGCGCGCAGCGCTTCGATCAGTTCCACCTGGCCCCAGTCGAACATGCGGAACACCTCGTAGCCCTCCACCAGCGCGGCGAGCGCGCGCTGGCGCCCATCCTCGTCTCCGGGCAGCAGCATCCACAGGTCCTGGATTGCCGGGCCCTCGCAGCAGTCGTCGAAATCGACCAGCAGCGGACCCGATTCGTTCCACAGCAGGTTGCCCGCATGCAGGTCACCGTGCAGGCGCAGCGTGGGCAGTTTGCCGACCTGCGCGTAGCGTTCATGCACCGCGTCCAGCAGGCGCGCGCCGGAGCTGGCATAGCGCGCCTTCAGGCCGTCCGGAATCAGCGGGCCGGCGAGCATTGCCTTCAGGCCGCGCTCGCCGACGCGCGCAACCGACAGTGGCGGGCGCTTGCGGAAGTGCCCGCGCGCGCCGATCTGGTGCACCCGTGCGACCAGTCGCCCGAGCCATTCGAGGTGTTCCTCCGCCTCCAGCTCCGGCGCGCGCCCGCGCAGCCGCGGGAACAGCGCGACGCGATAGCGCGCGGCGGCGTGGCCGGCAGCGTCCTCACTGTCGCCGCGCGCGGCGATGTCGATCTCCACCAGGCTGCGGCCTTCGCCATCGCGGATAGGTGCCGCGACCGGCAGCTCCGCCGCGGCCAGTTCGTCGAGAAAGGCGTGCTCTTCAAGGATCTCGGCGTCCGTCAGGCGGCCGGGACGGTAGAACTTCGCAATCAGCGGCTCGACGCCCTCGCGGCCGACCTGGTAGACCCGGTTTTCGAAGCTGTTGAGCGCGAACAACCGGCCATCGCTGGCCACCCCGAGGTGCTCCACCGCGGCGAGCACCGTCTCCGGCCGCAGCGCATCGAAAGGATGGCCGTTCACGGCACCTTCTGCACCACGGCCATGGTCAGGCGCGAGATGCAGCTCAGCTCGCCGGCATCGTTCTCCAGGCGGATCTCCCACACCTGGGTGCTGCGGCCGATGTGCAGCGCACGTGCGGTGCCGGTGACCCAGCCCGATTTCACCGCCCGCAGATGGTTGGCATTGACCTCGAGGCCGACGACCTTGGCGCCACTGCCGGCGACCACCAGCCCGGCGCCGATGCTGCCGAGCGATTCGGCCAGCACCACCGAGGCGCCGCCATGCAGCAAGCCGTAGGGCTGGTGGGTGCGCGCGTCCACCGGCATGCGCCCACGCACGTAGTCATCGCCGATGTCCGTGATCTCGATGCCAAGCGAATCGTGGATAGTGCCGCGGCCCAACGCGTCGAGCTGCTGCGCGGACACCGGGGATTGCCAGAGGGCCATGGAGAGTTCGCCGTCAGGATGGCCGCTCAGGTTAACCCGGAAGTCTGCGGAACGCGTAGCCGGCACGCGGCGCAGACCGTTCCAGGCTCCTTGCAGCAGGCACCCGATGACGCGCGGCGCGCGCCACCGGGTCATCCCGCCTCAGCGCGTCAGCCGCCGCACCGCCGGCAGCACCAGCAGCAGCGCCAGCAGCCACAGCGCACCGCCGCCGAGCGTCGGGATCGGCTCGAAGGCCAGGATCACCACCGCCGGGTCCGCATCATCCTCATCACCACCGGCGTTGCCGATCTCGTCGTCGACCTCGGTGTCATTGCCGGCATCGCCGTCCGGATCGGAGTCGCGGTCGAGGATGCTCGGCACCGGCTGGCCCTGGTTGTCCTGCGCGCTGCTGATTTCCGCGACATTGCGCAGCTCGCCGGCCAGCGCGGTGTTCTGCACCCGCACCGTGAGCGTGACCTGCGTGCTGGCCCCCGGTGCCAGCGGTCCGGCGATGGTGCGCGTGGCGACATTGCCATTGCCGGTCCACTGCGCGTCCGCGAGCAGCAGGCCGGGCGGCAAGGTATCGCTGACGACGATGTTGCGTGCCGCCACGGTGCCCTGGTTGTACACCTCGATGGCGAACACCACCGTCGCGTTGAGTCGCACCGGATTGGCCTGGCCGGGGGCGAGCGTCTTGCGCAGCGCAAGATCGAAGTTGTACACGAGGCCGAAGTCCACGCTCAGGTTGGAGTTGGCGTCGCTGTCGCCATCGGTGACCGGTTCGGCGCCGAATTCGAGGCCCACGCCGCGCGCGCAGATGCGCGTGACCGGGGTGCCGGCGCTGCCGTTGTCGTCGCCGTCGATGTCGCCATCCGGATCGGCGGCGGGTTCGGTCGGGCCGGGCACGCCGTAGCGGCGGCCGCTGCCGGAGCTGGAGATCCAGTCCGCCGGCGCATCGATGCACACCAGGTAGACATCCGGCACCAGCTCGGCGAACAGGTAGCGGCCGTCCGGCCCGGTGGCCTGGCTGGCGATGGCCGCGCCATCCGGCGTGCCGTTGTCGTCGGCATCGCGGAACAGCTGCACCGGGATGCCCTCGAAGGGCGTGTCCCCGGCGTTGAAGCTGCCGCTGTTGTCGCGATCGCGATAAACCAGGTTGCCCAGGCTCATCTCGCCGACACCGACGCTGGCGGTGTAGTCCTCTACCTCGCCGCCGGCAACCAGCCCGGCCGCCACGCAGGCGGCGCTGGCGGGCTGCAGGCGCACGCGCGCCCAGGTCTGGCCGGTCGGGCCGAAAGACGGCACCGCGCCAAAGGCCAGGGTGAAGCTGGCGCCATTGCTGCCGCTGGGTACCGCCACGCTGGCGGCTTCACGGGTGTCGTCGAAGTCGCCGTCGCGGTTCCAGTCGATATAGCCGCAGGCCTGCGCGGCCGCGCCGGTGCTGTTGCTCGCGGTGATTCGCAGATTGGCCGGGCTGCCGAGGTGGAAGCCGGCGAGATCGGTGGTGTTGACGCCGTCCTCGTCGTCCGGCGTGCCGGCGAGGTCATCGCCGTTGGCCGCGGTATTCGGCACACCATCGGCCTCGGCATCGACCAGCGCGCCGAGGTACAGGCCATCGACGATGTCGTGCGCCGCGCCGCCATCGGCGAGCAGCGTGCGGTAGTTGCCGTTGTCCACACCGGCGCCGGTGTCCGGCAAATCGCCGTAGTCGCGCCGCGTGATGGTGACCGGGTAGTCCTCGACCTCGCCGTCGGTGTAGGCACCCGACTCGGCGCAGCCGGCCTGGGTGCTCAGGCGGAAGCGCGCGTAGCTGCTGCCCACCGGCGCGATCGGCGCTGTGCCGAAATCGACGGTCACGAGCTGGTCGACGCTGCTTCCCGGCACGTTGGTCGGCGCCACCAGTTCGAGCGTGCCGCCCACGGTGTCGGCGAAATCGCCGTCGCCGTTCCAGTCGACCATGCTGCACAGGTAACCGGCGCGCCCCGTGGTGTTGGTCACGCGCACCCGTACCTGGGCCGGCAGGGTCGAGATGAAGCCGAGGTCGGCCACGGTGACGCCATCCTCGTCATCGCCCGCGACCGCGCAGCTGCCGCTGGCGGCGCCGGCGCCGAGATCGTCGCCGTCCGCGCCGCTGCCCGGCTGGCCGTCGGCTTCGGCGTCGACACAGGCGCCGATGCGCAGACCGGGCTCGATACCGTGCGCCGCGCCGCTGTCGGCCACCCGCGTGAAGTAATTGCCGGGGCCGGTGGCGAAGGCCGGATCGGGCAAATCGCCGAAGTCGCCCGCGCGCACCGTAATGCGGTAGTCCTCCACTTCGCCATCGACCAGGCTCGCGGCATCGCCGCCGGTGGCGGGCTGCGCCGCACAACTGGCGCTGGAGTAGCGCAGGCGCAGGTAGCGCTGGCCCTCGCTGCCGGCCGGGACGATGCCGAACACGGCGAGCACGCCGGCGTTGCTGGCACCGTTGGCGACCGGCGTGACGCTGGTTTCCGCGGCATCGGCAAAGTCGCCGTCGCCGTTCCAGTCCACATAGCCGCAGAGGTTGGCGCCGGCGCCGCCGGGCAGCAGGTTGGTCGCGCGCACCAGGAACTGGGATGGCGCGCCGGTCACCGCGATGCGGATCAGCGGATCGAGCCCGTCCTCGTCGTCGCCGGCCAGGTCGTCGCCATCCGCGGCGGCATTCGGCTGGCCGTCGCCCTCGGCGTCCACGCCCGCACCGAGGAACAGCGTGCTGCCGGTGGTGTCGATGGTGTGCGCCACTCGCGCGTCGCTGCGCAGGGTCACGTAGTTGCCCGCGCCGCTGCCGGCGCCGGTATCCGGCAGATCGCCGAAATCGGCCACGCGGATGCCGGCGGTGTAGTCCTCCACCTCGCCATTGGTCGCGGCGCCGTCGGGCGCGCAGGCGCCGGCGGTGTCGGTCGACAGGCGCAGGCGCGCGTAGCGGGTGCCGGCCTGGGCGCCGGCCGGAACCGCGAAGTTGAGGGTCGCCGTGGCATTCGCGCTGCCATCCGCCACCGCGGCCGACTGGCTCTCGCCGGCGTCGGCGAAGTCACCGTCGCCGTTGTAGTCGATGAAGCCGCACAGCCGCGCCGCGCTGCCGGTGATGTTGGTCACCTGCACCGGGATCGGGTTGCTGCCGCCGGCGATCAGGTTGCCGAGCGCCGCCAGCGCGGCCGCGGAAAGCCCGTCCTCATCGTCGTTGGCGGTCGCGCAACCGCCCTGCAGCGTGATGCCGGCGGCCAGGTCGTCCCCGTCGGCCGCCGTGCCAGGCGCGCCATTGGCTTCGCTGTCCACACACGCGCCCAGCCGCAGGCCATCGCGCAACGGGTGCAGCGGGCCGCCGTCGGCGAAGCTCGTGCGGTAATTGCCCGGGCCGCTGCCGGCGCCGGTATCGGGCAGGTCGCCGTAATCCGGCGGCGTGATCGTCACCGGATAGTCCTCGACCTCGCCGCGCAGGGCCGCGCCGCTGGCGGCGCACGGCGTGCTGCCTTCCTGCAGGCGGAAGCGCGCGTAGCTGGCGGTGGTCGTGGTGACCGGCACATTGCCGAAATTCAGCGTCTGGGTGGCGTTGCTGACGCCAGTGGCGACGCTCAGCGTGGCACTCTCCGGGGTGCCGCCGACGGTGTCGGCGAAATCGCCGTCGCCGTTCCAGTCGATGAAGCCGCAGAGGTTGGCGGGTGCGCCGGTGTTGTTGCTGACCACCGCGCGGACGCTCGCCGGCAGGGTCGACACCAGCGCGAGGTCGCCCACGGTGACGCCGTCCTCGTCGTCATTGGCGAGCGCGCAACTGCCCTGGGTGACGCTGCCGGCGCCGCTGTCGTCGCCGCTCGCCAGTGCGCCGGGCTGGCCGTCCGCCTCCGAATCCACGCATGCGCCGAGGCGCAGGTTGCTGTCGAGGCCGTGCACCGCGCCCTGGTCGGCGATGCGCGTGCGGTAGTCGCCGGCGGCCGTGCCGGCGGCCGCGTCCGGCAGGTCACCGAGGTCTGCGGCGAGCACCGGGACCAGGCCGTCCTCGACTTCGCCACGCGCCGCCGGGCCGGTCGGCGCGTTGCCATCGCCGGCCTGGTCGGAATAACGGCAGCGGTAGTAGACGCTGGTGTTGCCGGCGCTGGCCGGCACCGCGATGGTGAGGGTCTGCGTGCCTGCCGCCAGCAGGGTCTCGTTGAAGACCTGCTCGCCGCTGTCGACCAGGCTGCCATTGCCGTTGAAGTCGAAGAAGCAGTTCAGGCGGCCGGCGGCGCTGGCGATGAGTTGCACCGGATTGCTGCGGCCGGCCACCAGGCGCCCGACGTATAGCGCATCGACGCCAGGGAAGCTCACGCCGTCCTCGTCGTCGGCATTCAGGTCGTCGCCGTTGGCGTTGACGTTGGGCTGGCCATCGCCCTCGGCGTCCACGCCGGCGCCCAGGAACACGCCCGGCACGATGCCGTGCGAGGCGCCCGCATCGGCGCTCAGAGTCGCGTAGTTGGCCGGTCCCGCGCCCGGGCCGGTGTCCGGCAGGTCGCCGAAGTCGCGCGCCTCGAAGGCCACGCGGTAGTCCTCGACCTCGCCATCGGCCGCCAGGCCGTTGGGCGCGCAGGCACCCGCGCCCGAGGCCAGGCGCAGGCGCAGGTAGTTCACCCCGGTGCCGATCGATACCGGTGCCGTGCCGAAGTTGATGTTGACGCTGGCCGGCGCGCCGCCGGACGGCACCGCGACCGCGACCGACTCCAGCGCACCGCCGACGGTGTCGAGGAAATCGCCGTCGCGGTTCCAGTCGATGAAGGCACACAACTGCGCCGCGCCGCCGGTGCTGTTGAGCACGCTGACGCTGGTCGCCGTTGCTGCGCCGGCAAGGTAGCTCGGGACGGTCGCGAAGCCGTCTTCGTCGTCGCCGGCCACCGCGCAACTGCCCTGCAGATTGCTGCCCGTTCCCAGGTCGTCGCCGTTGGCGTTGGCGTTCGGCTGGCCATCGGCATCGGCGTCGACGCAGGCGCCGATGCGCAGGTCCGGGCGCAGCGGGTGGCCGGGGCCGCCGTTGGCGATCAGGGTCTCGTAGTTGGCGGGGCCGATGCCCGCGGCCGTATCCGGCAGATCGCCGCGGTCGATAGGCACCAGCAGCGTGCCGATGTAGTCCTCGACCTCGCCGTTGGGCGCGGCAGCGTCGTTGTCGGCGGCGCAGGCGGACTGGTTGTCGGCCAGGCGGAAGCGGAACAGCCGCGAGGCCTGCGGCGGCGTCAGGTTGTAGGTCGCCGGACTCGCCGCAAGCGTGCCGAAGGCGAGGGTCACGGTCTGCGCGCTGACCGCGCCGCCGATGTCGACGAAGGCGGTCTCGTTCGCATCGCCGAAGTCGCCGTCGGCGTTCAGGTCGGCGAAGCCGCACAACCGGCCGGGGTTGCCGGTGGTGTTGGTCACCAGCGCGCGCACATTGGCCGGCAGGCCGGTGGTGAGCGCGAGGTCGGCCACGGTGATGCCGTCCTCGTCGTCCGGCGTGGCCCCGGCGCTGTCGTCGCCACTGGCCGCGGCACCGGGCTGGCCGTCCGCTTCGTTGTCCACCGCCGCACCGAGCAGCAAGCCGGGGACGATGCGGTGCTGCGGGCCGTTGTCGCCGGCGCCGCGCAGCAGGGTGCGGTAGTTGCCGCCGCCGATGCCGGCCGCGCCGTCGGGCAGGTCGCCGAGGTCGAAGCCGAGGATCTCGGCCTGGTAGTCCTCGATCTCGCCATCGGCCGCGGCGCCGGTGAAGCTGGCGACGCCCGTGGTGGACACGCGGAAGCGGAAGTTGGCCACCCCGCGCGAGGCACTGCAGGGCACCGCCAGCGGCAGCGCATTGGCGCCCGCCGCGAGGACCACGCCGCTGGCGATCCGCTCGCCGGGATCGCCCCAGTTGCCGTTGCGGTTGAAGTCCGCCCACGCATCGAGCAGGCCGGGCGCGGTGCTGGTCACCTGCTGTTGCGGCAGGCCACGATCGGCGCGAAGGCGACGCCATCCTCATCGTCGCCGGCCACCGCGCAGGCGCCGACCGCCGATCCGCCGGCGGCGGCATCGTCGCCGCTGGCGGCGGCATTCGGCTGGCCGTCGGCCTCGGTGTCGACGCAGGCGCCGAGGCGCAGCGTCCCGGCAGGATCCACCGCGTGGCGCGCGCCATTGCTGGCAGAAAGCGTCGGTAATGGCGCTGGCGCATCGCCCCAGTCGTTGCCGAGGATGGTGACGCGATAGTCCTCGACCTCGCCGTCCGCGCCGGTGCCGGTGGCGCCGAGGCCACCCGCGCGGCTGATGCGCCAGCGGCTGTAGGTCTGCGCCGCGGCGGCGCTGCAGGGCACATTGAAGTTGAGCGGGTTGGCGCCGGCCACCAGGGCCTGGTTGGCGTACACCTGCTCGCCTGCACCGAACACCCCGTCGGCGTTGAAATCGACGAAGGCGTCCAGGCGCCCGCTGGCGCTGGCAGTGACGCTCACCGTGGCATTGCCGCAGGCGGCCAGCGGGCTGGTGAAGCTCACGCCGTCCTCGTCGTCGAAGCACAGCCCGACGCGCTCGCTGCCGGCCGCCAGGTCGTCGCCGGTGGCGGCGACGTTCGGCTGACCGTCGGTCTCGAAGTCGACGCAGGCGCCGAGGTAGACCGCATCCAGCGGATCGATCGCATGCTGCGCCGCGCCGCCGCCCTGGGTGCCATAGCTGACCGGCGCATCGGGGAAATCGCGGCCCTGGATACCGACCACGTAGTCTTCGACTTCGCCATCGGGCGCGGCGCCGGTGGGCCCGGTGCCGGCCACGCTGGCGCAGCGGAAACGCGCATAGCTGCGGCCTGGCGAGGCGCCGGCCGGCACCCCCGAGGTCAGCACGGTCGGCGGCCCGACCGGCACCGCGAGGTTGCTCGCGACCTGTTCGCCGACGCCGTCGCCGAATACGCCGTTGCGGTTCCAGTCGACCCAGGCATTCAGGGTGCAACTGGCGCCGCCGGCGGTGACGCTGAAGCTTGCCGTGGCGCCCGGGACGAAGGGCCCGCTGAAGCTCACGCCGTCCTCATCGTCGCCCGCGCTGGCGCAGGCACCGACGACGCTGCCGAAGCCGGCGCTGTCGTCGGCGTTCGCACCGATGCCCTGGTTGAAGCCGTCGTCGCCATCGACGCAGGCGCCCAGGCGCGGCGCGCCCGGCACGCCGATGCGATGGAAGGCGCCGTTGTCGAGCACGCTGGTGTTGTAGTCGCCGCTCGCGCTGCCGGCGATCACGTCCGGCGCGTCACCGTAGTCGTATTCGGGGACCGCCACCACGCCGCCGGGAATGAAGCCGAAATCGACCGTCAGGTTGGTGTTGTTGTCGCCATCCTCGCTGGTCGGCTCGCCGCTCGACGTCAGGGTGACCGCGCGCGCACCGATCAGCGCGCCGATGTCGCTGCCATTGTCGTCGCCGTTGACGTCGTTGTCCGGATCCGGCGCGGGATCGTTGCCTGTCGCGGTGACCCGCCCGAACAGCGCGCCGGCGCCGCTGAAGGCCTGCGGCGAAACCACCACGATGTAGTTGCCCGGGGCCAGGCTGGAGAAGCGGTAACGCCCGGCGAAGCCACTGGCGGTGGCGGTGGTGGTCGTCGCGAGGAATTCGTCGAGGTCCGGCACGGTGTTGCCGTTGGCGTCGAGGTAGAGGTCGAGGCGCACGCCATCGACGCCGGTCTCGCCGTTTTCGGGCTCGAACACGCCATCGTTGTCGCTCTCGTTCCACACCTGGTCGCCAAGCGCCAGGGTGCCGGTCGGCGCGACCAGGCCGGCATCGACGGTGCGATTGACTTCGGACGGCGCGAGCACGACGAAGGCGGTCACGCCATTGGCCAGTGCCGCGTCCGAATCGATGCTGTCGTCGCCGCCGGCGTTCTGCGCGGTGAAGGCGGTGGCCACCGCCGGGCGGATGAACTGCACGAAGTAGCGCACGCCGGGGATCAGGCCGTCGAACAGGTAGTAGCCGGGCGCGCCGTAGAGGTCGTCGGCGGTGACCGTGGTGGCCGCCAGGGTGTCGCCGGTACCGGGCTCAGCCACGCTGTCGCCATCGTCGATCCACAGGCGCACGCTGACACCGTTGGCGCCGTCGAAGGGCGACTCGGTCTGGGTGCCGTTGCTGTTGCGGTCGAACCAAACGTAGTCGCCGAGCGCCGCGCGCTCGGTCGGCACCACGCCGAAATCGTTGGTGGGATCGGCCTGGTTGGCGCCGAGCACGCGGATTCCGGTGCAGCCGGTGGCCGGGTTCGCATCGGAATCGGTAGTGTCGCCGCCGACATCGCGCGGGCTGAACACGAAGGTGGGCGGGGCGGCGATGCACACGAAGTAGTTGCCCGGCGCCAGGCCCGGGAAGTTGTACCAGCCGGGGGCGCCGCCGGGGCCGTTGCCGGTGACCGTGGAGGCCACCGGGATGTCATCCAGGGTACCCGGCAGGCCATCGGTACCCGGCTGCCACAGGAACACCGGCACCGCATTGAGCCCGGTGGGACCATCGTCCTGCTGGCCGTTGGCATTGTCATCGGCCCACACGAAGTCGCCCAGGCTCGCGGCCTCGCAGGCGCCGATGCTGATGCCCACCTTCTGCGGTTCGGCGGCCAACGAACCCAGGCCATCGGCGCGGTCCGCCTGGTAGGCGAAGCTGTTGAACGCGGCCAGCCCGGCGGGCACCGTGCCCGGGGTCACCATCAGGAAGTTGAAACTGAGGAAATCGAAGGGCTGCACCACCCGGTTGCCGAATTCAATCTTGTACGAGCGCACCGAGGTGATCGGCACCGGCGGCACCGTGGTCCAGTTGGGCGCGTCGCAGCTGCTGGTCGGACCACCGACCTCGCCGCGGCAGGGATTGCCGCTGGTCGAGTAGTACAGCGTGGTGCCGGCCGGCGGGGTGATCGGTGCCGCCAGCAGCGGCGTCCATTGCGAGCCGCGCGGCGTGGTGTCGCGCACGCCGGTGTCGCCGACGAAGGGCAGGATGTCGATCAGAACGAAGTTCTGCATCGGCACCGTGCCGACGTTCTGCACGCGCAGGGTGTAGTCGATGGCCCCGCCGATCAGGGTGCCGTTGGACACCGCCACCGAGCCGCCGTCGCAGGTGCCCTGGATGGTCTTGCTCGAGATCAGCTGGGCGATGCCTGCCACCGTGATCGTGCCGGTCGCGCGACAGAGCTGCTCGCTGGTGTCGGCGTCGCCGTCGTAGTCGAGGGTGTCCGGGACATTGGAAGTGCTGCAGCGCTGGCCGAGGCCGGGCGCATCGCTGTCGAGGGTGAAGTCATTGCTCAGCGATCCGGACGGCGTGCCGTTGCGGATCGTGGTGTTGATGTTGATCATACCTGCGAATTGACGCCGAGGTTGCCGCTGCCGGCATTCCAGCGCCAGCGCAGCAGGGTGCGCCCGGTGCCGGCGAAGTTGGGGATCTGGTCGAAGACCTGCGGCGCCGGCAGGCCGGTGCCCTGGGCGTCGAAGGTCCAGCCGGTGAAATTCAGGTTGACCGGCAGCAAATCGGTCGCCACCAGCGCTTCGAGCGGCACCGGATCGCTGGACTGGCTGGCGGTGCGCACGCGCAAACGCCAGGACACGGCCTGGCCGGGGTTGAACGGCCCGCCGCCGGAGAGGTTGTCCTTGGCCGGATTCAGTTGCACGAACGGGCCGCTGACGTTGAAGGTCTCGCAGTCGTTGCGGTTCACCGCGGTCGGGCCGGCGGTATAGGTGGCGGACAATGCGCCGCAGTTCTGCACACTGTCGCCGACCGCCACCGGCCCCCCGGCGTTGTCCGGATTGACGATCCGTCCGGTCACCAGCGGCCGTGCGGACGGCGCCATTCCCGGCGCCGCCTGGCCGTATTCCCAGCGGATGCGCGTCAGGTATTCGCCGGCACCCAGGCCCGGTGGCGGCGCGGTCAGCGTGGTGTTGGTGGTGGTGTTGGGCGAGGAACCCCAGAGCGTGAAGATCCCGGGCGCGGTGTTCTTCTCGTAGCTCACGCGCACGCCCTCGCCGACCGCGAAGGGGCTCAGGTTGTTGTAGGCGCCGGTGCTGACGCTGAGCACGTTCAGTTCCACCGGAAGGGTGTCGATGATGACCAGGGTGTCGAGCGGGACGTTGCCGTTGTTGCTGAAATTGAAGTCGTAGGCGAAGGTCTGGTTCAGCGTCGGCGGATTCGGCGTGCCACTCGCCATGTTCTTGCTGAAGCTCATGCCCGGCGCAGGCACGAAGGTGGTGACCGGGTGGGTGATGGTCCCGACGCCGAGGTTCTGCGGCGGCTGGCCGAGCGGCGTGGCGTCGGTGGTGAAGCTGTTGGTGACGTTGCTGCCACTGGCGAAGGTGGCGGACGGGAAGGTCACGTTGACCGCGATGTCGCAATTGCCGCCGGGCGCCAGAGGCAGGCTGCATGGACTGGTCCAGGTCAGGGTGGCGGGCGTGGTGCCAACACAGCCCGGCTGGCAATCGGCCGCCGGCGTGGCGCCGTTGAACACCGTGCCCGACGGCAGCGTGTCGACCACCGGGCCGATCGCCGTGAGGTTCAGTGCACCGTTGTTGTTGGGCACCGAGATGCGCAAGCGATAGCTCTCGGGCTGGTCGAGGTTGGCCGGCGAGGTCTGCAGCGTCTTGCTCATCGCGGTCTGCACGCTGGCCACCGCGGTGACCGTGACCGGCGGGGTGGTGAAGGTCCCCGGCGTGGCGCCGAGGTTGATGCCATCGGCAGTGTTGATCGCCACGGTGCCATTCGGCGTGCTGCCGTTGGGGAAGCGCACATTGATGATCAGATCGCCGGAGTTGCCCGCCGGCAGCGGGTTGATCATCTGGAAGCGCACCCGGGTGCGTCCGCTGCCGCCGAAGTTCGGGGTCACCGTGATCGCGGCGACATCGCCGGTCGGGCTGGCCGGGACGGTGGAGACGAACTGCACTTCCTGCGGCAGCAGATCGACGACCTCGGCATTCAGGCAGGGCCCGGAGACGCTGCTGCAGTTGTAGGTCAGGCGATAGCCGAAGGTGGCGCCCACCTGCTTGGTGTTGCCGGGATCCACCTGGATGGCGGCTTTCTGCAGCGACTGTGCGAACAGCGGTTCGACAGCGAACAGCGTCAGAACGACCACAGCGCCGATGAAGGCGCGCGCAACATGGCGCATGGCGAAATCCCGGTTGGTTGGACCTGTCGCTACCACCGGATGCCCCCTGGCACCGATCAGCGATGGTCTTGCCGATTCTCGTCTGCCGTGCGCGCAGGCCGCCATCGGCCCGGAAGGGCGATAAGCAAAGAATTGTCCCTTGCCGCGGAGCAGGCGTCAGCGGCGAAGCTCGTAGAACTCCACGCTCTCGCCATCGGCATCCAGAATCATGCGCACGCGACCATCGCCCAGCCCCTCGACCAGCCCGACGCTGTCGTCGGCAAGGTCCTCGCCGTCGAAGTCGCCGAAAGTGGCGCTGTACGGGCGGTAGGGATCGTCATTGACCGAACGGCCGCCGAGGAAAACCCAGTGGCCGTCGGACTTCGGATACAACTGGCCGTGGCGGCGTTGCGAACCGCTCGTCTTGGTGAACATCAGGGTACCGTCTTCGGTCAGTTCGATCCGGCAGCGGAAGGCCGGATAGGCAAACAGGCCGTTCGGATCAACCTGCAGCGAGCGGCAGCGCCAGTCGCCGGTCAGCGCGTCGAATTCGACCGTCTTCGCCGGCGCATCGAGCAGTGCCTGCGCGCCCGGGCGGTCGCTCAGGCCGTAGTCGTCTTCGCCCAGTTGCGCCAGCGACTGTGTCGCGCGCGCGTGCGCCTGGTCGATCGCCGGTTCGTGCACATCGTGCATCACGCCACGCCAGCCCTCGTCATTGTCCGCGGCGAGGACCGCGCAGGAAAGCAACAGCAAGGGCAGGATGGCGCGCATGGCAGTCACCGGGCTTCAGGACCGCAACACTCTGCGGCGCCGGCGGGTGCGATTCAAGCGCGACCTCAGGCACGTCCGGGCCGGGGCCGCCCGCCCCTTGCATTCGACCTTTTCCCGGTGGAAGCCTCCACTGCCGGCGCGGATGCTGCGCCCCTGGCCCGCGGCCGACGAGAGCGATGTCGATCTCTCCTGCCCTGTTCCTGGTGATCGTGATGCTGGCGCTGGGCAAGGCCTATGCGCACACCTCGCTGCTGCCGCAGAACACGCCGGAAGTGATCAACCGTCTGGTGATCTGGCTGCTGCTCCCGGCGCTGGTGCTGAAGGCGGTGCATGGCCTGCAGTTCCATGCCGACCTGCTGGTGCTGGTGGCCACGCCGTGGCTGCTGGCCGGCCTCACGGTGCTCGCGGTCTGGTTGCTCGGGCGGGCGTTCGGCTGGCGCCGCGAGGTCATCGCCTGCCTGCTGCTGTGCGTGGCGCTCGGCAACACCGCCTTCCTGGGTTATCCGCTGGTCGAGGCGACGCTCGGGCACGATGCGCTGAAGTACGCGGTGGTCTACGACCAACTGGGCTCCTTCATGCTGCTGTCCAGCTTCGGCCTGGTTGTCGTGGCGCTGCATGGCGGTGCAACGAGGCCCAGCCTGGGCGCGGTGGTGCGCAAGATCGTCAGTTTCCCGTCCTTTGCCGCGCTGATCCTGGGCCTGCTGCCCTGGGAGCGCCCGCCGCTGGTGGCCCACCTGATCGAGGTACTCGCCGGCCTTCTGGTGCCGATGGCGATGTTCGCGGTGGGCTTCCAGCTCAAACTCGTGCCCTCGCGCGCGGTGGCAGTTCCGCTGGCCGCGGGCCTTGCGCTCAAATTGCTGCTGCTGCCGGCAGCGGCCTTCGCGATCGCCACACTCGCCGGGGCGGAACGCCAGGTCGTCGCGGTCAACACCTTGCAGTCGGCGATGCCGGCGATGATCACCGCTGGCGCGCTGGCGATCGATGCCAAGCTCGCACCGGAACTTGCCGCCGGCCTGGTCGGCTATGGAATCATGATCGCCGTGGTCTGGCTGCCACTGCTGGCGAGCTGGCTCGCCTGAGCCGCGTCCAGCGCCGCTCAAGGATCAGCGCGGACGCACCCGCGTGAGCCAACCGGCGAAGGCACGCTGTTCCACCCGGTCCAGTAGTTGCGCGGCCAGGCGCGGGGCGGCGCGACCGTCTTCCGCCAGTGGGCGCGGGCTCAGGGTCTGCGCGAGCGCCTGGTGGACCGCGCCGGCGAGTTGCGGCAACGCGACCTCGATGCAGCCGCGCGGAACCGCGCTGGCGCCAACCCAGAACACCGTGCGTCCGATCCAGCGCGCTTCCATGGCCAGCAACGGATCGTCGGTGATCAGGATGCGGCTGCGGCGCAGCAGGGCCAGCGCGCGCCAGTGCGGCAAGGCGCCGAGGCGGCGCACGCGCTGCTGTACCTCGCGCTCGCCGAGCGGCGGGGCGCCGATCCAGTCGATGCGCAAGTCTTCGTCCTCGCGCGCCAGCAGCGCCTCGACCAGGCGCTCGGCGTCCGGTGCGGACAGCGTGGTCGAAATGGCCACGCGCGCGCCTGAGGGCTCATGGCCGATGCCGACCGCCTCGCTCTGCTCACGGCAGAGGTCGTAGAGCGGGTCCCCGGTTTCCATCGCGCGGCCGCGCGGCAAGTCCAGCGGCGGCGCCTCGCGGCCGAGGTAGAACCAAGTGCACAGTCCGGACAGCAGGCGCCAGCGCAGGCGCGGGGCCTGGTCGGCGCTGGAGGCGATCAGGGCGGCGCTGATGCCGGCACCGCGCGCGCCGATCGCGGCCGCCAGGCCGCTGCGCGACGCACCACCGGCGACGATCATCTGCGGCCGCAGCCGCAGCGCCAGGCGCAGCAGCGCGAAGGCCGCGGCGCTGGCGCCCTTGGCGCCGGGCAGGCGCAAATCCGGCGCCAGGCCGTGCTCGCGCAGCGCATCGCGCACCGCCGGGCCGGATTCGCCGGTGTCCACCAGCAGCGCGCCATCGCCGCGCCCGCTGCTGCGCAGCGCGCGCAGCAGCGGCAACAGCCGCAGTGCTTCCAGGCGGGTGCCGGCCACCAGCATCAACGGAGCCGATTGTTCGCCTGCCAGTGCCCGGGGGAGTCGGAACGCGCGCATCGGAACCTCGCCGTCGTGTGCAGGCTTCGACAGCGAGGGTGCGCGCGAGTTCCGTGCGCGCGCCGTGAAACGCTCCACAGTTGCGTACTGCGCGCCGAGGATGCTGGCGCGGCCTCGCGGCTGGCGGATGGCGCGGGCACGGCGGGTGGTCATGACGCGAGGCTTTCCGTGTACGTGGGCACGAGGGCACGAGGGCACGAGGGCACGGAAAGGCGCGACCAGCGCGAGACCACGCTTCTACGTGCCCTCGTGCCCTCGTGCCTTCGTGCCCTCCAGGCTTTGCCCCCGGTGCGACTTTCCAAGGGCACGGAAAGGCGCGACCAGCGCGAGACCACGCTTCTACGTGCCCTCGTGCCCTCGTGCCCTCGTGCCCTCCAGGCTTCAGCCGTCATCGCCTACCGCTTCCCCTTCATCGCCTCGCTGAGCAGGGACCCGAGTGTACCCATTGGCGATGGCTTGGGTGTGTCGCGTTGCGCAGGCGCGCGCGAGGGCGGTGCGCCGCGGCCGGCCGGCGCGGTCTGCGGGCGCGGACCGCCGGGGCCCCCGTGGCGCCGCTCGGCCGCCGCCTCGCGCGACTCGCTGAGCTTGAGCGAGAGCCCGATGCGCTTGCGCGGCGCGTCGACCTCGAGCACGCGCACCTTGACGATCTGCCCGGTCTTGACCACTTCGCGCGGGTCCTTGATGTACTTGTCCGACAGTTCCGAAACGTGCGCGAGGCCATCCTGGTGCACACCGATGTCGATGAAGGCGCCAAAGGCCGCGACATTGGTGACCACGCCCTCCAGCACCATGCCGGGCTTGAGGTCGTTCAGGGTGTGCACCTCGGCGGAGAACTGCGCGGTCTTGAACTCCGGGCGCGGATCGCGGCCGGGCTTCTCCAGTTCGCGCAGGATGTCCTTGACCGTCGGCACACCGAAGCGCTCGTCGGCGAAGGCCTTGGGGTCCAGCTTGGCCAGCACCGCGCCGTTGCCGATCAACTGGCCTACCGGCAGGCCGGTGTGCTGCGCGATGCGGTCGACCACCGGGTAGGCCTCCGGGTGCACCGCGGAGGCGTCGAGCGGCTGCTCGCCGCCCTGGATGCGCAGGAAGCCGGCGGCCTGCTCGAAGGTCTTCGGCCCCAGCCGCGGCACTTCCAGCAGCTTGCGCCGGGTGGTGAACGCGCCGTGCTCGTCGCGGAAACGCACCACCGCTTCGGCGGTGCCGGTGGACAGCCCGGACACCCGCGCCAGCAGCGGCGCCGATGCGGTGTTGAGGTCCACGCCGACCGCGTTGACGCAGTCCTCGACGATGTTGTCGAGGCGATCGCCGAGCTTCACCTGGTTGACGTCGTGCTGGTACTGGCCGACGCCGATCGCCTTGGGCTCGATCTTGACCAGCTCCGCCAGCGGATCCTGCAGCCGGCGCGCGATCGACACCGCGCCGCGCAGCGACACGTCGAGGCCCGGGAATTCCTTCGCCGCCAGTTCCGAGGCGGAATACACCGAGGCCCCGGCCTCGCTGACCACGATGCGCGTGAGCTTGAGCTCCGGGCGCGCCAGTGCGAGCTCGGCGACGAAGGCCTCGGTCTCGCGCGAGCCGGTGCCGTTGCCGATGGCGATCAGGCGCGCGCCGTGCGCCTGCGCCAGCTTGGCGATGGTCGCCGCGGAGGCCTCCACCGCATTCTTCGGCTGCAGCGGATAGATCGTGTCGGTGGCGAGCACCTTGCCGGTGGCGTCCACCACCGCCACCTTGACCCCGGTGCGCAGGCCGGGATCGAGCCCGATCACCGCGCGCGGGCCGGCCGGCGGCGCCAGCAGCAAATCCTTGAGGTTGTCGCCGAAAATGCGGATGGCCTCTTCCTCGGCGCGCTCGCGGATGCGCCCGAACAGGTCCAGCGTCAGGCGTACATGCAGCTTGTAGCGCCAGGTCTGGCGACAGGTCTCGACCAGCCATGCGTCCGCGGGACGGCCCTTGTCGGCGATGCCGAACCGGTGCGCCACGCGGCTTTCGGCGCGGCGGTGGCCCTGCTCGATCGCTTCGGCTTCCTCGGCCCCGCCGCGCGCATCGTTGCGGCGCACCGGCACCGGTTCCAGGTCCAGGTCGAGGATGCCCTCGGCGCGCGCGCGGAACAGCGCCAGCGTGCGGTGCGAGGGGATCTGCGCCAGGCTGTCGACGAAATCGAAGTAGTCGCGGAACTTGGCGCCCTCGTTCTCCTTGCCCTTGATCAGCAGCGCATGGATGCGGCCCTGCTCGTACAGCCATTCGCGCAATTCGCCGACCAGCGCCGGATCCTCGCTGAAGCGCTCGGCCAGGATCGAGCGCGCGCCTTCCAGCGCGCCGGCCACATCGGCCACGCCTTTCTCCACGTCCACATAGGCCAGCGCGGCGGCCTCGGGCGCCTGGGTGGGATCGGCCAGCAGGCTGTCGGCCAGCGGCTCCAGCCCGGCCTCGCGCGCGATCTGCGCCTTGGTGCGGCGGCGCGGCTTGTACGGCAGGTACAGATCCTCCAGACGCGCCTTGGTGTCCGCGTGGACGATCTCGTCGCGTAGCGCATCGCTCAGCTTGCCCTGCTCCTCGATGCTCGCCAGTACCGCCGCGCGGCGATCCTCCAGCTCGCGCAGATAGCCCAGGCGTTCTTCCAGCGTGCGCAGCTGGGTGTCGTCCAGGCCGCCGGTGACTTCCTTGCGATAGCGCGCAATGAACGGCACCGTGGCGCCCTCGTCCAGCAGCTGCACGGCGGCAGCCACCTGTTGCGGACGGGCAGCAATTTCCTGGGCGATACGGGTTTCGATCGGGGGTAGAGCCATGATCTGCAGCGGGTTCCAGCCTGGAAGGGCGGCCGAGGATAGCGGCGGCGGCGTGGCGAATGGCAATGGCCAGCCGAACGGGTGGCGAAAATCCGCCAACTTGCAGTGAACACCGCCCAACCTTGCAGGATCTCAAATCCAGCTTCAAGCCGGAGCACCCACCCGGGCTGCCGCTCGCGTGGTCTCCTGCCGCTCGGCCAGACCCAAGCCCTTTGCGGGCGCTGGTGAGCCAGCGATCATCGATCGAGGCACCCAAGGGCACCCCATGAACGCGCGCATACAACTGGCCCTGGCGGTCAACGGGATCTACCTGGTGGCGGCACTCTGGCAGCAGGCGTCAGCCGTCACGATCCTGGTGCTGTTCTGGGTAGAGAACGCGCTGGGATTCCTGGCGCACCTGGCCCTGGCGGAAGCGCATTGGTACCGCACGCGCGACCCCGCCCACTACCGCGATTCCGTCGGCGGCAAGCCCGCCCGCCACGCGCACACATTCATGCTGCACGCGGGCACCTTCCTGGTTGGTCACGGCATCTTCGTGCTCTTGCTGGCCGTGGCGGAGATGCCACCGCTGGGCGCTGACCCGCGGTGGCAGGCGAACCCATCCGACATTCGCCTGGGATGCTTGGTCCTGCTCGCCCTGGCCGTCTTCGGCACCCTGCAGGAATGGCGGAAGCTGGCAACCGTCGCCGACCTGGAGGAACACGGCCGTATCCACTACGCGCGGATCATCGGCTTGCAGGCGATCGTCATCCTCGGCCTGGTCACCCTCTCCTACCTCGGACCACTCGGCATGCTGCTCACGGTCGTGACGGTCAAGGGGATGATCGATGTGTACTTCGCACGTTACGGATAGCGCCAGCGCGAGCGGACGGCCGTCGATCCCCCCGATCGCCAGGATGTCGCGCCCGGCCCCCGGCGCGGTGGTCGTCGAGGCCGGCGAAACGCTACCCAACGAGGCATCCACCGCGTCTTCGCCCACATCGGGCAAGATCCGACATGGGCGGCGCGCCCGGCCGCATCCGCTTGCGGCATTGCCTGGGCGGGAACGCTGCCTCCGCGCCGCGCTTCTACCAATACCAACAGCCCATGCCAACACCAGCTCTCTGGCGGCTTAATCCAGCTTCCCGTGACAGGCCTTGTACTTCTTGCCGGAGCCGCAGGGGCAAGGATCGTTGCGGCCGACCTTCTCCCCCGCGCGCACCGTGGGGCTGGCCTGCTCGGCGCGGTCCCAGCCAGCTGCTGCCAGGCCCTGGGCCTGCGCGGCTTCGTCGTCGGTGCCGAGGTTGCCGGCGTCGGGGTGCTGGAACTTCATCGGCGGGGCGACGCGACGCGCCTCGGCCTGCTCGATGTCGTTCTCGCTGCGCACGCGCACGCGGGCGAGCATGCGGATGGTCTCGCTCTTGACCCGCTCCAGCAGCTGCTGGAACAGCTCGAAAGCCTCGCGCTTGAACTCCTGCTTGGGCTGCTTCTGCGCATAGCCGCGCAGGTGGATGCCCTGGCGCAGGTAGTCCATGCGCGCCAGATGGTCCTTCCACTGGCTGTCGAGGACGTTCAGCAGGATCGCCTTCTCGGCCATCCGCATGATTTCCTCGCCCATCAGCGCCTCGCGCTCGCGGAAGTGGCGGTCGACCGATTCGATCACCTTGTCGACGATGCCTTCGGCGTTGATGTCCGGATCGTCCTTGACCCAGGTGCGCGGCTCGATCTCGACGCCGAGATCGTCCATGAAGGTGCGCTTGAGCTCGTCCAGGTTCCACTGCTCGTCGATCGATTCCGGCGGCACGTGCGGCGCGGCCATCGAGCGCACCACGTCGTGGCGCACCGAGACCAGGGTCTCCTGCACGTCGGCGGCGTCCATGATCTCGTTGCGCTGCTCGTAGATCACCTTGCGCTGGTCGTTGGCGACGTCGTCGAAATCCAGCAGGTGCTTGCGGATGTCGAAGTTGTGCGCCTCCACCTTGCGCTGCGCGTTCTCGATCGCGCGGTTGACCAGCGGATGCTCGATCGACTCGCCCTCCTTCATGCCTAGGCGCTGCATCAGCGAGGCCAGGCGGTCGGAGGCGAAGATGCGCATCAGGCTGTCTTCGAAGGCGAGGTAGAAGCGGCTGGAGCCCGGGTCGCCCTGGCGGCCGGAGCGGCCGCGCAGCTGGTTGTCGATGCGGCGGGACTCGTGGCGCTCGGTGCCGATGATGTGCAGGCCGCCGGACTTGAGCACTTCCTCGTGGCGCAGCTTCCACTCGTTGCGCACCGCTTCCTTCTGCGCATCGCTGGCGTCGGGGCCGAGCGCGTGCAGCTCGGCTTCGAGGCTGCCGCCGAGCACGATGTCGGTGCCGCGACCGGCCATGTTGGTGGCGATGGTCACCGCGCCCGGGCGCCCGGCCTGGGCCACGATGTGCGCCTCGCGCTCATGCTGCTTGGCGTTCAGCACCTCGTGCGGGATGCCTTCCTTCTTGAGCATGCCGGCGAGCAGCTCGCTGGTCTCGATCGAGGTGGTGCCGACCAGGCAGGGCTGGCGCTTGGCACGGCGTTCGCGGATGTCCTCGATGATCGCGACGAATTTGTCCTTGCGCGTCAGGAACACCAGATCGGTCGCGTCCTTGCGCACCATCGGTCGGTGCGTCGGGATGACGATGACTTCGAGCCCGTAGATGCTGTTGAACTCGAAGGCTTCGGTGTCGGCCGTGCCGGTCATGCCGGACAGCTTCTTGTACATGCGGAAATAGTTCTGGAAGGTGATCGACGCCAGCGTCTGGTTCTCGCGCTGGATCGGCACGGCTTCCTTGGCTTCGATCGCCTGGTGCAGGCCATCGGACCAGCGGCGGCCCGGCAGGGTGCGGCCGGTGAACTCGTCGACGATGATCACCTCGCCGTCGCGCACGATGTAATCCACATCGCGCTGGTACAAGTGCAGTGCGCGCAGAGCCGCATTCAGGTGGTGCACCACAGCGAGGTTCTGCACGTCGTACAGGCTCTCATCCGGCTTGATGATGCCGTTGCGAACGAGGATCTCCTCGACGTGCTTCATGCCGGCTTCGGACAGGTGCACCTGCTTCTGCTTCTCGTCGACCCAGAAATCGCCTTCGTCTTCCTCGGTCTTCTGGCGCGTCAGTTGCGGCGCGACGCGATTGATCTTGAGGTACAGCTCCGGCGACTCGTCCGCGGGGCCCGAGATGATCAGCGGCGTGCGCGCCTCGTCGATCAGGATCGAGTCCACCTCGTCGACGATCGCGTAGTGCAGGCCACGCTGCAGCCGGTCGGCCGGCTGGAAGGCCATGTTGGTGCGCAGGTAGTCGAAGCCGTACTCGTTGTTGGTGCCGTAGGTGATGTCGCAGGCATAGGACTGGCGCTTGGACTCCATGCTCTGGCCCGGGACGATCACGCCCACGCTCATGCCGAGCGCCGAATACACCGGGCTCATCCACGCGGCATCGCGCTTGGCCAGGTAGTCGTTGACGGTGACCACGTGCACGCCCTTGCCCGGCAGCGCGTTGAGATAGACCGGGAGCGTGGCGACCAGGGTCTTGCCCTCGCCGGTGCGCATCTCGGCGATCTTGCCCTGGTGCAGCACCATGCCGCCAATCAACTGCACATCGTAGTGGCGCAGGCCAAGCGTACGGCGCGCCGCCTCGCGCACCGCGGCGAAAGCCTCGGGCAGGATCTGGTCTTCGGTCTGGCCGTCGGCCAGCCGCTTGCGGAACTCATCGGTCTTGGCCAGGAGTTCGGCATCGGTCAACGCCTGGAAGGAAGGTTCGAGCTCGTTGATGCGAGCGACGGTCTTGCGCATGCCGCGGACCACACGGTCGTTGCGACTGCCGAAGATCCGGGTCAGAAGGGCGTTGAGCATGGGCGGGGAATGGGACAGATGAGGGAAAGCGGGGGCGGCGAGTCTACCCGATTCGGTTTCGGGCAGCCGCGCAGGCGAGGGCCGCAGGCAACCCGCGGGAGCCTTCGTATTGGGGACGCTTGGCCGGGAATCAAGCGCCGGGCGTGAAGGATTCGTGCACGTCGGCCATCCAGGACCCGACGGGATCAATCGCAATCCCAGCCGTCGATCGCCGCCCGGCCCGGTTGCTCAGGGTCGTAATGAATGGCGAAGACCCGCCCCGGCTGGACCGCCGGCACATCCAGGCGCGAGACCAGTGCCCGCGCATGGGCCGTGTGCACGCGCCCGTCGCCGCGGTCCACGTCGAGCACGAACTCGACCACCGGATCGTCGTTGATGCTGATGCCGGTATCGACGAGTTCGCGCACCCGCGCGCTCGCCGGCACCCCGTCGGCGATGATCGCGCAGGCCTCGGTGCGACCGCTGTAGCGGCCGATGATGGCACCGCAAGCGGTGAGCAGCAGGCTGGCGGCGGCAAGCAGCAGGGTGCGCGAGGCAGTCATGGTGGCGTTCCAGCAAGCGATTCCAGACCGGATACGCAGGCGCGCGGCGGCGGGGGCCGGTGTCCTCGGCGCCCGGCGCTGGGCATACTGACGGCCCACTTCGGGCAGAGGTGTCGCGTGCGTATTTTCCGTTTCTGGGTCAGGCACCGGGCGACGCTGGACATCGCCGGGGACACCACCGAGGTTGGGTGCTGGGGCGGGGCCGATGCCTCGGAGGCGGCCGCGCATGCGGATGCCGAGCAGCGCCTCGCAGTGGTCCGCGCGCGCATCGGCGGCCAGCCGCAACCTGGCGAGGGCTACGAAGCCGACATCCGCGAAGAACTGATCGAGCGCCTGGATGCGGACAACGCGATCACGCGCAACCGCTACGGCGCGCTGGTGCTGAATTCCGCCGACCACCTGATCATCGACATCGATGAGCCGCGCTACCGCTTCTGGGAAGTGCTGTTCGGCCTGCGCGACCCGCGCAAACGCAAGCAGCGGATCCTGGCGAACCTGGACAAGCGCGCGCGCGCCGCGGACTGCACCGGCCTGGGCCTGCGGGTGTACGAAACGCACAAGGGCATCCGCGTGATCGTCACCGGGCGGGTGTTCCCGCCGACGGCCGAGGAGAGCGCGCGCTTCATGCGCAGTTGCAATGCGGACTGGCTGTATCTGACGCTTTGCCGCAAGCAGGCCTGCTACCGCGCACGGCTGACGCCCAAGCCCTACCGCATGCGCTTGCGCGCGCACCGCGTGCAGTACCCGCGGGACGCCACGCAGGAGGCCGCGCTGCGCGAATGGCTGCCAGGCTACGAGGCGGCCAGCGCGCGTTACGCCACCTGCCGCCTGCTGCGAGTGATCGGGGTGGCCGCAAGCAGCGCGGTGATCGATTACCACGACCGGGTCTGCGCGGTGGACAGCGGGCGCCCGCTGGCATGAAGCGGCTACGCCGATGCGCAGGTCGTATGCTGCGGGCATCAACCCGAAGGCGGAGAATCGATCGATGCGATGGCACACGCTGCTGGCCGCGGGCGCGGCGCTGGCCCTGACCACCACGTACGCGCTGGCGGCGGATCCCGCACCGGGCCTCTACATCAACGAGGGCGGCTTCGGCGTGCTCGAGATCAGCCGCGCCGCGGACGGCGCGCTCAGTTTCGGCATCGAGGAGATGGGCGCCAATGCGCACACCTGCTCGCTGGGCGGGGAGATCCGCGCAGGCCGGGCGGAACTGCCGACGATGGAGAACGAATCCTGCCGCCTGGAATTCCGCGCCGACAAGGCCGGCGTGCACGTGGAGCAGCACGCGGACGACCAGGAGCGTTGCCGCTACTTCTGCGGCGCGCGCGCCAGCTTCGGCGGCTTGTACCTGCGCCCGCCTGCGGGCTGCCTGCCGGCCGAGGTCGCCGCCACGCGCAAGCGCTTCAAGCAGCTTTACGACCAGCGCAAGCACGCCGACGCAGCGAAGCAGCTGGAAAGCCTGCTGCCGAGCTGCGAGCGCGTGATCATGGACATCGACCGCGGCTGGATCGAGAGCGACCTCGCCATCACCCGGCACAAGCTCGGCGATGACGCCGGCTGCCGCGAGATCCTCGCCGGCCGCGCGGAGCTGGCGGCAATGAGCGACGAGGAGATCGTCGACAGCTACCCGCCGGTGGAAGGCGAACTGTACGGCCGGCTCGCGGGCGCGGTGCGCACCAACCTGAAGCTCTGCTCTGACTAGGAAGAGCGCAACCATGCGCATCGGCGAGTCCTGGCGCCGGCTGCTCGGCTACGGAGCGCTATTGGGCGCGGGCAGCTTTGCCCTCGCCTGGCTCGACTACCAACGGGTGGCCAGACTGCACAGCGATGGCGTCTACACCTTCCTGGTGGCGCTCGCGTTCCTGGCGCTGGGTGTGTTTGTCGGCGCCCGCATCGTCAGCGCGCGCGAACCGCGGGCGGCAGATGCGGGCAATCCGCAGGCGCAGTCGGCGCTCGGCATCAGCGAGCGCGAACTGGCCGTGCTGCAAGCAATCGCCTCCGGTGGTAGCAACAAGGAGATCGCCCAACAACTGGGAATCTCGCCCAATACGGTCAAGACCCACGTCGCGCGGCTGTTCGAGAAGCTCGGCGCACGCCGGCGTACCGAGGCGATCCAGCGCGCGCGGGAGCTGGGATTGCTGGCGTAAACCACATCCGCATGGCGATTTCCGCCGTCCGGGCGGGTGATTCGGGCCGAATCACCCATCCGGGTGATTGCCCGCGGGGGGTGCGTGGCCCTCAATGGCCGTCCCAACCCAGACTGAGAGCATCGTTCATGTTCGCGAAAATCCTGAAGTACGGCACCATCGCCGGCCTGGTGGTCGGTAGCGTGCTCTTCGGCATGACAGTGGCGTTTGCCGAGCACCCGCCGATCGAGTACGGCATGCTGATCGGCTACGCCAGCATGCTGATCGCGTTGAGCGCGATCTTCGTGGGGTCAAGCGTCAGCGGGACGAGGTCGGCGGCGGTGTCATCGGATTCTGGCCTGCGCTGGGGATGGGCCTGGGCATCAGCCTGGTGGCGAGCATCCTGTATGTGCTGGCCTGGGAAGCCGCGATTGCGGTCACCGGCAGCGACTTCGCCGCCACCTACACCCAGCATCTGATTGAGCAGCAGCGTGCAGCTGGCGCGAGCGAAGCGGCGCTGACCCAGATGCGTGCCGAACTGGATGCCTTCGCCGTGCAGTACGCCAACGTCTGGTTCCGGATGGGGATCACCTTCACCGAGATCTTTCCGGTGGGCGTGCTGGTCTCGCTGGTCGCCGCCGGACTGCTGCGCAATCCGCGCTTTCTCGCGGTTCGTCAGCGCTCCACGTCGCGATGAACCAGACTGGAACGCGGAGACGCGGAGGACGCAGAGAGAGAATCAGGGTGCTTTCCAAGCGACCCTTTGCGCCTTGGCGTCGTTGCGTTGGAATGGCCGCGTCGGATGAAAGCAGGTCGCCGGTTGTGCTGCGCAGATGCTCGGCGGGTGCTTGCGGGGCGTACCCGGTGAACGCGCTGCGGGAGCATCCGCTGCGCACAGGCCGCTGACGCGTCAGACGGCAGGGAGCAGCGAGCCGCCGTGCCTATGGGTTGCGCATGGCTCGCACGCCCCTGCCTGTCCTCACCTGACGGTTTCTTTCCGCCCGGTTTGCTGCAGGCGCGTGACACCATCCCGGCCTGCGTCGCGCATGTTGTTGCGCTGCGCCCGAGTGACGCAGAGCACCTGGCCGATATGGCTGTAGATGGGCTTGACTCGCTCGCAGACGATGCGCTCGCCGTCGTTGGCTGTCAGGATCGAGTTGGCATGCTCCTGCGCATTGATCAGGCGAATCTTGTCGTCCTCGCTCAGTTCATCGATCGATGAACGACCTTCGAGGAGCTGCTCGATTTCAACGAGCCTGGATTCCAGGGCGGGCCTGGCTTTCCTCGGCACCTCTTCCCAGCGCCCACCTGGCGCCAGTTCCGACCGAACCATGGCGATCAACTCGGGAACTTCGGCCGGCGATACCAGCTCACCAAAAACCGGCTTCGGTTGTTCTGGCTGGGGCGCAGACAGGACTTGCCCGGACAGCGCAAACAAACTTGTCGCCAGCAGCAGAGACCCCCAACGCGCAGACTTCATCATGGCAAGTTTCTCTTCGGAGGTGGAACGGGGCTTCTCAGTGTAGTGCTGCGCAGGTGAATTGAACATGGTCTCCAACCGATTGTGATCCCCTGCAAAGCTCGACATCCGGTCACCTGATTCGTACCAATCCTCATCGCCGATGGACCGGCGATGCGAAAAGCGTTCGGACAAGGTCCGAACCCACAGATGCCGCGAGCTTGCTGTGCGTGGGTTTGGACCTTGTCCAAACGCTGTTGCTCTTGGGGCGCTCCCGCGATGAGGATTGGTACGAATCAGGTCCGGTCATGACGGAGCAGATGCGAGATCGAGAAGCGCGGGTTGTTTCGGGTTTCTTCAGCGTGACGTTGATTCGAAGCACGCGGCAACGCATCTGCCCTGGTTGATCACGCCCGATCCGACCATGTGCCGCAAGTTCGGGTTCGATTCATGCAGTGCCGGTCGGCTCAGCGAGCTTGCTGCCGCCCCGTCAGACCGAGTTCCTCAAGGAGTTCCTCGGCGTTCGCGACCCGCTCCAGATTCCACAGCAGGTAGCGCACGTCCACGCTGATGTTGCGCGACAGTGCGGGGTTGAAGCCGAAGTCGCCGGCGACGTTCTCCCACACACGGTCGAAGTTGATGCCGACGAGTTCGCCGCGGGCGTTGACCACCGGGCTGCCCGAGTTGCCACCACTGCTGTCGCCGTCGGCAAGGAAATTCACCGGCACCAGGCCGCTGGACTTCTCCACCCAGCGCTCGCCGGGATCCCGGGCGGCGGCGAGCACCGACTCGGGCAGCGCGAAGGGCTCGGCGCCGGTGTGCTTCTCCAGCATGCCGGCGAGCGTGGTGAACGGGGTGTACTGCACGCCGTCGCGCGGCGAATAGCCCTGTACATGGGCGAAGCTGACGCGCAGCGTGCCGTTGGCGTCGGGCGCGATCGGCTTGCCCGCATGCGCGGCCACCGCGCGGCGCCAGACCGGGCGGTGAATCGCGCTCTGCGCCAGCCAGTTGCGCTCGTGAGCGCGCAGTGCGGCGACGTCCTCGCTCCAGGCGATGCCGAATTCCAGCATCGCGTCCTTGCGCGCACGCAGGGTTGCCAGGTCCTCGCCCAGCATCGCCTCGCGCACGCTGGTGTCGAGCAGCTGGGTGCCGGCGTACAGCGCGTCGATGGCGCTCTCGATGGCCGCGGCATCCTTGCCGGCAAAACGGGCGTCGATAGCGGCAATGCGCTGGTCCGCCGGCAGCGCCAGCGCGCGCCGCACCAGCGCGGCGAGGATCTGGCGGTCGGCCGCCGCATGGTAGTTGGGCTGCTCGCGGGCCAGGCGCGCGACGAGTTTGGGCCGGTCGGCGTCGGTGTAGCCGGCAGCGCGCGCGGCGTCCGCCTTGGCGCGTTCGACCGCGTTCTGCGCCAGAGTGGCACCGAAGTACAGTGTCTTGGGCAAGGGCGGGATACCGCCGGCGGGCGCATCGATGCCCAGCGGGATCAGGTTCAACAGGAAATCGCGCTCCCACGTCTTCTCGCGCTCGGCGAGCAGTGCACGCAGCGCCTCGCGCGCGGCCAGTGCACCCGCGTGCGCAGGCTGGTCCTGGGCCCAGGCTGCGACGGCATCATCGGCCGCCTGCTGCTTCGCCACGATGCGGCCGCGGTCCAGGCCGGCAATCTGGCCCTGGGCGTTCTTGTGTCGGTTGGCGATGCCCTTGACGTTGGCCGCCACCGCGATCTGGCCTGCGGCATCGCCGGCACTCGCCTCTTCCAGGATGCGGATCCACTCGCCGAACACATCCTCGCGACGCACGAAGAAGCGCTCGCGGCGCTCGCGCATCTCCTCGCCGATCAACGCGCGCCAGGTGATCCCGGGATAGCCCAGCAGCATCAGGAAATCGCCCTCGGAGACGCCGGTCTTCGCGATCGGGAAATGAAACTCGGGCGCGTAGGGACGGTTGTCCGCCGAGAAATCCGCCGGCTTGCCGTCCTTGCCCGCCCAGGCGCGCGCGATCGCGAAATCGCCGGTGTGGCGCGGCCACATCCAGTTGTCGATCTCGCCACCGTACTCGCCGACGGCACGCGGCGGCGCGTAGACCAGGCGCGCATCGCGCAACTCGATGGACTCGATCAGGGTGTAGTTCACGCCTTCGTCGTACACCGCCACCTTGCACTTGGTGTCGGCCTGCTGCTGGCAAGCGGCCACCAGCGCTTTCTGCTTCGCCTCGATGGCCGCGAAGCGCGCCAGCGGGTCCGCACCCGCGGGCACGGCAGCAAGGATCTCGGCGGTCACATCGGTAAAGCGCTTCGGGATCTCCACCCGCACCGTCGCGCTCGGCAGCTCGTCTTCGCGCTTGCGGGCGAGGAAACCGTCTCGGATAAGATCGCGCGCCGGCGTGCTGTGCTCCTGCAGCATCGGGAACAGGCAATGGTGGTTGGTGACGATCAGCCCGGTCCGCGAGACGAAGGCGCCGGAGCAACCGGCCAGGTTGACCGTGCCCGCCAGCAGCCCGGTGCCGCGCTTGGCATCCCACAAACCCGAGGGCGGCAACGCCAGCCCCTGCTCCTTGAGCCACGCCGGATCGATCTCCAGCACCTGCTTGGGCGTCCACTTGCCATCGAGGGCAAGCACCGGGGTGGCGGCGACCAGCGCCGCAATCGCAAGAGTCAGTGTCTTCATCGCCCCAGTATAGGTCCGCGCCATCGGTGCTGGCGGAAGCCCACGGGGCCCAGAATGAGATTGGTGAGGGTCGGGGAAAGAGCTCTGGACGCAGAGAACGCAGAGGAGAAGCAGAGAGAACACGGAGAAGAGCGATGGTCCTGCTCTCCGCGTCCGATCACGACACGGCGTGCACCGCGCGAGTCCAAACCAGATGATCTCTGCGTTCTCTCTGCTTCTCCTCTGCGTCCTCTGCGTCCCGCTTCTGGTGTCAGATCACTTCAAGCCGCGCAAGGCGAGAGGCCAGCCCGATGATCGGCGTGCTGCTTCTGGTGTACACCAAGCGCCGTCAATGCAGGTTCCACGTCAGGTTGACGCCCACGGAGCGTTCGGGGGCGAGGGCCGAGAGGACGTCGGCGGTGGCGAAGTAGTCTTCGTCGAGGGCGTTGCGCAGGTACAACTGGGCGCTCCACTGCGGGCTCGCGTGCCAGGTGAGGTCGAGATCGACCACGTCCACGGCGTCGCGTTCGACTTCCTCGAAGCCGGGGCGGTCCATTTTCCAGCGGTGGCTCCAGTAGGCGCCGATGGTGAAGTCGCCGATGTCATAGCGGGCTTCGAGAGAACCGGTCAGCGGCGGCGATCCATACAGCGGATCGCCGGTGGTCTCGTCCTTGCTGCGCACCACGGTCATGCTGGCGGTCAGGGTCAGCTCGGTGGTCGGGGTCCAGCCGAGTACGCCTTCGACGCCATGCAGGCGTGCATCGGCGACGTTGGAGTAACCGTTCACGCCCGGCTGGATGGCGAAGAGCTGGATCAGGTCATCGACACGCGTGCGCCAGAGGTGCACTTCCGTGCCCCAGTTGCCCGAACGCCATGCATAGCCCAGGTCCACGCCCAGCGAACGCTCGGACGAAAGATCCGGGGAGCCGACGATGTTGCCCTGTGGGGTGACACCGGTGAAATAGCGCTCCTCGAGGGTGGCGAAGCGGTAGCCGGATGACAGGTTCAGGGTCCAGCGGCTGGTGTCGTCCGGGGTCCAGTTGGCGCCGAGCGTGAATGCGCTGTCGGAATCGTGGGCCGACGCTCCGCGCTGCTCCTGCTCGATGTGGCTGAAACGCGCGCCAGCCTCGAGCGCGAACTGCTCGCCGATGCGCCAGTCGCTGAGGCCGAACACCGACCAGGAGTCCTCAACGCCTTCGCGCAGGCTGTAGCTGCGGTTTGCCAAGGTGCTGCGTGCGTCGAAGCCGTTGACGTCGCGGCGCCCGAGGAACTCGACGCCGACGTTGTGGCTGAATTCGCCCGATCCGAAGGTCTGCTGCAGCGTCGCGCCGATGTCCATGCTCTCGACGTAGGCGTAGGTGTCGGGCGACCCCGGCCGCTGGTTGTAGGTCAGCAGCGACTGGTCGTGTCCGTGCACGCTGACCTCGAATCCGTTGTCGTGGCGCAGGCGCAGGCGGGCCAGGGTGTGATCGTCCTCGGGGTAGGTGGTGTCCCGCGTCGGGTAGCGGTTGTTGGACTTGCCGATGTCGTCCGTGCGCGAGGGCAGCAGCAGCGCGTCGAAGGCATAGTCGCCGATCTGCGCGCGGTACTGCAGGCTGGCGCTGTCGCGCTCGAAACTGTTGTTGAGCGGGGTCCCGTTCGCCGACTGGTTGTCGTCCGAGGTGTGCCGCGCAACGCCGACCGAGAAGTGCTCGTTGCCGAAGCCGCCGGTCAACGAGGCTTCTTCCCCGGAATCGGCGTAACCCGCCGAGACCATCGCGCCATCGAACCAGCGCGGCTCGATGGAGATCGCGCCGCCCAGTGCGCCGGGGCCGAAGTGGACCGTGGCGGGACCGCGCGTCAGGTTGATCTCGCCGAGCAGGGAGGGCTCGACGAAGGCCACCGGCACGCCCGCGCGGCGCTGCGCGGTGATCGGCATGCCGCCGACCACCACGAGGATGCCGTTGCCGCCGCTGCCGCGGATGGAAAAGGTCTCGAAGATGCCGTTCTGTCCGGTGGCGCCGACGCCCGGCAGGCGCGTGATCAGGTCCTGGAGGTCGATCGGCGATGCGACTGCCTCCTGCCAGGTGATGACGTCGGTGGCGAGCGCCGACGGAAGATCCGCGGCGGTGCCCTTGGCCTTGACCTCGACCGGTCCGCTGAGCCACGCCTTCTGCGATTCGGCCCCCGCCTCGGCGGTTCCTGACTCCGCGGCCACATCGCTGGCGAGCGCGGCCACCGGCTGGGCGAGGATGAGCGCGAGGGTGGCAGCCAGAGGGCTGCGCCGGGCAAACAGGATCATGCGATGGACTCCGATGGCCGCGCGTAAAAGCGGGGGAGTGTAGCCAGCACCCGGTGCCGCGCCATCGCCCAACGGATGGACCAGAACTCATCCTGCAGGTGGACGATCGGCGGTGACCGGGGCTCTCGTCCCATCGTACACAGCAAGCCCGGAACGCAGATCGCCGCCGGGGTCTCCGGCGGCGATCAGGCGTTGCGCGAGTTGGAGCGAAGCTCAGCGGATGACGCTGACGAACTTCTTCGGGTTGATCGCCTTGCCCTCGAACCACACTTCGAAGTGCAGGTGCGAACCGGTGGCGCGGCCGGTGGAGCCCATCTTCGCGACCAGCTGGCCGGAGGTGACCACGTCGCCGACCTTGACCAGGTTCTTGTCGTTGTGTGCGTAGCGGGTGACGTAGCCGTTGCCGTGATCGATGTCGATCATGTTGCCGTAGCTCGGGTGGCGGCCGGCGAAGATGACCACGCCGCTGGCGACGGTCAGGATGTCGGTGCCCTTGTTGCCGTCGAAATCGACGCCGGCGTGGAAGGCGCGCGAGCCGTTGAAGGGGTCGATACGGTAGCCGAAATTGGAGGCCATGAAGCCCGAGCGCACCGGCATGCCCGATGGCATGAACTCGGCTTCGAGGTCGCGGTCCACCAGCAGGTTCTCCAGCACGCCGAGCTGCTCGGCCTGCGCGCTGAACTGCGCGCGCAGACGATCGAGCGACTCGGAGACTTGAGGAGCGAAGATCTGGTCGTCGATGGTCGAGTGCGTCTCCGGACCACCGATGCTCGGCGACTTGGAGAAGTTGAACTCGCCGTCATCGAGCTTGCCCATGCGCGTGAGGCGCTGGCCGAGGGCATTCAGGCGTGCCGCCTGTGCCTGCAGTTCGCCCAGCTGGATCGCCAGCGAATCGAGATCGCGCTTGCTGCGCTCCTCGGTCTCGTCCAGCTGCGACTGCTGTGCGATCAGTTGCTGGCGCAGCGTTTCCACATCGCTGGCGCTCAGGCCTTCCACCTTGCCGAATCCCCGCCCCGCGAGGAACCCGACGCCCACCACCGCGGTCAACAGCAGCACCGCCGCGCTCGCCAGCCATGCGCGCGTGCGCGGGCTGCCGAGGTTGAAACTGCGCGTGCCAGTGCGCGGACCGCCAATCAGTATGATGTTCATGACTCGTACCCAAGTTCGCCTTCGCCGGTGCGCTGGACAAGGATCGCGATGCCCCGCTACCCCGCCCTTGGTGAAACGCTCCAGGACTTGCCCGGCCTCGTCGCGCTGGTACAGCAAGCGCGTCGTATCGCGGATCTGGACCAGCGCCTGCGCGCCTGCCTGCCACCGCGACTTGCCGCCGAGTGCCGCCTCGCAAACGTCCGCGACGGCAACCTCGTGTTCCTGGCGCGTACGCCCGATTGGGCGTCCAAACTGCGCCTTTCGAGCCGACAACTCCTCCACGAGGCCAGTTTGGCCCTCGGTGTGAGTGAACTGCGACTCACCGTGAAGGTCGCCCGCCCAGACGCGAATTCCCCGTTCGCGTAAGCACGTACGACCCTGTCAGCGTCCGGCCCCGTACTGGCTGCCTTTCGCGGACCAACCGGCTCAACACCGGTTGTCGTCGTGGCCTGTTGGCCGAATCAGCATCCTGCCGATTTCACTTCCCTGTCTTGCCTTGTTCTTCTTGAGTTGACGCTTTGTTCTTCTTGATACCGGCCGGGGCGTGGCCGGTGCCTCCTGCTCACACCGCCTGCGCGGGGTGGGCGTAGGAGATCGGTACTTCTTCCGGGCGGTCGAATATGACTTCTTCCCAGGCGCTCTCGTCGGCCACCAGGGCACGCAAGAGTCTGTTGTTGAGGAAGTGACCGGATTTGTGCCCGTAGAACGCGCCGATGAGGCTGTGTCCCAGCAGGTACAGATCGCCGATCGCATCCAGGATCTTGTGTTTCACGAACTCGTCTTCGTAGCGCAGGCCGTCCTCGTTCAGGACGCGGTAGTCGTCCAGCACGATGGCATTGTCCATCGAGCCGCCGAGCACCAGATTGCGTTCGCGCAACATCTCGAGGTCGCGCATGAAGCCGAAGGTGCGGGCGCGGCTGACTTCCTTGACGAAGGAAGTGGTCGAGAAATCGATCTCGGCCTTGCAGGTGCGCTGGCTGAAGGCGGGGTGGTCGAACTCGATCGAGAAACCGACCTTGAAGCCGTCGAAGGGCTCGAAGCGGGCCCATTTGTCGCCATCGCGGACGACGACTTCCTTCTTGATGCGGATGAAGCGCTTGTGCGCGTTCTGCTCTTCGATGCCCGCGCTCTGCAGCAGGAACACGAAGGGACCGGCGCTGCCGTCCATGATCGGCACTTCGGAGGCCGACACATCGACATAGGCATTGTCGATACCGAGGCCGGCGAAAGCGGAGAGCAAGTGCTCGATGGTGGCGACGCGGGCGCCATCCTTGACCAGCGCGGTGGACAGGCTGGTGTCGCCGACATTCTCGGCACGCGCATGCAGGCACACGGGCTCGGAGAGATCGGTACGGCGGAACACGATGCCGGTATTGACCGCCGCGGGACGCAGCGTCATGTAAACCTTCTGGCCGGAATGAATGCCTACGCCCGTTGCGCGGATGACGTTCTTCAACGTGCGCTGACGAATCATCGTGTGTGGTCTCTGCTGCTGACGGGCGGTACGGCCGGCGGACTCTAACACACGGTCGTGGCGCAGCAAAGACACCCGTGGCGCTGCGCGCAACACCTTGTTGCGTTCAGACCACACGGAGGGTTCCGGGTTGTGGGTTCTGGGTTGTGGGAGAAGCGCACAGCCCGGGTGCCCGAGCTGCCCACAACTCACAACTCAGAACCCACAACCCACCCGAACGCACTCCGCCACCCCCGGGGGCCATCCTGGTCCCCGGGGGCGCTGGCACAGCACAACACTCGACTCGATCAGTCGGCCTGGCGACGCAGGAAGGCCGGAATGTCGAGGTAGTCGTACTCGTTTTCCTGGGCCGCGGCGGGCGCAGCGGCAGCGGCGGGCGCGCCACGGAAGCTGCGCACCTGCTGCGGGCGCTGGGTCGGCTGCGGGTGGGCCACCGGCGCCGGCGCCGGGGCAACGTCCAGCTCCGGGCGCACCACGCGGAAGTTCCCGCGCGCCGGCGCGGCGGCATAGACGTCCACCGGATTGCGCTGCGCAGCGCGGTTGAGTCCGGTGGCGACCACGGTCACGCGAATCTCGTCTTCCAGGTCCATGTCGAGCACGGTGCCGATCTTGATGTTGGCATCGTCCGCGGCGAACTCGGCGACCGTCTGGCCGACCTCGTGGTACTCGCGCATGGTCAGGTTGGCACCGGCGGTGATGTTCACCAGGATGCCGCAGGCACCCTTCAGGTTGATGTCTTCCAGCAGCGGATTGCCGATCGCTGCCTCGGTGGCGGCCACTGCACGGTCGTCGCCGCGCGCCTTGCCGGTGCCCATCATCGCCAGGCCCATCTCGGACATGACCGTGCGCACGTCGGCGAAGTCGACGTTGATCAGGCCCGGGCGGGTGATCAGGTCGGCGATGCCCTGCACCGCACCGAGCAGCACGTCATTGGCCTCGCGGAAAGCGTTCAGCAGCGACACTTCGCGGCCGAGCACGGTCAGCAGCTTCTCGTTCGGGATGGTGATCAGCGAATCGACGTGCTGGGCCAGTTCCTCGATGCCCTTCTGCGCCACCGCCATGCGCCGCTTGCCCTCGAAGGGGAAGGGCTTGGTGACCACCGCGACGGTCAGGATGTCGAGGTCCTTGGCGATCTGCGCGATCACCGGCGCGGCGCCGGTGCCGGTACCACCGCCCATGCCGGCGGTGATGAACACCATGTCGGCGCCACGCAGCGCCTCGCTGATGCGCTCGCGGTCCTCGATCGCCGCCTGGCGGCCGACTTCCGGGTTGGCGCCGGCGCCGAGGCCCTTGGTCACGTTGGTGCCGAGCTGCAGCAGGGTGATGCCGTCGGCGCGCTTGAGCGCCTGCGCATCGGTGTTGGCGCAGACGAATTCCACGCCCTCGATGTTGCCGCCGAGCATGTGGTTGATCGCGTTGCCGCCACCGCCGCCCACGCCGATGACCTTGATCACGGCATTCGGTGTCGCACTCTCCATCAGTTGGAACATGTTCTTGACCCTCGCAATGTGTGCCAGCCAGTTTTTGTGTCCGGTCCACGCGTCCCTGCGCTTTCCGGTCTCCCCCGACGGGAACCCCTGCCCCGTCGCTCCCACTGCGCCCCGCATGGCTCCTTCGGGAGCCCTGCGTGACGCGAAATCCCGTTCAACCCACCTGCATCAGAACTCCCCGCTGACGAAGGCCTTGATCCGCTGCAGCAGGCTGCGCGCGCCGCCCGCCGGGCGCGCGCTGGCGCGCGGGCGCACCTGCGAGCCGTAGATCAGCAGGCCCACGCCAGCCGCATGGATCGGGTTGCCGACGATGTCGGCCAGACCGCTGACGTGCTGCGGCAGCCCCAGGCGCACCGGCATGTGGAAGATCTCCTCGGCCAGTTCGACCGCGCCGTCCATCCGCGAGGCGCCGCCGGTGAGCACGATGCCCGCGGCGATCAAGTCCTCGTAACCGCTGCGCCGCAGCTCCGCCTGCGCCAGCGAGAACAACTCCTCGTAGCGCGGCTGGACCACCTCGGCCAGGGTCTGGCGCGCCAGCCGGCGCGGCGCGCGGTCACCCACGCTCGGCACCTGGATGCTCTCCTCGGCGGTCGCCAGGTGCGCCAGCGCGCAGGCGTACTTGAGCTTGATCTCCTCGGCGTGCTGGGTCGGCGTGCGCAGCGCCACCGCGATGTCGTTGGTCACCTGGTCGCCGGCAATCGGCAGCACCGCGGTGTGGCGGATCGCGCCCTGGGCGAACACCACGATGTCGGTGGTGCCGGCGCCGATGTCGATCAGCGCCACGCCGAGCTCGCGCTCATCGTCGGTGAGCACCGCGTGGCTCGCCGCCAGCGGCTGCAGGATCAGGTCGTCCACTTCCAGGCCGCAGCGGGCGATGCACTTGGTGATGTTCTGCGCCGCGCTGGCGGCCGCGGTCACCAGGTGCACGCGCGCTTCGAGGCGCACGCCGCTCATGCCGATCGGGTAGCGGATACCTTCCTGCTCATCGATCACGTACTCCTGCGGCAGCACGTGCAGGATCTTCTGGTCGGCCGGGATCGGCATCGCGCGCGCCGCGTCGAGCACCCGGTCGACGTCGAAATCGGTCACTTCCTTGTCGCGGATGGCGACGATGCCGTGCGAGTTCAGGCTCTTGACGTGGCTGCCGCTGATGCCTGCATAGACCGAGCGGATCTCGCAGCCACTCATCTGCTCGGCCTCCTCCACCGCGCGCTGGATCGACTGCACGGTGGACTCGATGTCCACCACCACGCCGCGCTTGATGCCACGGCTGGGCTGGCTGCCCATGCCGATGATCTCGACCGGCTCGCCCGGCGCGTACTCTCCGACCATCGCCACCACCTTGGAGGTGCCGATGTCGAGGCCGACGATCAGGGTCTTGTCGGATTTGCGCGTCACGTGCCGTTGCTCGATTCGATGGAGGGATCGGCCGGAGATTCCGGGTCCTGGTAGCGCACGGCGTAGCCATGCGTGTAGCGCAGGTCGACCGCGGCGATCGGCCGCGGGTCCAGCGTCGCCAGCCGCGGCAGGCTGGCGATGAAGCGGCGCCAGCGCGGTAGCTGGTCGCGGCTGCCGAGCTGCACCGCAAGGCCGTCGGCCAGGCGCAGTTCCAGCGCGCCGCGCGGGGACAGATGGGCTTCGGCGATCTGTCGGCCGTGCGCCTCGATGTCGCGCTGCGCGGTGCGGTAGTACTCCGCCAGCTGCGGCATCTGCGCCGGTTCGGCCGCGAGCAGCGGCAGGCCGCGGGTGTCGCCGGCGCCGCGCGCCTGGAACACATTGCCGCTCACATCGACCAGACGGTCGCTGCCCAGCCGACCGAGCACCTCGCGCTCGCGCACGCTGATCTCCAGCGTGTCCGGCCACACCTTGCGCACCTCGGCCTCGGCCACCCATGGCAGCGACAGCGCCGCCGCGCGCACTTCGGCGAGGTCGACGCCAAGGAAGCCGCGCGCCGCCGCCGGACCTACCGCGGCGCGGATCTGCTCGGCGCTGACACGCGCGAACGGTCCGCTGACATCGACCCAGCGCAGCGGCAGCAAGGTGCCGCCGTTGTGCGCCACGAACGCGCCGACAACCAGCACCAGCAGCGCGGTCACCGCGAGGAGTGCGGAGAGGCTGGCGACGAGGGTGCGGCGGTTCATCGGGCACCTCGATGGGGCGACGAAGGAGAAGCGCGGCAGGGGGCAAGGGGAATGGGACCGAGCCCAAGGCACGATTGGGGCGACTGGCGAGTACCCATCGCGACAGCGCGCGACCGTGCTCCGAGGCGGGTCCCCCGCCCCCTGCCCCCTGCCCCGCCTTGCTTCTCGCGCTTGCGCGCTGCGAGCACGATCAGGCTCATCGCCCACCCCCGCGCAAGCTCGTCTCCAGGATCCGCCAGCAGAGTTCTTCGAAACCGATGCCGGTCTGCGCCGCGGCCTTCGGCACCAGGCTGTGGCTGGTCATGCCCGGGGTGGTGTTGACCTCCAGCAGGTGGAAGCGGCCGGCGGCGTCCTGCATCACGTCGATGCGGCCCCAGCCGGCGCAGCCGACGGCGGCGAAGGCGCGTTCGCACAGGGCGCGCAGCTCGGCTTCCGCAGGATCGGCGAGGCCCGGGCAGATGTAGCGGGTGTCGTCCGAGATGTACTTGCTGTGGTAGTCGTAGAACTCGCCCGCCGGGACGATGCGGATGCTGGGCAGCGCGCGGCCATCGAGGATGCCGACGGTCAGCTCGGGACCGACGATCATCTGCTCGACCAGCAGTTCGCCGTCGTAGCGCCGGGCGAGTTCCACCGCGGCGGCAACGTCGGCCTGCGCGAACACGCGGGTGACGCCGACGCTGGAACCTTCGCGCGAGGGCTTGACGATCGCCGGCAGGCCGACCGCGGCGACCGCGGCAGCGACGTCTGCGCCGCGCTCGAGCACCGCGAAGGCCGGCGTGGGGATGCCGAGCGCCTGCCACACGCGCTTGGTGCGCACCTTGTCCATGGTCAGCGCCGAACCGAGCACGCCCGAACCGGTGTAGGGCATGCGCAAGGCTTCCAACGCGCCCTGCAGCACGCCGTCCTCGCCGCCGCGGCCATGCAGGATGTTGAACACGCGGTCGCACTGACCGCCCTGGATGTGTGCCAGCAGCGCCGGAATCCCGTCCACCGGGGTTGCATCGACCCCGCGCGCGCGCAGCGCATCGAGCACATTGCCGCCGCTGTTGAGCGAGACCTCGCGCTCGGAACTGGTGCCGCCCATGACGACGGCTACGCGCCCGAAGGCGGCGGGATCGGTGATGCGGGTCATGCTGCGTCTCCGGTGCAGACGCGATCGCCCAAGGTCCGCACCACGAAGGCCTGTGTGAAGAGCCTTGTTGTCCGCGAAGAACGCAAAGTTCGCAAAGAAGAGCTTCCCTTTGCGTCCTTTGCGTCCTTTGCGGACATCAAACAGCTCGTGTACTCGCCGCACCATTGCGCCGGCACAGTCGCGGATTCGAGGTGATGGTTCATGCCGCACCCCCGCTGCGCAAATGCCCGCGCTGTTCGAGTTCGGTGGCCACCGCGCCGATGTCGCCGGCGCCCTGCAGCAGCAACAGGTCGCCGTCGCGCAGCAGGTCCGGCAGCACATTGCAGAGTTCGCGCGGGTGCTGCACGAACACCGGGTCGACTCGCCCGCGTGTGCGCACGGCGCGCGCCAGGGCGCGGCCGTCGGCGCCGGCGATCGGCGCCTCGCCGGCGCTGTAGACCTCGCTCAGCACGACCACATCGGCCAGGCTCAGGACCTCGGCGAAGTCGTCGAGCAGGTCGCGCGTACGGGTGTAGCGGTGCGGCTGGAAAGCCAGCACCAGGCGCCGCTGCGGCCAGCCCCCGCGCGCAGCCTCGATCACCGCGCGCAGCTCGCGCGGGTGATGGCCGTAGTCGTCGACGAACATCACGCTGCCGGCATCGATCGGCAGGTCATGGTGGATCGAGAAGCGCCGGCCGACGCCGCCGAAGCGCGCCAGGCCGTGCACGATGGTGCCCGGATCGACCCCGATCTCGAGCGCGATCGCGGCCGCCGCACAGGCGTTCTGCACGTTGTGGCGGCCCGGCAGATTCAGCGTCGCGGCGATCGGCGCCTCGTCCGGCAGGTGCAGCAGGAACTGCATCTGGTTGCCTTCCTGGCGCAGGTCCGAGGCGCGCACATCGGCGTCCGCGGCGAATCCGTAAGTGCGCACCGCGCGCGGGCTGCGCGCTGCCAGCGCGCGGGTCTCGGCATCGTCGGCGCACAGCACGGCGAGGCCGTAGAAGGGCATGCGGTGGAGGAAGTCGTCGAAAGCCTGCTTCAGGCGCGCGAAGCTGCCGCCGAAGTTTTCCAGGTGGTCGGCATCGATGTTGGTGACCACCGCCATCACCGGTTGCAGCAGCAGGAAGGAGCCGTCGCTTTCGTCGGCCTCGGCGACCAGGTACTCGCCGGCGCCGAGGCGCGCGTGCGTGCCGGCGCTGTTCAGGCGTCCGCCGATGACGAAAGTCGGGTCGAGCTGGCCTTCCGCAAGCACGCTGGCGATCAGGCTGGTGGTGGTGGTCTTGCCGTGGGTCCCGGCGACCGCGATGCCGCGGCGGAAGCGCATCAGCTCGCCCAGCATCTCGGCGCGCGGCACCACCGGCAGGCGCCGCGCGCGGGCGGCGACCAGCTCGGGGTTGTCGCTGCGGATTGCGCTCGACACCACGACCACATCGACCTCGGCGACATGCGCCGAGTCGGCGTGGCCGCGGCAGACGCGGATGCCCAGATCCGCCAGGCGCCGGGTCACGCCGGTGTCCGACTGGTCCGAGCCGCTCACCGCATAGCCGAGGTTGTGCATCACCTCGGCGATGCCGCTCATGCCCGAGCCGCCGATGCCGATGAAGTGCACGCGACGGAAGGCGCGCATCGAATCCTGGCCCGGACGGAAACGCGCGGCGATGCTCATCGGGCCACCTCCAGGCATCCGTTCGCTACCGTTTCCGCGGCGTCCACGCGCGTCTGGGCGCGCGCCGCCTCGGCCATCGCCAGCAGGCGGGCGCGGTCGGCGGAGAGCGCCTGCAGGCGGGCGGTCAGGGTCGCCGCGTCGAGCGTGGCCTCGGGCATCAGCTCGGCGGCGCCCGCCTCGGTCAGCCAGCGCGCGTTCGCGGTCTGGTGGTCGTCCACCGCGTGCGGATACGGCACCAGCAGCGCGCCGAGTCCCGCCGCGGTCAGCTCCGCCAGGGTCAGCGCGCCGGCGCGGCACAGGCACATATCGGCCCAGGCGTAGGCTGCCGCCATGTCGTCGATGAAGGGCACCACACGCGCCTCGATGCCGGCCTTGCGATAGCCGAGCAAGGCGTCGTCGTACAGTCGCTGGCCGCACTGGTGCCACACCTGCGGGCGCTGGTCCGCCGGGATCTGCGCGAGCGCCTGCGGCAGCAGCCGGTTGAGCGCCGCGGCGCCCTGGCTGCCGCCGATCACCAGCAGTTTCAGCGGGCCGCTGCGGCCGGCCATGCGCTCGGCCGGCGGCGGCAGGCTGGCGATGGCGCTGCGCACCGGATTGCCGACCCACTGGCCGCGACCGGGGAAGGCTGTCGGGAATCCGGTGTAGACCCGCTGCGCGAGCCTGGCCAGGGCGCGATTGGTCATCCCCGGGATGCTGTTTTGTTCGTGCACCACCAGCGGCCGGCGCAGCCACCAGGCAGCCAGGCCGCCGGGACCGGCGGCGTAACCGCCCATGCTCAGCACGCTGCGCGGCTTCAGGCGCTTGAGCACCTGGCGCGCCTGCCAGAAGGCACGCGCCAGGTCCAGCGGCAGGCGCAGTTTCTTCGCCCAGCCCTTGCCGCGGACGCCGCTGACGCGGATCGCCTCGAACGGCAGGTCGTGCTTGGGCACCAGGGTCTGCTCCATGCCGCCCTCGGCGCCGAGCCAGACCACCGGAATGCCCTGTTCGCGCAGGCTCGCGGCCACCGCGAGGCCCGGGAATACATGCCCGCCCGTGCCACCCGCCATCACCAGCACCGGCGCGCTCATCGGACCACCCCGCCGACGCCTTCGCCCGGACCCAGGGTGCGCGGCTCGCGCAGCGCCGCGCTGACCTTCAGCAGCAGGCCGACGGCGACGCAGCTCATGATCACGCTGGAGCCGCCGGAGCTGATCAGCGGCAGGGTCAGGCCCTTGGTCGGCAGCGCGCCGATGTTGACGCCGATGCTGATCGCCGCCTGCATCGCAAACCACAGCGCAATGCCATAGCCCAGGTAGGCCTCGAAGGCGCGCCCCTGGCGCAAGCCCTCGATCCCGAGCTGGAAGGCGCGCCCGGTGAACACCGCGAACAGCGCGATGATGACCAGGATGCCGACGAAGCCGAGCTCCTCGGCGATCACCGCGAGGATGAAGTCGGTGTGCGCCTCGGGCAGGTAAAACAGTTTCTGTACCGATTCACCCAGGCCCACGCCGAACCATTCACCGCGGCCGACCGCGATCAGCGCCTGGGTCAGCTGGAAGCCGCCGTCGAAGGGATCCGCCCAGGGATCCATGAAGGAGAACAGCCGGCGCATGCGATAGGGCTCGGCGAGTGCCGCGAGCACCATCACCGGCACCGCGATCAGCAGGATTCCCATCAGGTGGCGCGCCGAGCCGCCGGCCAGCCAGACCATGCCGCCGGCGATCGCCATCAGCAGCAGCGCACCGCCGAAGTCCGGCTGCGCCAGCAGCAATCCGATCAGCGCGCCGGCCACCACCAGCGGCTTGATCACGCCGAGCAGGCTGTGTTGCAGGGTTTCCTGGTGGCGCACGAAGTAGCCGGCGAGGTAGACGATCAGGAACAGCTTGACCGCCTCGACCGCCTGGAAATTGGCCAGCCCCAGGTTGATCCAGCGGCGTGCGCCCTTCACGGTCACGCCTATGCCGGGCAGGAACACCAGCAGCAGTAGCACGAAGCCGCCGAGGATCATCACCTGCGAATACTGCTTCAGCCACTCGAGGTCCACGCGGTAGGCGATCCATCCGAGGCTGCTGCCCAGCACCAGGAAGATCAGGTGCTTGGTCAGGAAGTAGAACGGACCGACATGCATCTCTTCGGCGATCGCGATCGAGCTCGACGAGACCATGACCACCCCGATCGAAGCCAGCGCCAGCGCGCTGACCGCCAGCCAGGGATCCAGCGCCACCTTGGGCGCTGCGGGCAGTTTGCGGGCTTGCAGGACGGCAGCCATCAGCGCACCTTCAAGGTCGCGAGGCCGATCAGCACCAGCACCACGCTGATGATCCAGAAGCGCACGATCACGCGCGGTTCCGGCCAGCCCTTCAACTCGAAGTGGTGGTGCAGCGGCGCCATGCGAAAGATGCGCTTGCCGGTGAGCTTGAACGAGGCCACCTGCAGGATCACCGACAGCGTTTCGAGCACGAAGATGCCGCCCATGATCACCAGCACCAGTTCCTGGCGCACGATCACGGCGATGGTGCCGAGCACGGCGCCGACGGCGAGCGCGCCGATGTCGCCCATGAACACCTGCGCCGGGTAGGTGTTGAACCACAGGAAGCCCAGGCCCGCGCCCGCCAGCGCCGCGCACACGATGGTCAGCTCGCCGGCGCCCGGGATGCGCGGGATGCCGAGGTACTTGGCGAACTCGGCGTGGCCCGAGGCATAGGCGAAAATGCCAAGTGCGCCGGCGACCAGCACGGTCGGCATGATCGCCAGCCCGTCCAGACCATCGGTGAGGTTGACCGCGTTGGAGAAGCCGACGATCCAGAAGTAGGCGACGATCATGAAGGCCGCGCCGAGCGGGATCGCGACGGTCTTGAAGAAGGGCACGTACAGCGCGGTCGCGGCCGGGGTGTCCGCGGTGGTGTACAGCAGCACCGCGGCGGCGGCGCCGAACAGCGATTGCAGCAGATACTTCCAGCGCGCCGGCAGACCGCGGCTGTCCTTCAGCACCAGCTTGCGGTAGTCGTCGATCCAGCCGATGAAGCCATAGGCGATCAGCACGCCCAGCACGATCCACACGTAGCGGTTGTGCCAGTCCGCCCACAGCAGGGTGGCCGCCGCCACTGCCATCAGGATCAGCAGCCCGCCCATGGTCGGCGTGCCTGCCTTCGAGAGGTGCGACTGCGGGCCGTCCTTGCGGATGGTCTGCCCGATCTGCTTCTCGGTAAGCGAGCGGATCAGGCGTGGGCCGAGCCACAGCGACAGCGCCAGCGCGGTCAGCGCCGACAGGATCGCGCGCAGCGTGATGTAATTGAAGACGTTGAACGCGCTGTAGAAATCGCGCAGCCATTCGGCAAGCCAGAGCAGCATCAGTGGTGTCCTCCGTGGCTGCCGCCGGTCAAGGCCTCGACCACCCTTTCCATGCGCGCCGAGCGCGATCCCTTGACCAGCACGGTGACGCCCGGTTGCCATTGCGTCCGCAGCTCGCCGATCAGCGTCTCGACCTGCGCGTAGTGCTGCGCGCCATCGCCGAAAGCGTCGGCGGCAGCCAGCGACATCGGGCCCACCGCGTACAGCCGGTCGATCCCGCGCGCCTTGGCCAGCGCGCCGCAACGCGCATGCAGCGCGGGCGCCTTGGGCCCGAGTTCAGCCATGTCGCCGAGCACCAGCCAGCGCGGCGAGCGCTCCAGCGCCAGGGTGTCGATCGCCGCGGTCAGCGAGCCGGGGTTGGCGTTGTAGCTGTCGTCGTACAGCGTGCCGCCGTCGATCTGCACCCGGCGCTGGCGCCCGGCCACCGCCTCGGCGTTCGCCAGTGCCGCGGCGATCGCCGCCAGCGGCGCATCCACGGCCAGCGCGAGCGCACTTGCGGCGAGCGCGTTCATCACGCCATGCCGGCCCGGCAGCGGAAGTTCGATATCCGCGTTACCGGACGGCGTGCACAGGCGGAAGCGCGAGCGCAGACCGATCTCGACCGCCTCGGCGCGCACCGCGGCCGGGCCGTCCATGGCGAAGTCGATCACCCGGTGCTTGCCGGCCTGGCGGCGGAAATAGTGCGCCCAGGTGTCGTCGGCGTTGATCACGGCGATGCCGTCGGCCGTCAGGCCGCGGTAGATGCCGGCCTTGGCCTCGGCCACGCCCTGCTCGCTGCCGAGGCGTTCCAGGTGCGCCGGCGCGATGTTGGTGATCGCACCCGCATGCGGCGGGGCGATGCGCGTCAGCTCGTCGATGTCGCCGGGCTTGCCGCAGCCCATCTCGATCACCGCGTACTGGTGCGCGCTGCGCAGCCCGAGCACGGTAAGCGGCACACCGATCTCGTTGTTGTAGTTACCCGGCGTGGCCCAGGTGGGACCGACCTGCGCGAGGATGGTGGCGGTCAGCGCCTTGGTGGTGGTCTTGCCGTTGCTGCCGGTCAGCGCCACGCGGCGCACATCGAGCATCTCCAGCCAGGCGCGTGCCAGCGTCTGCAGCGCGGCGAGGGTGTCGCGCACCACGATTTGCGGGACCGCCAGCGGCAGTTCGCGCGCCACCAACACCGCGCCGGCGTGCCCGACCACCTTGGCCACATGGTCATGCCCGTCGCTGTGCTCGCCTTTGAGCGCCACGTACAGCGCCCCCGGTTGCAAGGTGCGCGAATCCTGGCCGACCGCGGTCAGCACCACGTCCTCGCCGACCAGGCGCCCGCCGCACCATTGCGCCACTTTGGAGGCGAGGGCCTTCATGCCGCCCTCCGCTGCCGGGCAGCATTCCTCGGGCGACCTTGCGGTCGTCGAAGGGCAGCACGCGGCCGGCGCCCTGCCCGGCCTCGTGGCCCTCCCCGGCCCGGCGATCAGCACGATGTCGCCGCGCATGGCCTCGCCGATGGCGCGCTCGATCGCGCGGCGGCGATCGCGCTCGACCAGCACCAGCCCCGGGCGGCGCAGGCCGGCGCGGGTGTCGGCGATGATGCGGTCGCCATCTTCGCCGCGCGGGTTGTCGTCAGTCAGGATGACACGGTCGGCAGCGGCCTCGGCCGCCGCCGCCATCTGCGGGCGCTTGCCGCGGTCGCGCTCGCCGCCGCAGCCGAACACGATCGTCAGCTGGCGCGGCGCGTGCTCGCGCAGGCTCGCCAGCGCCTTGGCGATCGCGTCCGGGGTGTGGGCGTAGTCGACGACGACCAGCGGAAAGGCGCCGCCGCCGAGGCGGTTCATGCGCCCCGGGACTGGCTGCAGTTGCGGCACGATCTGCGCGAGTTGCGCCGGCGTGGCGCCGAGTGCGCGGAGCGCAGCGCAGGCGGCCAGCAGGTTGTCGACATTGAAACGGCCGACCAGCTGGGTATGCACCGGGATGCGCTCGCCATCGCAGCACAGCGTGAAGCGCATGCCGTCGTGCTCCAGCGCCAGGTCCTCGGCGGCGAGGTGCGCGCCCGGGTCGCCCGCCGCGCTGTAGCCGATCACCGGCGCGCGCGTCATCGACACCAGCCGGCGGCCCCAGGGACAATCGAGATTGATCACCGCGGCAGCCAGCCCCGGCCAGTCGAACAGGCGGGCCTTGGCCGCGAAATAGCTCTCCATGTCGCCGTGGTAATCGAGGTGATCGCGGCTGAGTTGGGTATAGACCGCGACATCGAACTGCACACGTTCGACCCGGCCCTGGGTCAGCGCATGCGAGGAAACCTCCATCGCGACGGTGTCGATGCCGGCGCTGCGCATGTCGGCGAGGAAGCGCTGGGTGGCGCAGATGTCCGGCGTGGTGCGTTGACCCGGGACCAACTGGCCGAGCGGCCCCGCGCCCAGGGTGCCCTGGGTGGCCGGGCGGCGCCCGAGCAGCGCGGCGCCCTGGGCGATGAACTGCACGGTCGAGGTCTTGCCGTTGGTGCCGGTGACGCCGATGACGTCGAGCGCTGCGCTCGGCGCCCCGTAGACACGCTCGGCGATCGCCGCCATGCGCGGACGCAGTTCGTTTGCCACCAGCACCGGCACCGCGGTGGGGAGCGTCGCGTCGGTCGGCAGCGGCGCCTCCGCCAGGATCGCCGCGGCGCCGGCCTCGATGGCGCGCGCGGCGTGCCAGTAGCCATGGTCGCTGGCACCGCGCAGGGCGAGAAACACATCGCCGGGGCGCAGCTCGCGGGTGTCCAGCGCCACGCCGGTCAGCGGCAACGCGAGCGCCGCCGGATGGCGGCCGGTCGCCACGATGTGCAGTTCGTCCAGCAAGGTGCCGAGGGTCAGCGCACTCATGGCGTGGCCGGCTCCCCGACGGATTCTGCGGCCGCCTCGATTTCCTCTTCCATGCTGCGCGCGGCTTCCATCAGCAACGGACTGTCCGGCGGAACGTCCATCAGGCGCAACGCACCACCGATGACGCGGCCGAACACCGGCGCCGAGATCAGGCCGCCGTAATAGACGCCGCCGCTCGGGTCGTTGATCACGACCACGCAGGCCAGGCGCGGAGCCGACACTGGCGCGAGCCCCGCGAACAGCGAGATGTAGCGCTTGTCCTGGTAGCCGCCACCACCGGCCTTGCGCGAAGTACCGGATTTGCCGCCGACGCGGTAGTACGGCACCGCGGCCTGGCGCGAGGTACCGGCAGGGCCGGTGACCGTTTCCAGCATCGCCAGCACGCTGTCCGCGAGCGCCGGGTCGATCACCGAAGCTTCGGGATTGGCACCGCCCTTGACGAAGGTCGGCGCGCGCACGCGCCCGCCGTTGGCCAGCGCGGCATAGGCCGTGGCCAGTTGCAGCGGCGTCACCGACAGGCCGTAGCCGTAGGAGAGCGCCGCCTTCTCCACCGGGCCCCAGCGACGATAATCCGGCAGCACGCCAGGCGACTCGCCGGGGAAGCCGGAGCCGGTGATCGCGCCGAAGCCGAAGCGCCGCAGCACGTCGTAGTGCGCCTCGCTGTCGATTTCGCGGCCGAGCTTGATCGAGCCCACATTGCTCGACTTGGTGATGATGCCGGTGACGTCCAGCAGACCGAAGTTGCGGATGTCCTTGACCAGGTAGGTGCCGATCGCGATCTGGCCCGGCGAGGTCTCGACCTTGGTCTCGGGGGTGAACTTGCCGCTTTCCAGCGCCGCAGTCACGGTGAAGGGCTTGATCGTTGAGCCCGGCTCGAACACATCGGTGACGGCGCGATTGCGCACCGTCGACCCGCGCTGGCGGTCGCGCTGGTTCGGGTTGTAGCTCGGCTGGTTGACCATCGCCAGCACTTCGCCGGTGGGCACGTCGATCACCACCACCGAACCGGACGAAGCGCCGTGCTCGGCAATCGCCGCCTTCAGTTCGCGATAGGCGAGGTACTGGATGCGGCGGTCGATGCTCAGCACCAGGTCCTTGCCCGGCTGCTCGGCCTCGATCAGATCGATGTCCTCGACTCGGTGCCCGCGGCGGTCCTGCAGCACGCGCTTGGTGCCGGGCTTGCCCGCCAGCCAGTCCTCGAAGGCCAGTTCCAGGCCCTCCTGGCCGCGGTCGTCGATGTCGGTGTAGCCGATCACGTGCGCCAGCGCCTCGCCCGCCGGGTAGTAGCGGCGGAACTCGCGCTGCGCGTGCACTCCCGGGATCGCGATCACCACCGATACGCCGGCAACCTCGCCGTCCGCGCGCTTCGCACTCAGCGAGATGCGCCACTTGCCTGGGTGCCCCGCGACCTCGACCGGCCCCTCGTGGCCGCGCACGCGCCCTTCGAGCGTCGCCTTGAGCCGGTCCTTGTCTTCCGGCCAGCGCAAGCGCTCGGCAAGGGTCTGCCCGACCAGCGCTTCCGGCGCGCTGCCGAGCATCGCAGCGAAGGACTCGCCGGCGCTGACGATGCGGCCTTGCGCGTCCAGCTCGGCCGTGCGGTTGATGATCTGGTCCGCGTCCTGCGGGCTCATGTGGCGCTTGAGATAGACGAACTCGGACTCGGCGCGCTGCACCAGGCGCTGCATCAGCGGCTCTTCGTCGATGCCGAGCTCGCGCGCCAGCTCGGGCACGCGCTCCGGGCCGTTGGCCAGCAGGTCGCGCGGGTCCGCCCACAGCGACACTACCGGGGTCGACACTGCCAGCGGCTCGCCGTTGCGGTCGCTGATCATGCCGCGGTAGGCCGGAATGGTGACCGTGCGCAGATGCCGCGCGTCGCCCTGGGCCTGGTAGAAGTCCTTGCCCAGGATCTGCACCGCGAGCGCCTTGCCGATCAGCCCGGTGGCAGCGAGCACCAGCACCATCACCACGACATGCAGCCGCAGGCGGTAGTTGGGCGGACGCAGGCGCGGCTTCATGGCGCCACCACCACGATGTCGGCCGGCGCCGGGAACTGCATGAGCAGATCGCGCGTGGCGACCTGCTCGACCCGATGGGCGTCGGCCCAGGTCGATTGCTCCAGCTGCAGCTGGCCCCACTCGATGTTCAGCTCGTCGCGCTCGGCGTTGAGCCGTTCCAGCTTGAAGAACAGCACGCGGTTCTCGTGGCGCGCGTAGACCAGCGCGATCGCGCTGCCGATCACCGCAGCCAGCATCAATCCGAGCAGGATGCGCCCCAGGCTCATGCGAGGCGCTCCGCGATGCGCAGCACCGCGCTGCGGCTGCGCGGATTGGCCGCGACCTCTTCCTCGCTGGCGCGTTCACGGCCGAGGTCGCGCAGGGTCAGGGTGGCTGCCTGCGCCGGCGGCAGGCGGCGCGAGCCCTGCGGCTGGCGCGAGCGCAGCTGGATGAACTGCTTGACGATGCGGTCCTCCAGCGAATGGAAGCTGATCGCCACCAGCCGCCCGTGCGGCGCCAGCAGCGTGTGCGCAGCCGCCAGGCCGCGCTCGACCGCGCCGAGTTCGTCATTGACCGCGATGCGGATCGCCTGGAAGGCGCGCGTGGCCGGATGGATGCCGTCGAAATTCTTCGGCAGCACGCTGGCGATGAAGTCAGCCAGCTCCACCGTGCGGGTGAACGGCTGCTCCGCGCGCCTGGCGACGATGGCGCGCGCGATCCGCCGCGCGAACTTCTCTTCGCCGTAGCTCGACAGCACCTCCGCGAGCTCGGCCTCGGACACCGACGCCAGCCACTGCGCGGCGCTGACGCCAGTCTCCGGATCCATGCGCATGTCGAGCGGCCCATCGCGCAGGAAGGAAAAGCCGCGTTCGGCCTGGTCCAGTTGCGGCGAAGACACGCCGAAGTCGAACAGGATGCCGTCGACGCTGCCCGCGGTCAGCGCATCGGCGATATCGGCGAAATTGCCGCGACGGATTTCGAAGCGCGCGTCTTCCGCAGCCAGTTGCTGGCCCGCGGCCACCGCCTGCGGATCGCGATCGAATGCCACCAGCCGCCCCTCCTGGCCCAGGCGCGTGAACAGCGCCCGGCTATGCCCGCCGCGGCCGAAAGTGGCATCCACGTATCGGCCCTCCGCTTTCACCGCGAGGGCGTCCAGCGCCTGCTCCAGCATCACCGGCCGGTGGCCGGTGGCAGCGCTTCCAGCCCTCTTTGTCTCCATCAGCGTCATCTCGGCGGCCCCTTAGAAACGCAGCTGCCGCATGTCGTCGCTGATGTCCTTGTCGTCGATCGGCTGCTCCAGCCGCGCGCGCTGGGCCGATTCGCTCCACAGCTCGAAACGCGAACCGATGCCAAGCAGCACGCCTTGCTTCTGCAGCGCCGCGACCTGGCGTGCGGTGTGCGGCAGCACGAAGCGGCCGTTGCCATCCAGTTCCACGTGCGCCGCCGCACCCACCAGCTTGCGCTGCAGGTCGCGGTGCGCCGCATTGAAACTCGACAGCTGCATCACCTGGTCGCGCATCCGCTCCCACTCCGGCCGCGGAAACAGCCACAGACACTCGCGCTCGAAGGGGTTGTAGGTGACCACGAGGCAGTTGGCGCAGAGTGCCGACAGCTGCTCACGGTACGACGTCGGGATGGCAAGCCGCCCCTTGTCGTCGATCGCCACCGTGGACTCGCCGTAGAACACCCGCCACCTCTCCCCACAAAAACCCACAATTCACCATGTATCACCACTCTACGGCCGGTGCGTTGAAGGGTCAAGGAAAACCCCTTGTGGGACAAGCACTTAACGATATTGAGGTAGATTCGAGGAAAGTGCTCTAAGTGATTGAATTGGCGAAAGGACATCCCTGGGGCCGAGCTTGGTGATCTCTGCACCGGCCGATCCGTGGCGACGAATGGTAGTGGGAGCTGCCGCACAGTTCGGGCAGCGTGCGGGCAGACTCCAGCCGTCTCCCTGGCCTGGGTCGCCGTAGCCAATCCGCGGCCAGCCCGCTGCGGCTGGATCTCAGCGCGCTGCGCACACCCGATCGGCCCTAACATCCCCTCCCCCGGCACCCACAGAGAACCCCCAGGCATGCCACCCATCCGCGCCCAGGTCGCCCAGGCGCTACGCGCCGTCGCCGGCGGCCAATCGCTGGATGTGGCGCTGACCACCCTGCAGGGTGGTGAGCGCGACCTCGGATTCGCGCGTGCGCTGCTGTACCAGAGCCTGCGCCATCACTATTCCGCGAGTGCGCTGGTTGCGCGACTGTGCCAGCGCGCACCCAAGCCGGCGATCGCCGCGCTGCTGCGCGCGGCGCTGACTGAATTGCGCTTCCTGGCGACCCCGCCGCATGCCGCGGTCGGCGAGAGCGTGGCGGCGGCGCGCGCGATCGAGGCCGGCGCCGCCGGTTTCGTCAACGCGCTGCTACGGCGCTTCCTGCGCGAGCGCGAGTCTCTGGAAGCGGCCATCGCCGGCGACGACGAGGTGCGGCTGGAGCATCCGCGCTGGCTGCTGGAGCACTATCGCCGCGACTGGCCATCCTCAGTCGATGCGCTGTGTGCGGCGGGCAACCAGCCCGGCCCGATGTGGCTGCGGGTGGATCCACGCAGCGGCGCGCGCGAGGCCTACCAGGCGGAGCTGGCTGCCCTGGGGATCGCCACGAGCGCGCCGGAAGCGCCCGCATGCGCGCTGCGCCTGGAGCAACCGGTGGCGGTCGAGCGCCTGCCCGGGTTCGCCGAAGGGCGGGTCTCGGTGCAGGATGCCGCGGCGCAGTGGGTGGTCGAGGCGTTGGCCCCGCAGCCGGACATGCGCGTCCTGGATGCCTGCGCCGCGCCGGGCGGCAAGACCGCGGCGCTGGCCGAGCGCGTGGCCGGGCTCGAGGTGCTCGCGCTGGAGGTCGATGCACAGCGCGGCGAACGCCTGCGCCAGACCCTGGCGCGCTGTCGCGTGGACGCGCAGGTGCGTATCGCCGATGCCGCACGCCCGGCCGGCTGGTGGGACGCCAGGCCCTTCGAGCGCATCCTCATCGACGCGCCCTGCACCGGCACCGGGGTGATCCGGCGGCACCCGGACATCAAACTGCTCAGGCGCCCGGGCGACGTGGCCCAGCTCGCCGCGCAGCAGGCGCGGCTGCTCGATGCACTCTGGCCTTTGCTCGCCCGCGGCGGACGTCTAACCTACGCCACGTGTTCCATCCTCTCCGCCGAGAACCAGGCCCAGATCGAGGCCTTCTGCCGGCGCACGCCCGACGCGCGTGTGCTGCCGCTGGCGCTGCCCGGCTTTCGCGACACCGGGTCCGGGCTGCAACTGGCGAGCGGCGCGCAGGACTGCGACGGATTCTTCTATGCCTCGCTGGAACGCTCGGCCTGACCGCGGCCGGCGCGCTCCAGGCGCAAAACCTGTCGATCCGTCGCGCCGAGTCGGTCGCCAGCAGTGCGCCCGTGCTGCAGCTCTCAATGCAGGTGGAACTCGGCGCCCGCGCCACCGACGCGCTCGAAGCGGGCCTGGTGCTGGCCTTCGACGTCGATTGGGAACTGGCCGATGGCCGCCGCCTGCGCCAGCCGCTGGCGCTGCGCTTCTCGCCCCTGCTGCGCAGCTACCAACTGGCGCAGGGCACCGACCCGCCGCAGGCCTTCGCCCTGCGCAACTCGCTGCTCTCGGCAATGGAAAACGCGCGCCTGCGCTTTGAAGGCGACCCACCCTGCCAGGGCGACTGCGGCGGCCGCGTGCGCGTGCGCCTGAACCCCGCAGCGCTGCCGGCGCCGCTCCGGTTGCAGGCGCTGGTCGATGGGGATTGGGATTTCGATAGCGGGTGGCGGGAGCTGGAGAGCGGGGCACGGGGCAGGGGACAGGGGGTGCGGCCCACGGCGGTCGACCAGTTCGACCCGGAATTCGCCCCGGCGCGCCTCGAGACCCGGTTTTCGCACCGTGATCCATCCCCCTGCCCCCTGCCCCCTGCCCCGCTTCTCGCTTCCCCGCCATGAACCTCTGGAAACGCGCCCTGCCGCTGCTCGCGCTCGCGGTGCTCGCGATCGGCGCGGTGTACCTGTCGGGGCGCGATGCGGACGTGGGTCCGGCGATGGGCAGCGAGTGGAACTTCGTGCTGGCCGCGATGGGCATGGCGCTGGCGCTGCTGCTCGGGTCGCTGGCGTTGGAGGCCTGGCGCCTGGCGCGCGATGTGCGCAGCCGGGCACCCGGCGCGCGCCTGTCGTGGCGCTTGCTCAAGCGGCTGGCGCTGCTGGTGCTGCCGCCGCTGGGCATGCTGTTCGTGTTCGCGCTGCATTTCGTGCACGGCGCGGTGGACGGCTGGTTCCGGGTCGATGTCGCCGCGGCGTTGGATGACAGCCTGACCGTGGCGCGGCGCGCGCTGGACCTGTCGCAGGAGCAGGTGGTGGCGCGCCTGCGGCTGCACGGACGGCGCATCGAGAATGCCGAGGCCGGTGCCGACGACGCCGGCCTGGCCGAGGCGCTCGACGACCTGGACGCCCTGGAACTGGCGATCTACGACCCGCAGCGGCGCCTGCTCGCGCGCGCCACCGCGGATCCGCGCTTCCTCGCACCGAGCCAGCCCGAGGACGGGCTGTGGCGCGCCGCGCGCAATGGCGGCGAGGCCTCCAGCATCGACCGCAGCGGCGAGGTGCTGACGATCCTGGCGCTGTACGACCTGCCCGGGCGCGACGAGCTGCTGCTCGGCCGCTTCGCGCTCGACAACGAAGTGGCGACGCTGGCGCAGGCAATCGAGCGGCATTACTACGACTACCAGCAGCTCGCCTTCCTGCGCGGCGCGCTCAAGTACACCCTGTCGGTGGTGCTCTCGGTGGTCCTGATCGCCGCGGTGCTGTTCGCGCTCTACCTTGCCTTCGCGCTCGCACGCGGGCTGGTCGATCCGCTGCGGCGGCTGGTGGAAGCCACCCGCGCGGTGGCGCAGGGCGACTACCGCATCACCGTGCCGGAGCTGACCGACGACGAGCTCGGCGGGCTGGCGCGCGCCTTCAACCAGATGGCGCGCGAGCTGGACGAGGCCAACCAGCGCCTGCTGCGGGCCGCGGGCGATGCCGAAGCCGGCAGGCGCTATTTCGAGGGCGTGCTCGACCGCATCTCGTCGGGCGTGCTCAGCCTGGATGGCGCCGGGCGCCTGCGCACCTCCAATGGGTCGGCGCAGGAAATCCTCGGCGTCGATTTGTCGCCGTGGAACGGACTGCCGATCGAGCGCCTGGGCAAGGCCGATCCGCCGCTGCAGCCGCTGGTGCAGCGACTGGTCGAGGCGCTCGCGCGCGAGCCCGGCGACTGGCGCGAGGAAGTGCGGGTGCAGCGCGGCCAGGTCGAGCAGCGCCTGCTGCTGCGCGGCGCGCGGCTGCCGGGCGGCGACGGCGAGGTCGGCGGCCTGGTGCTGGTGTTCGACGACGAGTCCGAATACGCCCGCGCCACCCGCGATTCGGCCTGGTCGGAGGTCGCGCGCCGGCTGGCGCACGAGATCAAGAATCCACTGACCCCGATCCAGCTCGCCGCCGAACGCCTGCGCCGCAAGTTCCTCGAACGCCTGCCGGAGGCCGACCGCGAGGTGCTCGACCGCTCCACCCACACCATCGTCGCCCAGGTCGAGGCGCTCAAGGCGATGGTCAACGCCTTCGGCGACTACGCGCGGCCGCCGCGGCTGGAACTCAAGCCGGTACGCCTGTCCAAGGTGATCCGCGAAGTGGTCGACCTCTACAGCGGCGACACCGCGCGTGTGGACATCCGCCTGCGCACGCCTGAGGACGAGCCACCGGTGCGCGCCGACATCGGCCGCGTGCGCCAGTTGCTGCACAACCTCCTGCGCAACGCCGAGGAAGCGCAAACGGACGGCCGCGCCCAGGTGGACGTCTCTCTGCACGGCGCCGCCGAAGGCAGCCGCAACTACCTGGAACTGGACGTCCGCGACCACGGCCCCGGCATCCCCGACAGCCTGCGTGACCGCTTGTTCGAGCCCTACACCACGACCAAGACCAAGGGCACCGGCCTCGGGCTCGCGATCGTCAAGAAGATCGTCGAGGAACACGGCGGCCACATCCGCGTCGACAACATGAGCGACGGCGGCGCGAGGTTCAGGGTGCGGTTTCCGCTGTAGTGGAGAAGTGGCGGGAGGTGAAGCGGGGCAGGGGGCAGGGGACCTGCACCGGGCTTCGGTGATGGATCAAAGTGGAGCGAAGGATCCGGTGCGCACGTATTCACGCCACCGCCTGGACCCGCACCGCCTCAAGGCCCATCCGGGCCCCAGTCCATTTCCCCTGCCCCGAGGGTGAAGGGGTGAGGTGAAGCGCGGCAAGGGGCAGGGGACCTGCACTGGGCTTCGGTGATGGATCAAAGTGGGGCGAAGGATCCGGTGCGCACGTATTCACGCCACCGCCTGGACCCACACCACCTCGGGGCTTTTCAGGCGCCAGTCCATTTCCCCTGCCCCGCGGGTATAGGGGGTGAGGTGAAGCGCGGCAAGGGGCAGGGACCTGCACCACGCTTCTGTCATGGACAACAGTGGGGTGAAGGATCGCGCGCAGGTTTCGCGCCGCCGCCACCTGGATCCACACCACCTCAAGGCGCCTCAGAGCGCTAGTCCATTTCCCCTGCCCCGCTTCACTTCCCCCGCTCCACCCGCCTCACGCCTTCTTCGGCAGCCACCCGATGTCCACCCGGTTGCGCTTCGGATCGTCGGCATCCACGCGCACCGGGATGTCCTTGCGCTCGCCGATGAACTGGGTGGGGTCGTACCACAGGTTCTCGCTCTCGAAGACATGCACCGCCTGGGTCACCGGGTGCTGCCATTGCGCGCGGATGACCCAGGGCGAGCGGCCGTTGACCTTCAGGTTGTAGTTCTTGTCGACCTCGCTGATGCGCGCCTGGATGGTCATGCCGCTGTGCTCGAGCCAGGCGTACATGCGCGCGCGGCGGATCTCGGACACCAGGAAGCCGGCGGCGACGCCGCCGAAGACCAGCGCGAACAGGCTGAAGATCAGCGGCAGGAACCACTGCTCCATGAAGCTGCCGATGCGCCCCTCTTCCGGCTGCTGCGGACTGTAGTAGACGACGACCTTGTCGCCGATGTCGTAGCCGCGGCTGGAGGAATTGACGCTGCCGCGGATCTCGTGGCTGGCGGCGATGCCGCCCTCGGGCGCCGGAATGTCGTAGCGCACCCGCGGCGAGTACATCGTGCCGCCCTTGCTGCCGCGGCTGGTGACGAAGCCGACCACCGTGCCCTCGGCCTGCACCGCTTCGGCGCGGAAGGCCAGCAGGTTGCGCACGATGTAGAAATCGGCAATACCCATGCCCAGGCCGACCAAGCCGAACACCAGGATGAACAGGCGGGAGACATTCATGGTGCAGGCACGCGCCGCGGGGAAAGTCACCTTAGTCTACGAAAGCCATCGCTGCGCAGACCGGTCTGGAGTCTCATGACTGCCAAACGCGCCGAATTCGACCAGCTGGTCCGCCGACTGTCGCCGGAGCTGTACCGTTTCGCCTGGTGGCTGTGCCACAACGAGGCGCAGGCGCAGGACCTGGTGCAGGAGAGCTTCCTGCGCGCCTGGCGTTCGCTGGCCGATTTGCGCGACGAAAAGGCCGCAAAGGCCTGGCTGATGACCATCGTGCGGCGCGAACACGCGCGCCAGTTCGAACGCAAGACGCCGCCGCTGGACGATATCGCCGACGTGGTGGTGGAGGACCGCGACAATCCGAGCGCGCACGAGCTGAGCGAGATCCAGCAGATGCGCGAGGCGATCGCCGGCATCGAGGAGAAGTACCGCGAGCCGCTGCTGCTGCAGTTGGTCGGCGGTTTCAGTTGCGAGGAGATCGCACAGCAACTCGGCATCACGGCCTCGGCGGTGATGACCCAGCTGTTCCGCGCACGCGCCAAGCTTGGCGCGGTGATGCGCGGCGAGGTGCAGGGGAAGGTGCATGGATTGCTCTGAGTTCCGCCGTCAGTTGCTGATCGACCCGCGCACGCCGGGAATGGCGGATGCGGCGCAACAACGTGTGTGCGACGACGCACCGCAGCGGCTGGCCGAGGCGCTGGCGCTGGAACAGCGGATCGACGCGGCGCTGGCGGTGCCGGTGCCGGCCGGCCTGGCTGAGCGCGTGATCGCCGCGCTTCCCGCGCGATCCGCGCCATCGCCGCGGCGCTGGTGGCCGCTGGCGCTGGCGGCCTCGCTGCTGCTCAGCGCGCTGCTCGGCTGGTCCTGGCTGCGCGCGCCGGCCGGCGGGCAAGGACTGATTGGCGACAGCGTCGAACACCTGTCGCATGAGCCCTACGCACTGACCCGCACCGAACGGGTCCCGCCGGCGCTGGTGGGGCGCATGTTCGCTGAAGCCGGGCTGCGGCTTGCGCCGGATCGGCTCGCCCTGACCTACCTCAACCGCTGCCCGCTCGGCGCGCGCATGTCGGTGCACATGGTGATGTCCGGCAGCCAGGGTCCGGTGACCGTGATGTACGTGCCGGGCGAGCGCACGGAGCGCATCGACACGCGCTACGAGATGGTCGCCGTGCGCACCCTGCCCTATGCGAACGGCGCACTCGTGCTGCTGGCCGAAAGCAACCGCGACTTCGACCGCATCGAGCACGCCTGGCATGAGGCCGGCGGCGAGGCGGTGGCGGGCTTGTGAAGAGCGGTGTTGGTATGGGTTGTTGGTGGGTGTTGGTGTTGGAAGGAGCGGCGTGCGGGCCTTTCGCTTCAACCAATACCAACACCAACAACCAACACCTGCTCTCATCCCTCCAGCCACCACTCCCGCGCCAACTGTGCCTCCTCACAATTCCCCCCCGGGCCCACGCGGTCGACGATGAGGAAGTCGCCACCGGCATCGAGCGCGATCAGCGGGTGGTGCCAGCAGCCGCGGTGGTACTGCACGCCCTGGCCGCGGTCGGCGAGGAAGGCGCGCGGGATGTGCTGCGGTGATTCCGCAACCACGACCAGCCAGCGCACGGCGCCGAGCGGCACGAAGGCCTGGCTGCCGAGCGGATGGCGCTCGAGCATGCGGATCGGCAGCGGTAGCGCCTGCGGCTGGGCGCGCGCCAGGCTGATCGCGGCGACGCCGCCATCGAGGTCCACCCTGGCCAGCGCGTGGAAGCGCGTGGTGGTGCCCTGGTTGATCGGAAACACCTTGCGCGCGGCCTCGGCGTGGATCACCTCGCCGAAGGGCGCGAAGGCCTCCGGCGTCAGCGACTCGACTGCCAGCCGCGCGCTCACGCCGGCCGCCCGCGCAGGCGCAGGCGCGAAACGCCGCCATCGGGGTGGATGTTGAAGCGCACATGGCTCACGGCGCCGAGTTGCAGCAGTTCGCGACGGTAGTGGTGCTGGTGGTCGGCCTGCAGCTTGTGCTCGGGCAGCAGCGTTGGCCAGAACATCGATTGAGTCACCAGTGATTCGGGCGTGCCGCCGGCGACCATCGCGGCCTGGAGCGAGCAGCGGTCGGGGAAATTGCCCTTGAAGTGCGCGGTGTCGACCTCGACCGCCTCGATGGTGCCCGGCCGCGCCAGCGCCAGCACGCACCAGTCGTGGCCCGGCTCGCGGCGGCGGCGGGTCTCCCAGCCATCGCCCATGTTGACCCCGCGACCGGGCAGCAGCAGCGCCGAGGCGAGGCCGAAATGCTCGTTGTTGGCGGCCACCACGGTGCCGCCGTTCATCGCCGACACCAGGTCGACCAGGCCGTCGCCATCGGGGGCGGCGTCGAACTCGGGCACGCCGTACAGGCGCAGCCGCGCCAGCCCGCCATCGGGGTACAGGTTGACGCGCACATGGGTGCAGCGGCGCGCGCCGTCGAGGGAGAAGTAGTGGTGCCGGTTGCCACCCAGGTTGGCCGCGGGGAGCAAGGGGAACCAGTCGCCGTCCGCGGTGGGCTCGACGTGCTGCGCATCGCGCCCTTCGATCGACGCCGAGGGCGGGAAATTGCCGGTGAAGTGACTGGTGTCGAGATCGACTCCGACGATCACCCCGGGCCGCGCCAGGCGCACGACGCACCAGTCGTGCCCCGGACCGCGCTTGCGCCGACTCTCCCAGCCGTCCATCCACTTGCCGTTGTCGTCGTACTTGCCGGGGATGAACTGCGCCGGCTCCGGATTCAGCATGCGCTGCTTGTCGGCGAAGAAATCATCGCTGGCGATCAGCGCCTGCGCCCCGAGGCGCGCATCGGCGAGGTTGACGAAGCGACGGGTGAACGCGGGCGCATCGGGATCGACGGGGTGCAGGGCCATGGCGGTTCGTGTGGTGAGTTGACTGGCCAGTATCGCCCCGCGGGCAGGCGAATGGTGACGGGCCGGTTGTTGGTTGTTGGTTGTTGGTTGTTGGTTGTTGCGAAGCTCGCACCCCGGCAGACCTGTGCGAGTCCCAGTCTTCCTACCGATGCGCTCATTCGCGCATCAAACTGTCGCGTACCCATGCCCGCTCTTTGGTCCGCAAAGGACGCAATGAAGGCAGAAGCCTCCTGGGTTGCGCAGCATCCCCATGCCCCGCATATCCGGTAAGCGATTTGGCTCTACTTTGCGTCCTTTGCGTCCTTTGCGGATAAATGTCTTTTGTTTCATAAGCAACCGCGGCCCCGTCAGAATTCCTGCCCGAGCGGATGCACCGTCAGCTCATCCACCAGCACGCTGCCGGGCTGCAGCACGCTGTCCAGGATCAGCCGCGCGAGCGCGGCGGGATGCAGGCTGGCGGCGGGGTCGCGGCTGCCTTCGATGCCGCCGCCGAAGCCGGTGTCGATGATCCCTGGGTTGACCAGGCTGACCTTGATGCCGGCGTCCTTGACCTCGCGCAGCAGCGAGTGGCTGAAGCCGGCGAGGCCATGCTTGCTGGCCACGTACGCGGCCATGTTGGCGAGCGGCCGGCGCGCGAGGTCGGAGCCGATGTTGACGATGTACCCGGCGCCTTGCGCGCGCATCCGCGGCAGCACCGCGTGGCAGATCTGCATCACCGCGCCGAGGTTGACCTGCAGGATGGACCGCAGTTCGGCCTCGGAATGGTCGGCGAATGGCTTGTAGCTGCCGATCCCGGCGTTGTTGATCACGCCGTCGACCCGCTCCACCTGGTGTAGCGCCGCGTGCAGCGCGGGTGTCAGTGCGGCGGCGTCGCCGAGGTCCAGCGGCAACGCGCGAATGCGCCCGGAGGGGTGCGCCGCCATCCCGGCCAGCGCGGCAGCGTCCCGCGCGCAGGCGAGCACCGCGAAGCCGCGCTCGGCCAGTTGTAACGCCAGTTCGCGGCCCAGGCCGCGGCTGGCGCCGGTAACGAGCCAGGTCATTGCTTCAGGTACTCCTTCAGTTGCGCCAGCGCATGGCGCTCGGGCGGATTCAGCTCGTCGTGGGTGGCTTCGAACAGGCCGGCCGTGCGGCTGTGGATGAGTGCCTGTGCTTCGGCTGCACGCCCGACGCCACGATAGGCCAGCGCGAGGTACCAGGCGGCCATGGCCTGCGCTCGCTCGCTCTCTTCGGCGTCGGCAACGGTGGCTTCGAGCAACGGGATCGCCCGGCGATACTCGCCGGCGGCGGCCAGTGCGCGGCCGAGCAATCCCTCCGCGACAAGCGTGTCTCCGTGGTCGGGCCCGAGCAGGCGTGAGCGCTGCGCATGGGCCTCCTCGGCCAGGCGCAGCCCTTCGCTGGCCTTGCCGCGAATGATCTCGAAGTCGGCCAGGTTCAGGCCGGCGGTGTAGACATCCGGATTGTCCGGCCCGAGCGCCGCCTTGCGCCGCTCGTAGCACTCGCGCGTGATCGCGGCGGCGCCTTCGATGTCGTCCGCGTGGGCCAGGAAGGCACCGAGGTTGAGCATGCTGCGCAGGGTCTGCGGATGATCGCGCCCGAGCGAGCGGGTGCGCAGTTCGAGGACCTCGCGTGCAATCTTGATCGCCGGCGCCAACTCCCCGGTCCGCGAGAGTGTGATCGCCAGGCTGTTGCGCGCCTGCAGTGTCTGCGGGTGCTGGTCGCCCTGCACCTGCCGGCGCAGCTCGGCGGCGCGCCGGTGCAGCGGAAGCGCGCGCGCGAACTCGCCCTGCATTCCCAGGTTGTTGCCGAGCAGTTCGATCGCCGCGATGGTACGCGGACTCTGCTCGCCGAGACGCCGTTCGAGCGCAGCCATCGCGCGTTCGAACAAGGGTGTCGCGGCGGCGTGACCATCTTTGCGCGCCACCAGGGCCGCCTGCACTTGCAGCGCCGCAATCGTCTCGGGCGCATCGGCACCGAAGCGTGCCTCGTAGGCCTTCAGCAGGTCCGCACCCATGCGCACGCCGTCCGCCAGTTCGCCCATCTCCAGTGCGCGGGTTTCGGATTGCAGCATTCCCGCATCCAGCGCCACCTGGGCACCCGCTTCGCCGGCCTCGCGAGCGTCGGCGATGAGCCGAGCCAGTGCGGGCAGGTCCTCGCGCCCGCGTCCGAGTTGCTTCATCAGCTGGGCGCGCAACAAGCGCGCCGACAGGGGTTTCGGATGGTGCGGGCCGAGCAGAGGTGCGAGGTCAGCGAGGGCCAGGTCCGCGGCATCGAGTGCGGCCGCGTAGGCGCCCGCGGCAAGGTAAGCGTTGGCGATGGCGATGCGCAGCTCCGCGGCCACTTGCGGTTGATCGGCCAGCTCACTGGCGACCGCCTGCAGCCCGCGTCGCAACAGCTGCGTGTCGATCAGCTGGCGTGCGGCCTCGGTGGGGTTGGCGAGCGCCAGGGAGCGTTCGAACTCGGTCAGGCGCGCGGGCGCCTCGGGGTTGCCCTTCAGCGAGGCCGCCAGTTGCTGCTGCAAGCTGGCCTTCAGCGACAGGCCGAGCTGCGCCGGATCGAGTCCGCTCAGCATCGATTGCTGGAACTCGCTGACACGCTCCAGCTCGTGCTGGCGTGCGGCCGCCAGGTCGCGCTCCTGGCGCGCCTGCAGCAAGCCCCAGGTGGCGGTCGCGAAGCCCGCCGCCAGCGTCAGGGTCAAGGCGCTCGCTACCCCGACCTGCAGCCGGTTGCGCCGCAGGTACAGCCGCGCGCGGTGGGTGCGCGTGACCGGTCGGGCCCGCACCGGGCGGTGCTCCAGCCAGCGTTGCAGCTCGTCCACCAGCTCCGCCACCGACTCGTAGCGCGCATCGTGCTCGCGATGCATGGCGCGCGCGACGATCGCATCGAGGTCGCCGGCAACATCGCGCGCGCCGCGTGGATCGTCGGTCAGGCGCAGGCGTTCGCTCGGCGGCATCACCGGATGCTGGTCGAAGTGCCGCCGCAGCTCCTCGCTGCTGCTCTCGCTGAACTGGCTGGCGAGGAAGGGCGGCGCGCCGGCCACCAGTTGGTACAGCACCACGCCGAGCGCGTAGACATCGCTGCGCGCATCGACGTCCGCCTCGACCGGCCCATAGCGCACACCCGCCTGCTCCGGACTCATGTAGCCCGGCGTGCCGGCCAGCGCGAAACTGTTGCGTTGGCCGGGAATGCGCACGGCCGACACCGCCAGGCCAAAGTCGATGATCTTCGGATGCGGCTTGCCATCCACCTCGCTGACCAGCAGGTTGGCCGGCTTCAGGTCGAGGTGCAGGATGTGCTTCTGGTGCGCGTGCTGCACCCCGCGGGCGGCGTCGATGAACAGCCCCAGGCGCGCGCGCAGGTCCAGTCCATGGATGCGGCAATAGCTGGTGATCGGCTCGCCCGGCACGTACTCCATCGCCAGGTACGGGAAACCGTCGGCGGTGGCGCCGGCCTCGAACACCTGGGCGATCGCCGGATGGCTCATGCGCGCCAGCGCCTGGCGTTCGATCTCGAAACGCACCGCCGCGTGGTCGCTGGCGAGGCGGTGCTGCATGAACTTGAGCGCCACCTGGCGCTGCACCGGGTGCAGCTGATCGGCGAGGAACACCTGGCCCATGCCGCCCGCGCCGAGCAGGCGCTTGAGCTCGAATGGCCCGATGCGCTGGCCCACCTGCAGCTCCGCCGCGAGGGTGTCGCTGCGCTCGGCGTCCACCTGGGTCAGCGGCACGCCCGCGAGGCTGGGCAGGGGCGTCGGACGGGTCGGCGGCTGCGATTGCGATTGGGTGCTCAAGGCGCGCAGGTCCCGCGGTTGTGCGAGCGTCGGGCTCAGCGTTCGGACAGCTGCCAGCCCTGGCCGTGATCGTAGCTGGAGTCGTTGTCCGGGTGCAGCCGGTGCGGACCGAAACAGAGCAATCGCAAGACGGCGGCGGGCCGCAGGTGCCAGCTGGCCCAGGACAGGGGCGAGTCGCCGTGCGCGTCGGTACGCGCCGGATCGGCGCCGGCCGCGAGCAGGCACTCGATGGTCGACGCATCGGCGAAGGCGGCCGCGCGATGCAAGGGAGTCTCGCCGCGCGTGCGGCTATCGCGCATGAAGGCGCCAGTGTCCACGCCGGCCATCGTCGGCGCGTTCGGGTCCGCGCCCGCGGCCAGCAGCGCACGCACGATCCGCAAGCGCCGTGGGCGGTTGGCGCGCGACAGCGCGAGGTGCAGCGCGGTCTCGCCAGTCGCCGGATCGGCATGGCGCGGATCCGCGCCCTGCTCCAGCAGGAACTCGACCAGTTGCCAGTGACCGTGGAAAGCTGCACCGCCGAGATCCAGGTTGGCGCCGAGCGAATCGATGCGTGCGCCGTGCATCAGCAGCAGGCGCAGGGCGCTGACATCGCCATGGTGCGCGCACCACTGCAACAGGCTGGCGCCGCCGATCTCGATGTCGGCCGCGCCCCCGGCCGCGAGGTGCTCGTGGACCTTGTCGGTGCGTCCGTCCGGGATCATCGCCAGCATCTCGCCTCCACCGCTGCCGTGCTGCGTCGACATTGCCACGATGGTGCGCGCGCGGCCAGTGCGCGCCGCGCCGCTACTGCGCGAAATCCCCCGCGAGCGCCTTGTACAGCGCCGCCAGGGTGGTCGCGCGGCGGGTGCTGGCCTCGGCCAGGCGATCCTCGAAATCGAGCAGGGAACGCTCTGCGTCGAGCACTGCGAGGTAGTCGCTGGCACCGGCGTCAAAACGCAGGCGCGCCAGGTCCGCCGCCTTGCGGCTTTCGCTGACCGCCAGTTCCAGCGCCTGCGCCGATTCGTTCGCCGCGCGGTAGCCGGCCATCGCGTTTTCGGTCTCCTCCAGCGCCTTGAGCCAGGCTTCCTGGTAGGCGGCGATCGCGCCGTCGGCGCGTGCGCGCTGCGCCAGCACGCGCTGGCGCACCCGGCCGAAGTCGAGGAAGCTCCAGCTCAGCGACGGCCCGAAGCGCCAGCGCTGCGCCTCGCTGTCGCCGAGATTGCGCAAGGACTGCGCGGTGGCGCCGAAGCCGCCGAGCAGGGTCAGCTTGGGATAGAACTCGGCGGTTTCGACGCCGATGCGCGAGACCTCGGCAGCCAGCGTGCGATCGGCTTCGCGCACATCCGGCCGACGCGCCAGCCATTGCTCCGGCGTGCCCACCGGCACCATCGCCGGCAGTTGGGGCAGCGCCTTGGTCGGCGCCAGTTGCTTGCGCAGGCTGGCCACCGGTTGCGCCGTGAGCACCGCCAGGCGCTGCTCCTGGCGCACCACCTCGGCCCGGGTCAGCGGCACCTGCGCCGCCACCGACAGGCCGAGCGCATTGGCGCGCGCCACGTCCAGCTCGGTGCCGCGGCCGGCGTCCAGCTGCTTGCGCAGGATGTCGAGGTTTTCGCTCAGGTTGGCCAGGTTGCGCTGCTGCACCGCGAGGCGCGCCTGCGCACCGCGCCAGGCGAAGTAGGCCTGCGCGGTCTCGGCCACCACCGACAGCCGCATCGCATCCAGCGCCGCCGAGCGCGCATCCACCTCGCGGTAGATCGCCTCGCTCTGGCGCCTGAGCGAACCGAACAGATCGATCTCCCAGGAGAGGTCGAAGCCGGCGCGGTAGGTGTCGGTGCGCTGCTGGTCGGCCGGGATGAACGGGTCCTCGCCCGACGGATCGCTGCGCTCGGCATCGGCACCCGACGTGGTCGTCGGGAACAGGCTGTAGAAGCTCAGGCCGGCCAGCGAACGCGTCTCGTCCAGCCGCGCCAGCGCCTGCGCGATCGAAGTGTTGGCCGCGAGCGCCCGCGCGATCAGCGCATCCAGCTCCGGCTCGTTGAAGGACTTCCACACCTGCGTACCGACCGCCGTGTGCGGGAAGGCCTCAGCCTGCGCCTGGTCGAAGCGCGGCGCGATGTCCGCATCCGGACGCACGTATTCGGGGCCGACGTTGCAGGCGGCGAGGACGAGCGATGCAAGTCCCAGCCCCAGTGCCCGGGCCGGGCTGCTCTTTTTGTCCGCAAAGGACGCAAAGAACGCAAAGGAAAAGCGTCCCCGGCGATCGACTGGCGGACTCGGTAAGTTATCCATGCGCTGCTGCTCTCTTTGCGTCCTTTGCGTCCTTTGCGGACCCATGCTCTTCACCGGAAAGCCGTTTCCAGCGCGTAGCTCAGCCATGACCCACCTCCGCCCGCGCCGGTGCTGCGCCGCGCTCCGCCCACTTGCGCAACACCACATAAAACACCGGGGTGAAGAACAGGCCGAAGAAGGTCACGCCGAGCATGCCGGCGAACACGGTGACACCCATGACGTGACGCACTTCGGCGCCGGCGCCGCTGGCGAAGACCAATGGCAGCACGCCCATGATGAAGGCGAAGCTGGTCATCAGGATCGGGCGCAGGCGCAAATGGCAGGCTTCGATCGCGGCGTCGACGATGCCCATGCCCTCCTCTTCCAGGTCGCGCGCGAACTCGACGATCAGGATCGCGTTCTTGCACGCCAGGCCCATCAGCACGACCAGTCCTATCTGGGTGAAGATGTTGTTGTCGATGAAGGTCGGCGGCACGCTCATTGGCGGCGGCAGGATCCAGCCCATGCCGATCGAAATGCCGAACCAGGTCCCGCTGATGAAGTTCAGCAGCCAGATGCCGCCGATGGCGCTCAGCAGGCACATCGGCACGATCAGGATCACCGCCAGCGGCAGGGTCCAGCTCTCGTACAGCGCCGCCAGCACCATGTAGACCAGCAGCACGCACAAGGGGAACACCAGCAGCGCCAGCGAGCCCTGGGTGGCCTCCTGGAAGGTGAGGCCGGTCCATTCGATCTGCATGCCCTGCGGCAACATCCCGGCGGCCATGGTCTTGATCTGTGCGATGGCCTGCTGGCTCGACATCAGCGCCGGGTTGATGCCGGCCTGCAAATCGGCCGCCGGATAGCCGTTGTAGCGCACCACCGGGTCCGGACCGAAGCTCGGGGTCACCTCCACCAGCGAGCCAATCGGCACCATCTGCCCGGCCGCGTTGCGTACCTTGATCCGCGAGATGTCCTCGACCTGGTCGCGGAAGTCCGCGTCGGCCTGCGCATAGACGCTGTAGGTGCGTCCGAACAGGTTGAAGTCGTTGACGTAGGCGGAGCCGAGGTAGACCTGCAACGCGGTGTAGATCTCGGTCAGCGCCAGGCCCTGCTCCTTGGCCTTGATGCGGTCGACGCTGGCATCCAGCTGCGGCACATTCGCCTGGAAGGAGGAGAACACCGCGTAAGGATCAAAACCGGGCGTGCCGCGCAGCGCGCCGGACAGCGCCTGCACCTGGTTGTTGAGCTCGCCATAACCGGCCGCGCTGCGGTCCTGCACATAGGTTTCCACGCCCGCCGAATTGCCCAGGCCGAGCACCGGCGGCGGCAGCAGGGCGAAGGCCAGGCCGTCCTGGATCTGCGAGAACTGGCCGTTCAGCATGCCTGCGATCTCGGCCGCGCTGATGTCGCGCTCGTTCTGCGGCGTGATGCCGACGAACATCAGCCCGGCATTGCTGGTGTTGACGAAGTGCACCGCATTCAGGCCCGGAAACTGGACCACGCTCTCCACCCCCGGCGTGGCCAGCGCCATCTCGCCCATCCGGCGCATCGCCGCCTCGGTGCGCTTGAGCGTGGCGCCCTCGGGCAACTGCAGCGCGGCGAACAGGTATTGCTTGTCCTGGGTCGGGATGAAGCCGGACGGCACCAGGGTGAAGGCATAGGCGGTCAGGCCGATCAGCAAACCGTAGACCACCATCAGCCGCGGCGCACGCGCGATGGTGTGGCCGATGCGCCCGGAATAGCGCCCGCTGGCGCGCTTGAAGCGCGCGTTGAACCAGCCGAAGAAGCGGCCGAACACGCGTTCGATGAGCTTTCCGAGGGCGTCCTTGCGCGCGCCGCGCGGTTGCAACAGTACTGCCGACAACGCCGGGGACAGGGTCAACGAGTTGAAAGCGCTGATCAGCACCGAAGCGGCGATGGTGATCGCGAACTGGCTGTAGAACTGGCCGGACACGCCGCCGATGAAGGCCAGCGGCACGAACACGCTGGCGAGCACCAGCGAGATCGCGACGATCGGCCCGGAGACCTCCTGCATCGCCTTGTGCGCGGCATCGCGCGGCGTCATGCCGTCCTCGATGTGGCGCTCGACGTTCTCGACCACCACGATCGCGTCGTCGACCACGATGCCGATCGCCAGCACCAGGCCGAACAGGGTCAGCACGTTGATCGAGTAGCCGAGCAGCCAGAGTACCGCGAAGGTGCCGATCACGCTGACCGGCACCGCCAGCAGCGGGATGATCGATGCACGCCAGGTCTGCAGGAACACCACCACCACCAGCACCACCAGCGCCACCGCTTCCAGCAAGGTGGTCACGACCGACTTGATCGACTGGCGCACGAACACCGTCGGGTCGTACATCACGCTCCACTCGACGCCCTGCGGAAAGCCCTTCTGCAGTTCGGCCATCTTGGCGCGGATGGCATCCGAGAGTTCGATGGTGTTCGCGCCCGGCGCCTCGAAGATCACGATCGCCGCGGCGTTCTGGTTGTTCAGCAGCGAATTGATCGTGTAGCTGTTCGAGCCGAGCTCGATCCGCGCGACATCCCTCAGCCGCGTGATCTCGCCCTGCCGGCCCGCCTTGAGCACGATCTCGCCGAATTCCTCGACCGTGTTCAAGCGACCCTGCGCATTGATCGAGAACTGCATCGCGCTGTCCGGATGCGGCGGCCCGCCGATGGTGCCGGCGGAGACCTCCAGGTTCTGCTCGCGGATGGCGCCGATGATGTCGCCGGCGGTCAGCTCGCGCGCCGCGGCCTTGTCCGGATCGATCCACACGCGCATCGAGTAATTGCCGGCGCCGAAGGCAATCGCCTGGCCGACGCCTTCGATGCGCGCCAGCTCATCGCGCACCCGCAAGTTCGCGAAGTTCGACAGGTACAGGCCGTCGTAGCGCTGGTCCGGGCTGGTGACGTGCACCACCATGGTCAGGTTCGGCGAGGACTTCACGGTGGTCACGCCGAGCTGGCGCACGCTTTCGGGCAGGCGCGGCAAGGCCTGCGCGACGCGGTTCTGCACCTGCACCGTGGCGAGGTCGATGTCGGTGCCGCCGCGGAAGGTCACCGTCAGCAGCATGGTGCCGTCGGAGCCCGCGGTGGACTTCATGTAGATCATGCCTTCTACGCCGTTGACCGCCTCCTCGATCGGCGCGGCGACGGTCTCGGCGATGGTCTTGGGATTGGCGCCCGGGTAGATCGCGGTCACCTGCACCGACGGCGGCACCACATCCGGGTACTCGCTGATCGGCAGGTTCGGAATCGCCACCGCGCCGGCGAGAAACACCAGCAACGACAGCACCGCCGCGAGGATCGGGCGGTCGACGAAAATCTTGGAAAAGTCGGCGTGGGCCATTGGGGGACTCGATGTCGTGGGGCTCAGCGGCGCAAGAGCGGGGCGGGGGTCAGGGGGCAGGGGACCTGCTGCGCGGCCCCATCAGACCTTGAGGCGATTCGATTTCGGGCGATGCAAGCCAGCGCACCTCGCGCGCCGGGACCGAAGCCGCCCGGCAGGTCCCCTGCCCCCTGACCCCTGCCCCGCTTCTGGCACTTCACATCCCACCCGCCTGCGCACCCTGCGCCGCCGCCTGCTCCACCACCGTGTTCGGCGCGTCCATCGGCACCTCCACCGGCTGCAGCGGGGCGCCGGGGAAGAAGATTTTCTTCATGCCGTTGACCACCACTCGGTCGCCCGCGGCGAGGCCGGATTCGACAATGCGCAAGCCGTCCACGCTGCCGCCGAGGACCACATCCTTGCGCTGCGCGCTGTTGCCCTCGCCGACCACGTAGACGTACTTGCGGTCCTGGTCGGTGAGCACGGCCTGGTCGTGGATCAGCAGGGCCTGGCGCTCGGCGCCGCCGGTCAGCTGCACCCGCGCGAACAGCCCCGGCGTGTAGCGGCGTTCCGGGTTGGCCAGTTCAGCGCGCGCACGGATCGTGCCGCTGGACGGATCCAACTGGTTGTCGACGAAGTCGAGCACGCCCTCGTGCGGGTAACCTTGCTCGTTGGCCAGGCCGATGCGCACCGCGCGGCCGATCACCTTGCCCTCGCCCTGGGTGCGCAGGGAAGGGGCGTTCGTCGCCCTCGAAATAGACCTGGATCGGGTCGAGCGAGACCATCGTCGTGAGCAGCGCGCTGGGATCGACCAGGTTGCCGGTGGTGATCATCGCCGCGCCCACACGCCCGCTGATCGGCGCGGTGACCCGGGTGAAGTCGACGTTGAGGCGCGCCTGCGCCGCGGCGGCCTGCATCGCGGCGACATCGGCCTTGGCCTGCGCCAGCTCGGCCTCGCGCTGGTCCCATTCCTCGGTGGACATCGCCTTGGCCGCGACCAGCTTGCGCCCGCGCTCGATGTCGCGCTCGGCGCGCACCACGCGAGTCTGCGCGCGCTTGACCTCGGCCTCGGCGCGGGCAAGCGCGGCGCGGTACTCGCGGTCGTCGATCTCCACCAGCAGATCGCCCTTGGCCACCTCGGCGCCCTCGGTGAAGGCGATGCGCGTGATGTAGCCCTGGATGCGTGGGCGGATGTCGACCCGCTCGACGGCCACGAAGCGGCCGTTGAACTCGTCCCATTCGGTCACCGGGCGGTTGACCACCTCGGCGACATTGACCGGGGTCGGCGGCATCTGCATGCCGCCCTCGGGCGGGCCGCCGCTCCCGCCGCAGGCGGCGAGCAATGATGCGGCGATCAGGACAGCGGGTTTCAGGATCCGGGTCATGGTGTGTTCTTCGTGGTATGCGTATCGATTGGAATGGGTGACGCCGAGGTGCTCAGCGGCGTGCGCGCGCCCGTGGCGCGGGGACCGGTGCGAGCGGCGCGGGCGTGGCGGGCACCCACGCCAGGTCCACTGGCGCGCCCAGCTCCGCGATCACGCGCGGACGCTGTTCGGACGGCACTTCGCTGCAGCCGAAGAATTCACTCCAGAACATGCCCGCAGCCGCCAGCTTGAGGATGGCGACGCGGATGCCGGCCTCGTCCCAGGTGCGGCCCGCGCACTCGGCCTGATGATGGCAGCGGATCGGATCGAGCAAGCCCGGATCGTGCGCGACTGCGCTCAGCATGCCGGCAACAAAGCGCTTGCGATCGGCGTCCGGCTGGCTCCAGGCGCGGATCTGGGCGATCAGCTCGGCGGCTGGGCCGTCGCCCGCGGCAGTACGGAACCTCGCTTCCTCGGCCTTGCCCTGCTCCAGGTCGCGCTCGATCAGCGCGCGCAGCAATTCGTCCTTGGTGGCGAAGTGGTAGGTGATGCCGCCGCGCGAGATTCCGCTTTCCTGGACCAGTTCCTCGAAGGTCAGGTTGGCTGCTCCGCGCGCCTTGACGATGCGCTCGGCGGCATCGAGTACCTTCTTGCGCGCTCTCGGTGGCCTGGACATGGCTATTTCTATACAGAACGTTCTGTATCGGAATACTGCTCCGCATCGGCCTTGAGGACAAGCTGCCGAAAGTCATTCGTCGCGGCCGTTCCCCACCGGGGTGGCGACCCGTCAAGTCACACTTTCGATAGCTGGTGTGGAATCGCAAACAGGTTATGCTCGGGGCAACCGCCTGTCGCCGTACCCGGCAGGCATGCCTGATCGCCATGCGGATTCGGGGGGTTGCGCCATGCTGCAAGGTCGCGTCGCACGCTGGATGGTATTGGGCTCGCTGCTGGCGAGCACTCCGCTGCTCGCGGACGAGATCCGCATCCGCGCAGATCCCTGGCTGCCCTACAGTGGCGGCTCCGAGATGAACCCCGGCGGCTACATGGTCGACATGGCGAAGGCGATCGCCGAGGCCAACGGCCACACGATTCAGTACCGCACCATGCCCTGGGCCAATGCGCTCGACGTGGTGCGCTCCGGCAGCGCCGACTGCGTGGTCGGCGCCTACAAGTCCGATGCCGAAGGATTCGAGTTCCCCGATGTGGGCTGGGGCCCGTCGGGCAACGTGTTCTGGGGCCTGGCCGAGCAGAAATGGCGCTTCGACGGCGTCGCCAGCCTGGACACGGTCAAGATCGGCATCCTCGAGGAATACAGCTACGGCGATGAGCTGGATGCCTACATCGAGCAGCACAAGGGGGACGCGAACCGGCTCGAGGTGGTCCCGGCGGTGGGTCGCGGCATCGTGCGCCTGCTCGCCCGCCTGATCGGGCGGCGGGTGGACACCATCATCGAAGACCGCAATGTGCTCGCCTACGCGCTGGAGCAGGCCAAGATGGAACCCGGCCGGGTGATCTCGCTGGGCGAGACCGGCGAGCCCGAGGAGGTCTACATCGCCTGCACCCCGGCGGATCCGCGCGGACGCGCCTATGCCGACATGTTCGGCAAGGGCACCGCGCAACTGCGCGCCAGCGGCAAGCTCGCTGAGATCCTGAAGAACTACAACCTGAAGGATTGGGAAGGCGCGGAGCGCTAGGGAACCTCTGAAGTGTTCCCTGGGCCGCGCGCCGGGACCCACCTCAACGCAGCTCCACTCGCTTGCGATTGTCCGCAGGCACCCGGTCGATCAGCTTGTTGTAGGGGTCGATACCGGCCTCGTAGGGCAGTTCGTCGACCACCAGCTCGACCTTGAGCTCGCCCTCGCGCACGCGCCTGCGCTCGAGCAGCAGGACCTTTTCGTCGGACTCATCCGCGCCGGGCTCGCGGGCGAACACACCGATCTCGATCCAGTCATCGAGCGCGCCCGCGGTCTCCTTGCCGAGGCCGTCGGAGTACAGCTTGGAGGCCTTGAGTTCCAGGTTGAGCACGTACTTGCCATCGCCGCGTCGGCTCGCGGTCGCCGCCAGGACGCGGTTGTCGTAGAAGCTGATCTTCTCGAACAGGTCGGCGATCAGCTCCGCATGCTGCGGGCCCGCCTCGGCACGGATGTAGTCGAGCAATTCCAACGAGTTGGTGTAGGGCGGCTGCTGGAAGGCCTTGTCCCGGAGGAGGCGCGCCAGCGCCCGGTTCAGCGCGGCCTCGCCGATCTCCTCGCGCAGGCGGTAGAACACCAGCGAGCCCTTGCGGTAATGAATGTAGGGCTGGTTCTCGACGCGGTACAACGGCAGCTCCTCGACCACCTCGCCGCCGCGGTTGGACAGGTAGTTGTCGAGTTCGTAGCGCAGGAACTTGCGCATCTTCGCGCGGCCGTACTTGCGCTCCATCACCATCAGCGCCGAATACTGTGAGAGCGATTCGCTGAGCATGGTGGAGCCCTGCTGGTTGGCGCCGATCACCTGGTGCGCCCACCACTGGTGCGCGACTTCGTGTGCGGTGACGTAGTAGACGTAGTCCAGTGCCTGCGCATCGCGCAAATCGGCAATGAACCCGCTCGATTCGGAGAACGGGATGGTGTTGGCGAAGCTCTGCGCGAAGCGCGCGTAGCGCGGGAACTCGAGGATGCGCACCTGGCGGTGCTGGTAGGGCGAGAACTCAGCGGTGAAATAGTCCAGCGAGTCCTTGACCCCTTCGATCATGCGCTCCACGTTGTAGGGGTGCGCGGCGTCGTAATAGACCTCGATCGGGATGTCCTTCCAGGCATCGCGGCGCACCTGCCAACGCGCCGAGAGATATGCGAAGAAGGGCAGCATCGGCCGGTCCATCGCGTACTCGAAGCAGCGCCGGCCGTCGCGCTGGAACTCGCGCACCAGGTAGCCCGGCGCCAGCGCGATCTGGTCTGGCGCGGTGCATACGCTGGTGGCGAATTCGATCCAGTCGGCATCGTCGCTGATGTAGGTGCTGCCGCGCGCAGCGACGTCCTCCAGCTTCGGCATGCGCCGGGGTTCGCCCAGGCCGCGCTTGCGCCGTTCGTTGCGGTCCACGATCTGCCGCCGGTGATCGTAGCCGAAGCCCGGGAACACGCTGGAGTTGAAGAAGCTGCCGTTGTCGACGATGGCGGTCTGCAGGATGTTGTTGCCGAAGCCGCGCTCGCCCCCGGCGATGGTGAAGCCCATCGCGAGTTCCGCGCCCGGCTGCAGAGGATCGGCGAGGCGGTAGATGCGATAGCCGAGCGGCTGGTCGAACTTGAGCAGCTGCGCGCCAGGCAGCCGCAGCTCGGTCAGCCTGATCTGTTCGGGCAGCACGATGTGCAACTCGGCGATCGGCGCGGCATGCGGGTTATGCAAGCGGTATTCGCCACGAATGGTCGCCTGGCGCGACTCGGGGCGCAGGTCGACATCCGCGCGGACCGCACGGATGCGCGGTTGCGCCAAGTCCTGGAACTGCGCGTACTCGCGCTCATAGCGCGCCTGCAGGTCGAGCGCTTCATCGCCCGGGCGATAGGTGTTCAGGACGTTGGTGTTGTAGCCGATCCAGGTGCCGCTGGCGGCCCACGCGACGCCGGTCAGGGCCAGCGCAACCCCCAACGGCCCGCGCAACTGGCGTCCGGCCAGGCGCAGGCGTTCGCGCCAGGTCGCCACCTGTCCGCGGGTCCACAGCGCCGCAGCCAGCCACAGCAACATCAGGGTGAACAGCACCCAGTAGCCCGAGAACCAGGCCCAGCCGGTCAGGTAATGACCCCAGCCGTTCATCGCCGAGTACGGTGTGCCTGGGGCACCTGCGAAGTTGTACAGATTGTGGTCGTAGTTGAGCAGGCCGAGCACGGTCTGCGCCAGGAACACCAGGATCACCACCAGGTAGCCGACGAACTTGTGCTGGGTGTAGACCATCAGCGCCAGCGAGAGCAGCCCGATGAGCACGAACGGCACCACGCCAATCGCCAGCGCCGAGAGGTACAGGCCTGGCTCCAGCCGGGTGTAGCCATTGACCAGTTGGAACAGCATGCCGCAGGCCGCGTTGACCAGCGCGAACACCAGCACCACGGCCAGCAAGGCGCCGCACTTGGCGGCCAGTGGCACGAAGTTGGGCACCGGCATGGCATCGACCACGTCCGCCAACCGCGCCTGGCGTTCCTTGAAGATCAGCTCGCCGGCATAGAACACGACGATCAGGAACAGGAACAGGCTCATGTTGCCGCGCATCACGTCGAGCATGATGTAGGTGACCGGGTACACCTCGGTCTCGAACATGCGCTCGGTGAAGCGGGCGTTGTTGAGGAACAGGATCACCGCGAACAGCAACATCACCAGGAAAGGCACGCTGCGCAGCACGCCGAGGGTGTCGAACACCAGTTGCTGGCGGAACATCGCGAAGGCGCTGCGGGCATCGAAACGTGGCGCCGCTGAGGACATGGCCGGCAGAGCCGCCATTAGCGCCGGCGAAGCTGCCACCGGGGCGACGGGCCTGGTGGGCTTGCGCGCGGGCCCGGTGCCGCTGCGGGTGGGCGAGAACAGGCGCAGCATGGCGTACACCATGGCCAGCGCGAGCGCGCCCCACAGCGCGCGGTTGGCGAGCACGAATCCAAGCAGCTCCGGCAACCGCGTGTTGCGCTCCTCGGTGCTCCAGTAGCGCATCGCGCGGCCCATCGCGCGCAGGCCGAAGGGATCCACCAGCGCCGCCATCCAGACATTGTCCAGCCCCTGGGTCAGTGCACCGGCCATGATCCACAGCACGAAAAAGGCCAGCAGGCCGAGGTAGACCGCCAGCAGGCTGCGCGTCAGCGCCGCCAGCAAGGCCAGCAGTGCGCCGGCGAACAGCAGGTTCGGCAGCACGATGACGCCCAGCGCCCAGGCATAGGGCTGCAGCGAGAAGGGGCCGAGCCGCTGCGGGTCGATCCAGGGCATCGCCTGGCCGAGCATCATGCCGGCCGCGACCGCGAGGTAGATCAGCAGGCAGGCCGCGCTGCCCGCCACGAAGCGCCCGAGCAGGTAGTCGCGCGCCTTGACCGGGCTGGCGAAGAACAGGTCAGCGGTGCCGAGTTCGTAATCGCGCAGCATCGCCCCGGCGATGAACATCGCGATCAGGAACATGCCGAGCAGCGAGAACACGCCCATCGTGGTGACGATGGTGGACGGCGCATTGCGCCAGACATTGCCGATGGCGCCACCGACCTGCACCGCATCGGACGCGGTGGCGCCGAAGGCCAGCAGGCCGAAGACGCCGGCGACCACCCACAGCAGCGGCTGGCGCAACTGGAAGCGCAGCTCGAAGCGGAAGAACTCTGCGAACATGCCTCAGGCTGCCTTCTGGTGGGCGCGCAGCCGCTGGAAATAGACGTCTTCCAGGTCGGGCTCGATCTGCTCGAAGCCTTCCTCCGGCTGGGACTCGCTGTAGACATGGATCACCGGGCGTCCGCCAACCAGCCGGGTGGACAGCACGTTGTGCGCGGCCTGGTAGCCTGCCAGTGCGTCCTTCGCGACCACCTTGCGCCAGACCCGCGCCCGCAAGGCCTCGATCGCCTTCAGCGGCTCGCCGGTCTGCAGCACCTCGCCGCGCGAGATGATCGCCATGCGCGGGCAGAGGTCGGTGACATCCTCCACGATATGGGTGGACAGGATCACCACCACCTGCTCGCCGATTTCGGCGAGGAGGTTGAGGAAGCGGTTGCGCTCCTCCGGATCGAGACCGGCGGTCGGCTCGTCGACGATGACCAGCCTGGGCTGCCCGAGCAGCGCCTGGGCGATGCCGAAACGCTGGCGCATGCCGCCCGAGAAGGTCCCGAGCTTGCGCTTGCGCGCCTCGTACAGGTTCACCTGGCGCAGCAGCGCGTCCACCACTTCGCGACGCTCGCGCCGGTTGGGGTAGCCCTTGAGCACTGCGAAATGGTCCAGCAGATCCTCGGCGCTGACTTTCGGGTAGACCCCGAAATCCTGCGGCAGGTAACCGAGCAGGCGGCGCACCTCGTCCTTCTGCTTGAGGACATCCAGGGTGCCCAACTGCACGCTGCCGCTGTCCGCCTCCTGCAACGTCGCCAGCGTACGCATCAGCGAGGACTTGCCGGCACCGTTCGGTCCGAGCAGCCCGAACATGCCGGTGGGAATATCCAGGCTGACCTGCTTGAGTGCCTGCACACCGTTCGGGTAGGTCTTGCAGAGTTCGCGGATCCGGAGCACGCGGATTCCTTGGCGGTTTCACATCCGGCCAAGACTGCGCCGGTCCGGCGCCGGGCAAATGGGCATCAAGTCATGACCTGCCGGAGGTCATGCCGTGGATTGCGGGCGCCGGTTCTGGCGCCACCTCGGCAAGCCGATTCAGCCAAGCTGGCAGGACCCTGGGAACCTCTGAACAAGTCTCGCGGCTCGCGATACTGGTTCAGAGGTTCCCTTGGCGAATACGCACACCTGATTCGTACCAATCCTCATCGCCGATGGACCGGCGATGCGAAAAGCGTTCGGACAAGGTCCGGACCCACAGATGCCGCGAGCTTGCTGTGCGTGGGTTTGGACCTAGTCCGAACGCTGTTGCTCTTGGGGCGCTCCCGCGATGAGGATTGGTACGAATCAGGTACGCACGAAACCGGATCGCAGAAACGACAAGGCCCGCGGTTGCGGGCCTTGTCGCTTGCAGCGTTGACGCGGGCGATCAGATCGCCATCGATTCCAGCGACTTGCCGGCGGCAATCGCGTCGCGCACCCACACCGGCTGCTTGCCACGACCGGTCCAGGTCTGGCTGGCATTCTCCGGGTTGCGATACTTCGGGGCCACCGCCTTCTTGTCGCCGCCCGCAGCGCGCGGCGCACGCGCGCCGCCAGCGAACAGTTCGTAGATATCGAAGCCGGCATCGCGCGCCTGCGCTTCGAGGGTGCGGCGCAGTTCGGCGAACTGCTGCTTCTTCACCACTTCGATACGCGCCTTCGCGTCGACGATCAGCTTTTCGAGTTCGGCGACGTTGAGGCCGCTCAGATCAATTGCCATGTTTCACCTCGTATTCGAGAAATTGGTTGGGGCTCACGCCGGAGCGGATATTGCGCCTGATTAATCCGAATGAAAAGGGTATTTACAATGAGTCACTCCAAGTCCCCTGGGCATCGATTCAGATTCGCCCGCCGAGGACCGTACGGACTTCCAGAAGTTCCGGGAAGAATGTGAGATCCAGTGCGCGCTTGAGGAAAGCCACGCCGGAGGAACCACCGGTTCCGCGCTTATAGCCAATCACGCGCTCCACCGTTTTCATGTGGCGGAAACGCCAGAGCTGGAAGCTCTCCTCGACATCGACCAGCTGCTCGCACAGGTGATACTCGGACCAGAACTGGTCCGGGTCCTGGTAGATCCGCTGGAGCACCGGGATCAGCATCGGCTCGCGCTGGTGCGGGCGCGCGACATCGCGCTCGATGCAATGTGCCGGGATCGCATGGCCCGCACGCGCGAGGTGGCGCAGGAATTCATCGTACAGGCTGGGCGATTGCAAAACCGCGCGCAGGCGTTCGCGCTGGGCCGGGGCGTAATCGAATACCGGCAGCATGTCCGCATTCTTGTTTCCCAGCAGGAATTCGATGATGCGGTACTGCAAGGACTGGAAGCCGCTCGCCGGGCCCAGCACGTGGCGGAACTGCATGTACTCCGAAGGCGTGAGCGTCTCCAGCACGGCCCATTGTTCGAACAACTGCTTCTGGATGTGCTTGACCCGCGCGAGGATCTTGAGGCAGGGGCCGAGATCGTCGCCGCGCAGGCGCGCGATCGCCTCCTCGAGTTCGTGAATGACCAGTTTCATCCACAATTCGGAGGTCTGGTGCTGGATGATGAACAGCATTTCGTCGTGGTGCGGCGGTTGCGACAGGGGCTGCTGTGCATCCAGCAGGCGATCGAGCAGCAGGTAGCCGTCGTAGGTCACGCGATTGGTCAGGTCGCGGGTGATCCCGCTTTCCAGCGGGCGCAGGTTGTCGGAAGCGCTCATGGCAGGGGCCGGGTAATGGGGTGGCGCGAGGCTGCGCTCGCGCCAGCGGCGCGTCAACGAATCTCGCGGATCAGGCGGAATCCACGATCGACCGCGGCGCTCTCTTCGCTTTCAACGCTGGCAGCGCGATCCAGTTCGCCATCGCGCCAGCCGCTGCCCAGCGCCAGCCGGCCGACACAAACCAGCTTGCTGGCGTCCTTGTCGTCCTTGCGGAACAGGTTGCCGATCGAAGTGCCGAGGCGTTTGACCGCACCGACTTTCTGGTATTCGCAATCGCTGGTCCATTCGCGGACATTTCCGGCGAGGTCCGCCGGCATTCCCGGCGCACTGGCGAAATGCCCGCCCGGCGCGGTATGCCGATAGCTGTCGCCGCAGTTCGGATTCTCGCCGCGCAGGTTGGCGCAGTTGTCCACCCGTGCCGCTGCATTCAGACCGCGCCACTCGGCGGCCGTCGGCAGGCGATATCGACGGCCCGTGCGCTGGCTCAGCCAGGCTGCAAAGGCCACCGCGTCCGCGTGGCTGACGCAGACCACCGGATCATTGCCTGCCTGCTGAAATCCCGGCTCGCGCCAGTTCACGTTGCGCCCGCCCTCGCGACAACTGGCGGGGCGACGTCCGCTGGACTCGACGAACTTCAGATAATCGCTGCGCGCGATCTCGAAACGAGTCACGGCGAAGGGGTCAGCGATTCCAGCCACGCGCCCCCCCGGAATCAGCAGCAGTTCCGGCCCGTCGCCGTCGCGGAAGGGCACGCCACTGGCGGGAAAGCCAGCGACCAGATCGACCACTTCGGCGAAAGCCGGCGAGCGCACCGGCAGCATCGCCGCCAGCTCCACCTCGTGCGCCGCACGCGCGCGATCGCGCGCGGCGCGCGCCGCCTCCAGCGCCGGCTTCCAGCGCGCCTCGAGTGTTGCCATCAGCGCCTGCACCGGCGGCAGCTGGGTCGCCTGGCTGCCGCGCACGAAAGCGCTCCAGTGCGGCAGTTGCGCCGCCAGGCTCGCGTCGTCAACCGCGCCGAGCGCGGCACTCGCCTGCTCCAGCAGGCGATCGCGCAGGTCCACGGCCGCAGCGTCCACCGGTTCGCTGGCGAATAGCGGCAACAGCAGGGCGTCGGCACTGTCCGCGCTACCGTCGAACCAGCGGCGTGCGGCGATCGCTGCGTCTGCGCGACCCAGTGCCGTGTCCGCATCCAGCGCGACCACTCCGTCGACTGCCTGCACCGGCAGGGTCTCCTGCGGAGTGCGCAAGATCCACCAAACGCCGACGCCGAGCGCCACCAGCAGCGCCGCCGCAATCCCCAGCAATGCCGGCGAAGGGGCGGCCAGACGCGGGGTGGATCGTGCCGGGGCCTGTGCGATCTGTTCCAGGGCCGCACTCATCGCCGCGGCGTCGGCGTAGCGCTGTTCCGGCGCCTTCGCCAGCGCGCGATCGATGAGTGCCTGCCAGTGCGACAGCCGCGGAGGCAGCCGCGGCACCGGTTCCTGCTGGTGGCGCAGCGCCACCTGGAGGAAATCGTCGCCAGTGAACGGCGGGTAGCCGGTCAGCAGTTCGTAGGCCAGGCAGCCCACGCTGTAAAGGTCGCTGCGGCCATCGACCGGATCGCCGCGCGCTTGCTCCGGGCTCATGGTTTCCGAGCTGCCGACGGTGCGCCCGTGCGAGGTCAGGCGCTCGCGATTCGCGACCTTCAGGGCTACGCCGAAATCGGCCAGCAGTGGCTTGCCGCGCGCATCGAACAGCACATTCGCCGGCTTGACGTCGCGGTGCACCACGCCCTTGGCATGCGCGTGGCCGAGCGCATCCAGCACCGCCGCCAGCACCCGGCGGATCTCGCTCTCGGCCATCGGCTTTGGCCGGCTGGCCAGATCGCCGTGCTCGAACAGCGGCATCACGTAGCAGGCATCGCCCTCTTCGGTTCGCGTGACCTCGTAGATCGCGACGATATTGGGGTGGTCGAGCGCCGCGATCAGCTTGGCTTCCTGCTCGAAGCGCTGCATCAGCTCGGGCGCCTCGCGGCCGTAGGCGCGCAGCACCTTGATCGCCACCGGACGATCGAGCGCCAGCTGGCGCGCACGGTACACGGTGGCCATGCCGCCGGAGCCCAGCGCCGCCTCGACGGCGTATCCGGGGATGCGCGGGAGATCGGGATGTTGCGTCGTCGACATGCGGGATTCCGGACCCTGCAGCGGCTGGCGACCGCGCCCTTGGGGGAACCAAGCATAGGCGCAGGCGGTCGCTTGCGGTGCGCGGCGGCGGCGCCGCCGCATTCCGGCTAGACTTTTCGCATGCTCCGATACCTCTACCCCGTCTTCGCGCTGTGCCTTTGGGCCACTCCGGCACTCGGCGCGACCATCTACAAGTGCCGCCAGGCCGGCGGCGTGGTGAGCTATCAGGATTCCCCCTGCCCCGGCCGGCAGATCGGTGTGCTGCGCACGCCGACGACCGCCGCCCAGGCGCGTGCCGCCGCGACGCCCGCACCTGCGGCGACGGCCGCATCCCCGGGCACCAGCCGGGCCCGCCCGGCAGCCACTGGCCGCGCACCGCGGCCCTCGTTCAAGTGCGTGCGGCCCGACGGCAGCATCTATTTCACCGGCGACGCGCGCCCGCGGCGTACCCTGATCGACCTCGACCGGGCGCGCCAACTGCTGCCGTTGGCGAATGCGCCGGCGGCGCCGCCGGGCAAGGCCTGGGCCGAGGACCAGTGCGCGGCGGCGACGCGCGCCGACACCTGCCAGTACTACCGCGAGCAGATCGCGGCGAACGACGCGGCGCAACTGAAGGCGCGCAGCGACGAGCTGCGCAAGCTCACCCGCGAGGGCCAGCGCCTGAAGGCGATCTTCAACCACCGCTGCGGATGAAAGACCTGGTCGACCGCCTGTTCGCCCTGCCGTGGGCCAGCTTCGCAGCCGAGGTCGCGCTGCGCCTGGCACTCGCGGCGCTGGTGCTGATCGGCGGGCTGTGGCTGTCGCGGCTGGCGCTGCGGGTACTCGCGCGCGTGCTCGAACGCATGAACGTGGACGCCATGCTGCGCGAATTCCTGCGCAACCTGGCCTCGGGCGCGATGGTGGTCGTGGTGGTGGTCGGCGCGCTCGACCAGGCCGGCGTGCCGATGACCTCGATCCTCGCCGCGCTCGGCGCCGCGGGCCTGGCGATCGCGCTGGCACTGCGTGACTCGCTGTCGAACCTCGCCGCCGGGGTCATGCTGATCCTGCTGAAGCCCTTCCGCGCAGGCGATCTGATCGGCATCGGCGGCCAGACCGGCAAGGTGGAGAGTCTGCGCCTGATGCACACCGTGCTGCTGACCCCGGACAACTGCGAGCTGATCCTGCCGAACAACAAGGTCGCCAGCGAGGCGATCCTCAACTACACCGCGCGAGATACCCGGCGCATCGACCTGGTGGTTGGCATCGCCTACCGCGACGACATCGGCCGCGCCTTCCGCATCATCCGCGGGGTGCTCGACACCGACCCGCGCGTGCTGCGCGATCCGCCGCCGCAACTGCTGGTCGACAAGCTCGCCGAGAGCAGCGTGGACCTCGCCATCCGCCCCTGGGTCGCCACCGGCGACTACCTCGACGCCCGCGCCAGCCTGCTGCGCCAGCTCAAGGAAACGCTCTCCGCCGCCGGCATCGACGTGCCCTTCCCACAACGCGAGTTGCGCGTGGTCCACGAGAACGCGCCCACGCCAGCGGAGCAACTGGGGGCAGCGGCGGACTAGTGTGGTGTTCCGTAATTAAGTTGAAGAAATTTCCGATGCATTTTGGCTCGAGGCCAGGCGATAGGAGGGTGAAAGCCGGCGGCTTGCGCGGCATGCCGCGCGCCGGCTTGGACGCCCGCAACTGGTTGCGGGCGGGAACCGGCGGTCATGGCAGGGCTATGGCGACGACGAACAACGACGCATTCGGGGCAAACGGCGCGGAAATAATTCATCGAATCAATGGCAGGGGACACTAGGGGCGGGTGTGGGCCAGTTGTTGGTTGGTCCTGATTCGTACCAATCCTCATCGCGGGAGCGCCCCAAGCGCAACAGCGTTTGGACATGGTCCAAACCCACGCACAGCAAGCTCGCGGCATCTGTGGGTTCGGACCTTGTCCGAACGCTTTTCGCATCGCCGGTCCATCGGCGATGAGGATTGGTACGAATCAGGTGGTTGGTTGTTGGCGGCAAGACCCGCAAGCCGTCAACCCGTGGGAGCCGACGCTGTCGGCGATCGTTCCGGCGGCCGCCAGGAAAGGATCGCGGCTGAAGCCGCTCCCACAAGTTCTCCGGCCGCCAGCTCCTGCCGCCGGCAACCGACCACCAGCAAGCGATGACCGGCGTCGATCGGCGGCCTCCGGCCGATCAGCCGGGGCCCTCGACCAAAATCCTGCCCTCGGCTTGACCTGAGCCCACCCGCTGCCCCTGCTTCGACCCTATCATCGGGCACCTTTTCGAGGAGGAACCCCATGAGCACAGGAGCCCCCGTAGTCCCCGCTGACGGCGCCAAGATCACCATCGACGACGCCGGCAAGTTGACCGTCCCGAACAACCCGATCATCCCGTTCATCGAGGGCGATGGCACCGGCCGCGACATCTGGCGCGCCAGCGTGCGCGTGTTCGATGCGGCGGTGGCGAAGTGCTACGGCGGCGCGCGCAAGATCCACTGGATGGAGGTCTACGCCGGCCAGAAGTCGAACGACGAGTTCGGCACCTGGCTGCCGGAAGCCACCGTGCAAGCCTGCCGCGACTACCTGGTCTCGATCAAGGGCCCGCTGACCACGCCGATCGGCGGCGGCATCCGCTCGCTGAACGTCGCGCTGCGCCAGATGCTCGACCTGTACGTCTGCCTGCGCCCGGTGCGCTGGTTCAAGGGCGTGCCGAGCCCGGTCAAGAACCCGGGCAAGGTCGACATGGTGATCTTCCGCGAGAACTGCGAGGACATCTACGCCGGCATCGAGTTCGAACAGGGCACCGAGGCCAACAAGAAGATCCTCGCGCTGCTGAAGGAACACTTCCCGAAGGAATACGGCAAGATCCGCTTCCCGGAATCCTCCGGCATCGGCATCAAGCCGGTCTCCAGGGACGGCTCCGAGCGCCTGATCCGCGCCGCCATCGAATACGCCATCACCAATGGCCGCAAGTCGGTGACCCTGGTGCACAAGGGCAACATCATGAAGTTCACCGAAGGCGCGTTCCGCAACTGGGGCTATGCCCTGGCCGAGCGCGAATTCGCCGACAAGGTCTACACCTGGGACCAGTGGGAGCGGACCAAGGCCAAGCAGGGCGAGGCCGCCGCGAACGCCGAGCAGAAGGCCGCGATCGCCGCCGGCAAGGTGGTGATCAAGGACGCAATCGCCGACATCACGCTGCAGCAGGTGTTGACCCGCCCCGAGGAGTTCGACGTGATCGCCACGCTGAACCTGAACGGCGACTACCTCTCCGACGCGCTCGCCGCGCAGGTCGGCGGCATCGGCATCGCGCCGGGCGGCAACATCAACTACATGACCGGCCACGCGGTGTTCGAGGCCACCCACGGCACCGCGCCGAAGTACGCCGACCTGGACAAGGTCAACCCGGGCTCGGTGATCCTGTCGGGCGAGATGATGCTGCGCTACATGGGCTGGACCGAAGCCGCCGACGCGCTGATCCACGCGATGGACGTGGCCATCGGCAACAAGGAAGTCACCTACGACTTCGCGCGCTTGATGGAAGGCGCCACCGAGGTCAAGTGCTCCGAGTTCGCCGATCGCCTGATCGCGGCGATGTGATGCATTGAAGGGCCGGCGGCGCTGATGGCGCTGCCGGTCTTTGTGGAACAGATGGCTGGTTGTTGGTTGCTGGTTGTTGGTTGTCGGCAGCAACGGCCGGCGACCCTGGATCCCGTGGCGGCTTGTGCCGCGATCTGTTGCGGCGAGCCGTCGGGATGATCGTGGTCAGGGTCCGCCGCGACAGTTCCGCGAGAATGGAGTCCCTCCGGCTGGAACCGACAGCCGATCACTGACAACCGGATTCACTGCCATGCCCAAGTCCCTCAGAATCATCGTCCTCGGCGGCACCGGCTTCGTCGGCCGCTCGCTGGTGCATGCGCTGCAGGCCGCCGGCCACCGGGTCGACGTGCTCAGCCGCAACCGCGAGCTGCAGCGCGAGCTGGGGGTCTACCCGAATGTGCGCACGCTCTCGGCCAAGGTCTACGACAGCGCAGCGCTGGCGCGGCATTTCGCCGGTGCGGATGCGGTGGTCAACCTGGTCGGGGTGCTGCAGAACAACGGCTTTGGCGGCAAGGACTTCGAGCGCGCGCACCTGACGCTGACCGAGACGGTGATCGCGGCGATGAAGCAGGCGGGCGTGGCGCGCCTGCTGCAGATGTCTTCATTGCGGGCCGGCGAGGGCGACAGCCATTACCTGCGCTCGCGCGGGCAGGCGGAGGCGAAGGTCAAGGCCTCGGGCCTGGCGTGGACGATCTTCCAGCCCTCGGTGATCTTCGGGCCGGGCGACGGGCTGTTCTGCCGCTTCGCGCCGCTGCTGAAGATCGCCCCGGTGCTGCCGCTGGCGCGCGCCGGCGCGCGCTTCCAGCCGGTCTACGTCAAGGATGTCGCCCAGGCCTTCGTGCGCGCGCCGGAGCGGACCGACAGCGTCGGCAAGAGCTATCCGCTGGTCGGGCCGAAGACCATGACGCTGGCCGAACTGGTGCGCTGGACCGCGCAGATCCTCGGCGTGCGCCGGCTGGTGCTGCCGCTGCCCGGTCCCCTCGGCTATCTGCAGGGGCTGGCCTTCGATCCGCTGCCGGCGGGCTTGAAGCCCTTCTCCAGCGACAACTACAAGTCGCTGGCGCTGGACAGTGTCAGCGAGCGCAACGGACTGGCCGAACTCGGCATCCGCCCGACCCCGATGGAACTGGTGGTGCCCGAGTACATCGGTCGCAGCGAACACCAGCGCGATCTCGACCGCTACCGCGCGGTGCGCTGAGGGGGTCCTGTCGCCCCTGCCGGCGAGTTTGTTCGCGTATCGCTCTGTGACCTGCGCAAGATTGCGGTCTGTATTTCTGGACGCGAAGGACGCAAAGGACGCAAAGGAGATCAAATGCGTATCATCGCTTTGATATCCGCGGCATTCGCTCTCTTTGCGTCCTTTGCGTCCTTTGCGCCCTTTGCGTACTCAGTCACAGGGTCGTCTTTCTCTCAGCATAAATACCCTAGATCCAAATACTTAGGACATTTCTGATGAGGTGCGCCTGCGGCGCGCGCCGCGGCGTATGCTTGGGCTTTCCGCCACGGAGCAGCGCCATGGGCATCCTCGATTTCGTCAAGTCGGCCGGTGAGAAGGTGTTCACCGCCGCCACCGCGGGCAACACCGCCGGCGCGCTGGCCGACCACCTCAAGTCCAAGGGCCTGATGAGCTCCGATGTGATGGTGGAGTACGACCCGGACCACGCCACGGTCAAGGTCAAGGGCAAGGCCGCGACCCAGGCGGACAAGGAAAAGCTGCTGCTCGCGCTGGGCAACGTCGAAGGCGTGGAGAAGGTCGACGACGGCGTGGTCGCGGAGCAGGAAGACGGGGCCGCGACCTTCTACACGGTCAAGAAGGGCGACACCCTGGGCGCCATCGCCAAGGCGCATTACGGCAAGGCGGGCGCCTACATGAAGATCTTCGAAGCCAACCAGCCGCTGCTGAAGGATCCGGACCGGATCTACCCGGGACAGGTGCTGCGCATCCCGGCGGCCTGAGGACTCCATGGTCTTGCGCTGCTTGCTCGCCGCGTGCCTGCTCGCGTTTGCCGGCGCGGCGCAGGCCGAGGCGGAGTGGGAGCCCTTCGTCGAGCCCTACAACCAGGTGTTCCCCAGCCTGGAACTGGCCACCGCGACGATGGAGCCGGATCCGGAGGAGGACGATCCCGCGGTGGTCGGCGACGAGCAAGGGCTGATCGGTGTACAGATCGATGGCGCGCGCGCCGGCGCGCGTTTCGCGCTGACCGTGCGCGTCCCCGGCCTGGCGCGTGACAGTCGCCTGAGCGGGCGCATCCCGGAGGTCGCCGAGAGCGTGGTGCTGGCGCCGACCATCGCCTGGGACTACGCCCTGCTGGCCGGCATCCGCCAGTCGCGGCCGGCGACGGTGGAGTTCGAACTGTCGCTGGATGGCGCGCCCGCCGAGACCCGCACCCAGCGCGTGCGCGTGCGCTCGGTCAACGACGCGCTGTACTTCATCGACGAGGAGGCCGACGAGGACGACCTCGACTTCAACTGGCTGTTCGCCGCCTACGTCAACGAGGAACACCCGGCGGTGCAGCAGATCCTCAAGGAAGCGCTCGACGCTGGGGTAGTCGACAACTTCAGCGGCTACCAGGAAGGCGATCCAGACGACGTACTCAAGCAGGTCTACGCGGTCTGGCACGTGCTCCAGTCGCGCGGCATCCGCTATTCCAACATCACGCGCACCGCCAGCGAGCACGCCAATGTGATGAGCCAGCACGTGCGTTTCATCGACGAGTCGCTGGCGATGACCCAGGCCAATTGCGTCGATGGCAGCGTGCTGATCGCCTCGGTGCTGCGCAAGATCGACATCACGCCGGTGCTGGTGCTGGTGCCGGGCCACATGTTCCTCGGCTTCGCGCTGGACGAGGAAGGCGAGGAATGGGCTTACCTCGAGACCACCATGCTCGGCGACACCAGCGCCAGGCGCGTGGGCGGCGGCGGCGGCGGCCGGCCCAAGCCCGGAGGGCCGCAGCGCGCGCCGGTGGCGAGCAACGTGGACGCGTCGCTGGCGAGCTTCGAGGCGGCCATCGCCGAGGGCCAGCGCCAGGTGGATGAGGCCGGCGACGCCTTTGCCGACGAGAACGACCTCGACCACCAGATGATCGACATCCAGGCCGCCCGCGCGCTCGGGGTGATGCCGATCACACGGTGAGCCGGGAGCGGAAGAGCGGGGAAAGGGGCAGGGGGCGGGGGATGGGGACCGTCGCCCCGTCCAGGCGGTTTCGTATCCTTGCGATCGGGGGTTTCCGGATTCCAGTCCGCGGCGTTGAACGGGCGGGCGGATAGGTCTGGGCCCTTGCCCCGCCTTACCCAAGTCCGCCACACCGTCTGGGCTTGGATCGAAGTCGGTCCCCTGCCCCTTGCCCCCTGCCCCGCTCTTCCGAACCCGCCGCATCGAAAGGTCCGGAGCCAGAGCTCGTCCCCGCCCGCACAACCCCCATCCCGGTCCTGCGCAGCGCTAACATCGCCACACCCACCGCTGCTGGAGTCCTGCCATGTTGCGTCGTCGTGTCACCCGGGTCGACCCGGTCTCGGCTTCCCGCGTATTCGCGCTGCTGCTGTTCGTGCAGGGCTTCGTTCTGGGCGCGCTGGCGTTGGGGCTGCGGCTGGCGGGCATCGACCTGCCGCTGCCGCTGACACCGCCGGCCGGGGGCAACACGATCACGCTGCTGCTGTGGACACCATTGACCTTCGGCGCGGTCGGGGCGATCTCCGGCGGCATCCTGGCGATCATCTACAACTGGGTGGCCAAGCGCTTCGGCGGCATCGAGTACGAAATGGAAAAGAGCCTCTGAGCGCCGCGCGATGGTCGACCGCCAGCGCCTGATCGAATCGCTGTTCGCCGCCGCGGCGCTCAGCTTCCTCGCGATCGGCTGTTTCCTGGTGCTGCGCCCTTTCCTGTCGGCGCTGATGTGGGCGGTGATCCTGTGTTACGCCAGCTGGCCTGCCTACCACTGGCTGGAGCGACGCCTCGGCGGCCGGCGCTCGCTGACCGCGGTGCTGATGACGGTGGCGGTCGCGGCAATCCTGGTGCTGCCCTTCGTCATCGTCGGCTTCACCCTGGCGGACAACGTCAGCGACTGGGTGACCGCGGTGAAGGCCTGGGCGGCCGACGGCCTGCCACCGCCGCCGGCCTGGGTGGCCAACCTGCCGATGGTCGGCGACGAACTGGCGGAAAAGTGGAACGCGCTGGACACCGGCGCAGGAATGGCCGAAGCCGCGCGCCTGGTGCTGAACCCGGTACGCGAGGCGGTGATCGCCGGCGGCGCGGTGCTCGGCCGCGGCACCGTCGAGATGGGTCTCTCGGTGTTCATCGCCTTCTTCGTGTTCCGCCGTGGCGACGAGCTGGCACTGGGCTTGCAGCAGGCGCTGACACGGCTGATCGGCCCGCGCGCGCGGCAGTTCATCGCGGTCGCCGGCGGCACCATCCAGGGCGTGGTTTACGGCATCCTCGGCACCGCGCTGGCGCAGGGTCTGCTGGCCGGCATCGGTTTCCTGATCGTCGGCGTGCCAGGCGCGATGTTCCTCGGCCTGCTGACCTTCTTCATGTCCCTGATCCCGATGGGCCCGCCCTTCGTCTGGGTGCCGGTGGTGGTCTGGCTGGTCTCTGGCCAGCACTGGGCGGCCGCGGTGTTCATGGCGATCTGGGGCATGTTCGTCATCAGCGGGATCGACAACATCATCAAGCCCTATCTGATCAGCCGCGGCTCGCAGATGCCCTTCGTGCTGGTGTTCCTCGGCGTCATCGGCGGCATCGTCGCCTTCGGCTTCCTCGGCGTGTTCCTGGGTCCGGTGCTGCTGGCTGTGGGCTACACCCTGCTGCTCGCGTGGAATCGCGGCGAGCGCATCGAGGGCGAGGGCGGCGCGGAGGTCGCGAGCGCCGACATCACGATCGATCGCAGCGACGCGACCTGAGCCGCGATCAGTTTCCGAGTGCAGCGCGCGCTGCCGGCAAGGCTGCCTGCGCCCAGCGCCGGTAGTCGATGCCGGACGGGTGCAGGCCGTCGCCCGCCAGCAGTTCCGGGCGCTCCCCAGCCTCGCGCGTCAGCGGGGTGATGTCGACATAGGCGACGCCGGCACTTGCGCACACCTCGCGTGCGGCGGCGTTGTAGGCATCGATCTCACGCGCCACGGTCGCCGCATCGCGGCCCATCCCCGCGGCGAACGGAGTCACGCCCCAGTCCGGGATCGACAGCATCACGACGCGCCGCGGCTGCCCGCCGGCGTAGCCGATGGCAAGGGCGAGGAGCGCGCGCAGCTGAGTGCGGTACTCGTCCAGCGGGCGGCCGCGGTACTGGTTGTTGACCCCGATGAGGAGAGTGACCAGCTGGTATGGCGGCGCCGGACGCGGCGCGTGCTCACCGGCGGCCATTTCCACCGCTTCGTCGCGTTCGACCGCGTCCAGCGCCGCCGACAGTTCGTCGGTGGTCCATCCGGTGCGCGCGACGATGTCCGGGTTGGCGAGGTCCGCGCCCTGCCCTCGCAGCAGCTGCGCCAGCTGGTTCGGCCAGCGCTCAGCCGCCGGCACCGACTCGCCGATGGTGTACGAGTCCCCGAGCGCAAGGTAGCGCGCCGGCAGCGCGGGTCCGGCGGCGAGCATCGAGAGCAGGGAGAGGGTGGCGAGGGTCATGGGGCGACGAGCCGAGCCGCCCGCGCCCTTGAACACCGCGCGGCATGGATTGGAGGGCACGAGGGCATGAGGGCACGAGGGCACGTCAAAGCCGGGCTGGAACCGACAGGCCTCGCGCCCTCGTGCCATTCCCCTGCCCTTGAGCCCTGCCCGTCGCGCTCGCACCGCTACAAGGACTGCCGCAGGATTCAGCGCCTCAAGCCACCCGCAGCCGCGACTTCTCGGCCAGCTCGGCGACAAAGCCGTCGATCTGGTCGATCACGCGTTCCATCACTGCCGCCTCGGGGAGCAGGGTGATGCGGAAGTGGTCGTGATAGGAAACATTGAAGGATGACCCGGGGACGATCAGCACCTGGCGCTGGTCGAGCAAATCGTAGGCGAACTGCTGGTCGTCGAAGCCCGGCAGCTCGCGCGTATCGACACCGACGAAGCCGTACATCGCGCCCATCGGGGCAACCACCTTGAGGTAGCGGCTGCGCGCCACCGCGCGCAGCAGCGCGGCGCGGGTCTCGTACAGGCGCCCGCCCGGCTGGCACAGCGCGGTGTGGGTGTCCGGGCCGCGCAGCGCCGCGGGAATGGCCCATTGGCCCTGCACATTGCTGCACAGGCGCAGCGCGGCCAGCAGGTCCAGGCTCTTGAGGTAGTCGCGCGCGGCCTGCACCTTGCCGCTGGTGACCATCCAGCCGACGCGATAACCGCAGGCGCGGTGCATCTTGGACAGCCCGCTCATGGTCACGCACAGGGTCTCGCGCACCAGCGGTGCCATCGCGTGGAACTGCGCGCCATCGTACAGCAGGCCTTCGTAGATTTCGTCGCTGAACACCACCAGGCGGTGCTTCTCGGCCAGCGCCGCGATGCGCTGCAGCAGCGCCTGCGGATACACGGCCCCGTTCGGGTTGTTCGGGTTGATGATCACGATGGCGCGCGTGCGCGGCGAGATCATGCGCTCGATCTCGACCGGGTCCGGCAATCCCTGGCGCTCCGGCGGGCACGGGTAGTGCACCGGCTGACCGTCGTTCAGGATCACCGCGGCGGTCCACAGCGGGTAGTCGGGCGCCGGCACCAGCACTTCGTCGCCCGGATTCAACAGCCCGCGCAGCGCCATGTCGATCAGCTCGCTGACGCCGTTGCCGACGAACACATGGGTCTGGTCGACCTCGCGCACGCCGCGCGCGTGCATCACCTCGACGATCGCCTCGCGCGCCTCGGTCAATCCGCCCTGGTGGCAGTAGGCCTCACTGTCCTTCAGGTGGGTGGCGATCGCCTCGCGCACATGCGCCGGGGCCTCGAAGCCGAAGCGCCCCGGGTTGCCGATGTTCAGGCGGATGATCGATTTCCCCTGCTGCTCCAGATCGAGCGCGCGGGCGTGCAGCGGGCCGCGGATGTCATAGCGGACATCGGCGAGACGCTCGTTGTGCGGAATCGGACGGAGCACGGCGGTTAGATTTTCGTGAAGATGAGTATCAGCGTACTCCGGCGGCGCTGGAATGCTCAAGGCAAAAACCGGGCGTTCGCGAGCAATTCCGCGGCATGCGAGCATCCGCGGATGTTCGAGATCATCCTTTTCCAGCCAGAAATCCCGCCGAATACCGGCAACGTCATCCGCCTGGCCGCCAATACCGGGGCCCGGCTGCACCTGATCGAGCCGCTTGGATTCGCGCTGGACGACAAGCGATTGCGCCGCGCGGGCCTGGACTACCACGAGTACGCCAGCCTCAAGACCTGGCCGGACCTCTACCAGTGCCTGGCCGCGCTGGGGCAGCCTCGCTGCTTCGCGCTGACCACGCGCGGCACACGCAGCCCCTACCAGGTGGCGTTCGCGCCGGGCGATGCGCTGCTGTTCGGCTGCGAAACCCGCGGCCTGCCGGATTCGATCCGTGCCGATTTCCCTCCCGAGCGCCTGCTGCGCCTGCCGATGGTGCCGCACTCGCGCAGCCTGAACCTGTCGAATGCGGTCGCGGTGGTGGTGTTCGAAGCCTGGCGCCAACTCGGCTTTCCAGGCACCGCCGAATGAAGGACCCCGCGCGCTTGCCCCGTTGCAGCGCGCGGGGCCTTCCCCCACAGCTAGACCCCCAGGCCCGGACTGCGAGGTGCAGCATCGCAAGGTGCGTGCCAGCAGGACGCCGGGCGACGTGCAGTGACTAATTCATTGAAATGACATGGTTTTCAAACAAGGGCGCAGGCAACATGGGCATGTTGCGCTGCACAATCCGCGTGCATCGGGGCCGGGCGTGCGCCATCCGGGCGCACGCGATGCCCGGGAGCGGGTCCACCCGGCCGCCGAAGCGAAAGGAGCCCCGCCTGCAGGTGAGTGCACGCCAGATCGGCCCGCGCGTCAGCTCAGGCGACCCTTGCGCGGGCTCAGCTCTGGCGCTTCATCGACTGGAAGAACTCGTCGTTGGACTTGGTGTTCTTCATCTTGTCGAGCATGAATTCGATCGCCGCGATCTCGTCCATCGAGTGCAGCAGCTTGCGCAGGATCCAGATCTTCTGCAGCGCCTCGGGCGGCAGCAGCAGTTCCTCGCGGCGGGTTCCGGAGCGGTTGATGTTGATCGCCGGGTAGACGCGCTTCTCGGCGATGCGGCGTTCCAGGTGCACTTCCATGTTGCCGGTGCCCTTGAACTCCTCGTAGATCACCTCGTCCATCTTCGAGCCGGTCTCGATCAGCGCAGTCGCCAGGATGGTCAGCGAGCCGCCCTCCTCGACCTTGCGCGCGGCGCCGAAGAAGCGCTTCGGGCGCTGCAGCGCGTTGGCGTCGACACCGCCGGTGAGCACCTTGCCGGAGGCCGGGACCACGGTGTTGTAGGCACGCGCGAGGCGGGTGATCGAATCCAGCAGGATGATCACGTCGCGCTTGTGCTCGACCAGGCGCTTGGCGCGCTCGATCACCATCTCGGCCACCTGCACATGGCGCGCGGCGGGCTCGTCGAAGGTGGAACTGATCACCTCGCCGGTGCGCACCATGCGCTGCATCTCGGTGACTTCTTCCGGGCGCTCGTCGATCAGCAGCACGATCAGGTGGCTTTCCGGGTGATTCGCCATCAGCGCCTGGGCGACGTTCTGCAGCATCATCGTCTTGCCGGCCTTCGGCGGCGAAACGATCAGCCCGCGCTGGCCCTTGCCGACCGGGCTCATCAGGTCCATCACGCGCCCGGTGATGTCCTCGGCCGAACCATTGCCACGCTCGAGCACGAACTTCTGGGTCGGGTAGTAGGGCGTCAGGTTCTCGAACAGGACCTGGTTCTTCTTCGACTCCGGCGGCTCGTCGTTGATGTCGTCGACTTTGAGCAGCGCGAAGTAGCGCTCGCCTTCCTTCGGCGGGCGCACCTTGCCGCGGATGTAGTCGCCGGTGCGCAGGTTGAAGCGGCGGATCTGGCTGGGGCTGATGTAGACGTCGTCCGGGCCGGCCAGGAAGGAGCAGTCCGGTGCGCGCAGAAAGCCGAATCCATCCTGCAGGATTTCCAGCACGCCCTCGCCGCCGATCGATTCACCGGTTTTCGCATGGGCTTTCAGGATCGCGAAGATCACTTCCTGCTTGCGTGCCCGGGCGACGCCCTCGAGCTGCATGGCATCGGCGATTTCCAGGAGTTCTTCGACAGTCTTGCGCTTCAGTTCGGTCAGATGCATAGGAGTTGTAGCGATGCGCCTTGAGGCTGGGCGTGGAGGAGGGAGTTGCGCATTGCACGGAACGCGCGATCGGGCAATCGCCAGCGACGCGGGCGCGTCGATCGGAATGCACGGGATTACGGAGCAGGCGGCGCTCAAACCATGCCGGCGAGCGCGATGACCTTCAAGCTAGCACGATGTTTGCGGCGAGGTCTAGCTTGGGGAGGCGGGAGATTGGCGTAGGCCGGTGTATCGCGCAGCGATTCACCGGCGGGGCAGCGCCGGGGAACGCTGCGCGTACCCCGGCCTACCGCTTCGCCGCTCAGATCGCCTTGGCGACAAACTGCGCCAGCTGGCTCTTGCTGATCGCGCCGATCTGGGTGGAATGCACCTGGCCGTTCTTGAACAGCATGAAGGTGGGCAGCCCGCGGACGCGGAACTGATTGGCGATGGCCGGGTGCGCCTCGACGTTGACCTTGGCCACCTTCAGCTTGCCGGAGAGTTCGCCGGCGAGTTCCTTGAGCAGCGGTTCCATGCGTTTGCAGGGCTCGCACCATTCGGCCCAGAAATCGACCAGCACGGGCGTCTCGGACTTCAGGACCGAGGCTTCGAAATCGCTGCTGCCGAGTTGGGAAATCGCGTCGCTCACTTGCGGTGCTCCAGCTATACAGAGTGTTATTGAGATAAACTCGCGCCCGCCAGCGAGCGTCGAATGCGGCCTCACCGTCGCATGCGGCAATCCGCCGGCAGCGTCGGGACCACCCAAGTGTGGTGACTCCGGCGCCGCTTTTCAACCCGTTGTGTACCGCCCCGGCGCCGCCCTGCGGCCAGGAGGACAGGCTCAAAGTGTTGATCGAAAAGGATTTCCCGGTGCTCTGCGCAGCTACTGACAGACTCCGGACATTGCCGCGCCGCAAGGTGCCCACGGGCGCCGGGTGCCGGCGTCACGACATGGATCGTATGGATAGATGACCGAGCGCACACTCACAGATCTCGATTTCGACAGTTTCGGGCTGCACCCGAGCCTGTCCCAGGGCCTGCACCAGGCAGGTTTCACCCGACTCACCCCGATCCAGGCGCTGACCCTGCCTGAGACCCTGCAGCATCACGATGTCGCCGGCCAGGCGCAGACCGGCACCGGCAAGACCGCTGCCTTCCTGGTCACCCTGATGCAGCGGCTGCTGACCACCGAGGCCAAGCCCGACCGCCGGATCCAGGATCCGCGCTCGGTGATCCTCGCCCCCACCCGTGAACTGGCGATCCAGATCCACAAGGACGCGATGCAGCTGGGTGGCCTGACCGGCTTGCGCATCGGCCTGGTCTATGGCGGCGTCGACTACGAGAAGCAGCGCGCCCAGTTCGCCGAAGGCTGCGATGTGCTGATCGGCACGCCGGGCCGGCTGATGGACTACCTCAAGCAGCACGTGTTCAGCCTGCGCTCGGTGGAGGTGGTGGTGCTGGACGAGGCCGATCGCATGTTCGACCTCGGCTTCATCAAGGACATCCGCTACCTGCTGCGCAAGATGCCGCCGCCGGGCGAGCGCCAGGGCCTGCTGTTCTCGGCGACGCTGTCGCACCGCGTGCTGGAACTCGCCTACGAGCACATGAACGAACCGAAGACGCTCAAGGTGGAGACCGACTCGGTCACCACCGCGCGCGTCTCGCAGCGGGTCTATTTCCCCGCCAGCGACGAGAAACTGCCACTGCTGATCGGCCTGCTGTCGCGGATGGACGCGCCGCGCACGATCATCTTCGTCAACACCAAGGCGGCCGCCGAGCAGGTGCACCTGCGCCTGGAGAAGCACGGCTGGCCGAGCGCGATCCTCTCCGGCGACGTGCCGCAGCAGAAGCGCCAGTCGCTGCTCGGGCGCTTCCAGCGCAGCGAGGTGGCGATCCTGGTCGCCACCGATGTCGCCGCGCGCGGGCTGCACATCCCCGACGTCAGCCACGTGTTCAACTACGATCTGCCGCAGGATTGCGAGGACTACGTGCATCGCATCGGCCGTACTGCGCGCTTCGGCGCCAGCGGCGATGCGATCAGCTTCGCCTGCGAGCGCTACGCGATCAGCCTGCCGGATATCGAGACCTACATCGGCCAGCGCATCCCGGTGGAACCGATCACCAACGATTTGCTCGCCGATGTCGCCCCGCTGCGCATCAGTCGCTCGCGCGACGGTGGCGGCAAGGGCCGTGGCGGCCCCGGTCGCGGCGGTCCGGGCGGCGGTCGCCGTGATGGCGGGCGCAGCGGCGGTGGCAGCAGCGGTAGCGGTGGACGTCGCGGTGGTGGCGGCGGTGGCCGCGGCCCGCGCCCGCCGCGCAGCGAAGGCAGCGCCGACGCAGCCGCCACGCCAGCGGCCGCGCCGCCGCCGGCCGCATCCGGCGAAGGCTGACTCCGATGAGCGCCGCCGCCAGCCTGCCACGCCTGACCCAGAGCCGGTGGTTGCCGGCACTGGCGATCGCGTTGTCGCTGCTGTGGATGGCGCAGAGCCTGACCCGGCTGCTGTGGCAATGGCTGGCGCCGGCGGAGGACATCGAGGTGGTCGATGCGCCGGTGGCGGCCCAGGCGCCGCTGCTGCAGAGCCTGCCACTCGGCCAGTTCCATCTGTTCGGCACCTCGGTGGATCCGGCCAGCGGCGCCTACGCCGATGCGCCGGACACGGCGCTGAACCTGACGCTCAAGGGCACCAATTCGAACCACGAGCAGCGCCTGGCGCGCGCGGTGATCGCCGACGAGCAGCAGGCGGAGAAGGTCTACAAGGTGGGCGACACCTTCCCCAACGGCGTGCGCGTCGAGGCGATCTACCCGGACCGCGTGGTGCTGAATGCCGCCGGGCGCATCGAGGTGCTGCGCCTGCGTCAGCTGCAGGGCGGCGGCGTGCGCGGCGGCAATGGCGCAGCGCCCGCACCATCGGTCGCCACGCCCGGCGCCTCCGGGCTGGTCGGCCTGAACGAGATGGCGCCCTCGGCCCCGGGCAGCGTCAACCCGATGGTCGCAGCTGCGCCGATCGACTGGGAAGCGGTGCGCCAGCAGGCGATCGCCGATCCCGGCAGCATCGCCAAGGCCTTCAGCGTGCTGCCGGTGATGGTCGACGGCAAGCTCGCCGGCGTGCGCGTCAGCTCCAACACCTACGGCGAGCAGCTCGCCCAGGCGGGCCTCAAGCCCGAAGACGTCGTCACCGCGGTCAACGGCCGCAAGCTCGACAGCATCGAGTCCGGCTACGCCGCACTCGAATCCCTCAAGACCGCCGGCTCGGTGACCCTCACGGTCAGCCGCGACGGTGCCGAAAAGACGCTTCCTGCGATACGGATGCCGCAATGACAAGCCGTGAAAAGTCAAACGTCAAACGTCAACTGGACGTCGCCATGCCGCAGCCCATCGCCCGCCCGTTGACCTTTCGCGTTTCACGTTTCACTGAAGCGGGTCAAACGTCAAACGTCAAACGTCAATTGGACTCCCCCCCCCGCCGCCGCCCCCCCCCCGCCCTTTGACGTTTCACCTTTCACGTTTGACCCAGGCGTTGATGCTATCGCTGGCCCTTGCCGCAACGCCCGCACTTGCCCAGTCACCGGCCTACGATGCCGGCGAGCCGGCGCCTGCGCTGCCCGGCCAGCAGGTGCTGAACCTCAAGGACGCGGACATCAACAGCTTCATCGGGCTGGTGTCGGAAGCCACCGGCAAGAACTTCGTGGTCGACCCGCGGGTCACCGGCAAGGTCACGGTGATCTCGCAGTCGCCGCTCGGCGAGGACGAGTTGTACGAGGTGTTCCTGTCGGTGCTGCGGGTCAATGGCTTTGCCGCGGTGCCGGCGGGCAAGATCGTCAAGATCGTGCCGGAGCAGGCGGCCGGGCAGGATGGCGGGATCGACTCGGGCAACAGCGACGCGCTGGTCACCCGCATCATCACGCTCAAGCACGTGACCCCGGCGGACATGTCGCAGGCGCTGCGCCCGCTGCTGCCGCAGGGCGCCAACCTGATCCCGCATCCCTCCTCCTCCAGCCTGATCATCACCGACCGCGCCGGCAACGTGGCGCGCATCGAATCGATCATCCAGCGCCTGGACAAGGCCAGCGAGAGCGAGATCGACGTGGTGCCGCTGACCCATGCGAACGCGTCCGAGGTGGTGCGCACGCTGGTCGCGCTGCAGCCGGCCAACGACGCCGCCGGCAACAAGATCGCCGCCGACGAGCGCACCAACTCGGTGCTGATCGCGGGCGACAAGGGCCGCCGGCTGCGCCTGCGCGCGCTGGTGACCAACCTCGATACGCCGCTCGGCGAGGGCGACTCCACCCAGGTGGTCTACATCCGCTATGCCGATGCCGAGCAACTGGTGCCGATCCTCGAAGCCTCGCTGCAGAGCCTGCTCGGGCAGGACGCGGCGACCGCCGGCAAGGAAGGCCAGACCACCAGCTTCATCCGCGCGCACAAGGACACCAATGCGCTGGTGATCACCGCGCCGCCGGCGGTCACGCGCGAGTTGCGCAACGTGATCCGCCAGCTCGACATCCGCCGCGCCCAGGTGCTGATCGAGGTGATCGTCGCCGAGGTCAACGACCAGACCGCGCGCGAGCTCGGCATCCAGTGGCAGGCCACCGACGACGATTTCACCGACCGCGGCTTCATCGGCGGCACCAATTTCCCGGGGTCCAGCGGTAATGGCGGCATTTTCGGCGTAGCCCAGAACCCCGGGCTGCTGGCCGGCGCCAGCGGCCTCAACATCGGCTACATCCTCGGCACGGCGCAATTGCCGGGCAGCGACACCGAATTCATCCGCATCGGCGCGCTGGCCAAGGCGCTGACTGGCGACTCCAGCACCAACGTGCTGTCGACCCCGTCGACGATCACCCTGGATCACCAGGAAGCGATCCTCAGCGTCGGCCAGGAAGTGCCATTCCTGACCGGCCAGTACGCGTCTACCGGCACCACCACCTCGGGGCGGCGGCGGCTCGCGGGCAACCAGGCCGGCGTGGTCAACCCGTTCCAGACCATCGACCGCAAGGAAGTGGGCCTGAAGCTGCGCGTCACCCCGCACATCAACGAGGGCGACGCGGTGATCATGGACATCGACCTGGAAGCCTCCAGCCTGGCGCCGAACACCGCCGGCGCAGTGGACCTGATCACCAACACGCGCAAGCTGACCACCCGCGCGCTGGTGCCCGACGGCGGCCTGCTGGTGCTCGGCGGCCTGACCAGCGAGGAGTTGCGCGAATCGGTGCAGAAGGTACCGGGTCTGGGTTCGATCCCGGTGCTCGGGAATCTGTTCAAGAACCGCAGCACCACCAAGGAGCGCCGCAACCTGCTGGTCTTCCTCAAGCCCACCATCGCGCGCGACGGCATCACCGAGGCGGCGATCAGCAGCGAGAAGTACAACTACATCCGCAGCGAACAGCTCCGCGCGCGCGAGCAGAGCGACGGCCTGCTCGGCGAGGAACACATGCCGGTGCTGCCGGAGTACGAGGACTTCCTCAAGCAGGGGGTGCCGGCGGAGCCGCCGAAGCACTAGTGGGGTGGCGAGCTGCGCGGCACCATCCGGGCGACGGAATCGGGTCGGAGATTTCTGACACGGATCCACGCAAGACGCTGACTGCGGCCGGTGCCGGCCTTGGCCAATGCTGCGGCATCCGGTCGACGCAGTCTCTCAACCCGCGCGGTCCCCGGCGCCGCTCATTCGCTCCAGCCTCCGCTCCAGATGCGCGAACCTCTCCAGCATGTGGGTGTAGATCTGGTCGGTCTTTTCGTGCAGGTGCGCCACTTCGAGCTCGGCCTTGACGTTGACCTCGTACTCGATGTCGGAGCGCACACGGTCCTTCGCGCTCTGGCGGGTCTGGCTGATCAGCACGAAGCAAGACAGGAAAATGGCCTCCAGCGAAACGATCATCGTCAGCAGGCCGAAGGGATAAGGATCGAAGGCCGGGATGCCGAGCGGCAGGGTATTGATGCCGATCCACACGGCGAACCATGTCGCGTTGAGCAGCAGGAAGGCGAAGCTGCCGCTGAAGGCGCTGATCGCATCGGAGGCCCGCTGGAACAGCGTCAGGTTCTCCTCGGCCTCCACGTTGGCATTGCGCGAGACGCGCGAGCGCAGCAACTCGTCGGCCTTGCGCGTCATGTGGCTCATCGCCGCGAGCAGGCTGAGCGCGGCCTTGGGCGTGGTCTGGAACAAGCGGAGCAGGCTTTCGCGGTTCAGCGCCAGGAGTTGGCAGTCGGTCAGCGCGCAGGCGGTGGCGGTGCGCGGACCGTGGTCCAGCAGAGCCATCTCGCCAAACACCTGGCCCGGGCCAGCGGTTGCCAGCGCGATCTTCTGTCCGGCGCGGTCCTTGATGTAGAGCTCGATCTCGCCGCGCTTGATCACGTACATCGCCTCGCCCGGCTGGCCAGCGCGGAACAACTCGGTGCCGGCAGCAAGTTCGCGCCCGTCGATGAACTGCGCCAGGCGCGTCCGCTCCTCGTCGTCGAGGTGCTCGAACAGTTCCACATCCGCCAGCAGTTCCGGGGTGCAGGCCATGGCTGTCTCCGCGCGTGTCCCCGCAGTCTATGCCGAGCACGCGGCGGATCGCGAGCGCCGTCCGCCCGCGCAACACGCTGTGCGCATCCGGACAATGGCGCGCGACTGCGACAGCGGAATCCGCGTCAGCGCGGGCCTGCAACCGCTGGCACGTCGCGTGCATCCATCGCCACGACAATCGCCGACGGCAACCCGCCATGCACCTGCTGAACCTGCTGCTCCATGCCCTGCGCCAATGGACCCGCCGCCCCTGGCTCGGCACGCTGGCGGTGCTGCCGCTGGCACTGGCGATCGCCGCGCTGACTGCGCTGTTCACCGTGGTCAATGTGAGCCTGCTGCGTCCGCTGCCCGGAATCGCCGCGCCTGACGGGCTGGTCGAGATCGGGCGGCCAGGGGGCGGTTTCGGCTCCCTCTCCTATCCGGATTTCCGCGACATTGCGGCGCAGTCGCAGTCGCTGACCCAGGTCTATGCGTGGAGCATGGCGCCGCTCTCGGTGCGCCCGGATGGCGCGGCGAATGCGGGCAACAGTTTCGCCTTCCTCGTCAGCGACAGTTACTTCAGCGCGCTGGGTGTGCGCGCCGAGGCCGGCCGGTTGCTGCAGCCGGGCGACATGACCCAGTCCGGCGACACCCCGGCGGCAGTGATCTCGCACGCCGCCTGGCAGCGGCTGTACGGCGGCGACCGCGAGATCGTCGGGCGCACGCTCACGATCAACGGCAGCGCCTTCGCCATCGTCGGCATCGCCGCTCCCGGTTTCCGCGGCCATATCGCCGGCATCGCGCCGGAATTCTTCCTGCCGCTGACCCGGCGCAGCCTGATCCGTCCGAGCGGCGAGAACCTGGTCGACAGCCGTCTGGCGCAGTGGCTGATGACCGGTGGCCGACTGGCCGAGGGACGCACCCTGGGCGAGGCGCAGGCGGAGCTCGCCACCATCGGCGAACGCCTGACCAAGGTGCGCCTGGAACTGGGTGAGGACGAGCGCTTCCCGCTGCGCCTGACCGCTACGCCGCTGCGTCCGCTGCCGGCCGCGGCGATGCGCGGCGTGCTGATCTTTGCGGGTGTGCTCGGCGTGCTGGTCACCACCCTGCTGCTGGTGGCCTGCATCAATGTCGCCGGGCTGAGCCTGGCGCGCGCCGAGGAACGTCGTGCCGAGCTGGCGGTGCGCCTCTCGCTCGGCGCCTCGCGCTGGCAGCTCTCGGCGATGATGCTGGCGGAATCCCTGCTGCTGGCGCTGGCGGCCAGCGGGCTGGGCGTGGCGCTCGCCTGGGCCGGCCTCAGGCTGCTGCTTGCGGTGCCGCTGCCCATCCCGTTGCCGCTGCATTTCGACCTCACCCCGGACGCGCGCGTGCTCGGCTTCGCCGCGCTGCTGACGCTCGTCACCGCCGGTGCCTGCGGCCTGCTGCCGGCCTGGCGCGCGGCCAGCAGTCGCCTCGCCGGTGAGATGAAGCGCTTCCGCGGCCAGCGCGCGCAGCAGATCCTGTCGGTGCTGCAGGTCACCGCTACGCTGGTATTGCTGGTCGGCGGCGGCGCGATCCTGCGCGCCACCCAGCAAAGCGAGGTGACCGATCCCGGCATTCGGGTGAGCGGCGTGCTGACGCTCGAATTCGACCTCGCCACCAGCGGCTATGCCAGCGAGCGCGCGGTGCCGACCGCCGAGCGCCTGCTCGAAGCGGCGCGCGGCCTGCCCGGCGTCAGCGATGGCACGCTGGCGGCGGTGGTGCCGCTGACCCTGTCGAGCATGTCGCTCGGCAACATCCAGGGCGAGGGCTTGCCGCCGGACGGGCTGTGGCCGGATACCAACGTGGTCTCGCCGGGCTTCACCCGCGTGCTCGACATCCCGCTGCGCGGTCGCGACTTCGACAGCGGCGATGTCGCCGGGCGTCCGGCGGTGGCGATCATCAACCGCTACCTCGCCGGACAGATCTTCGGCGAGGCCGATCCGGTCGGCCGCCGCTTCTCTTACGGCGAGGACGACGATCGCCGCGAGCTGACCGTGGTCGGCGTGATCGAAGACAGCCAGTACGCCTCGATCGGCGAGGCGCAGCGCGGCTACCTGCTGCTGCCGCTGGCGCAGCAGCCGATGAACGGACTGAACCTGCTGCTGCGCAGCGACCTGGCGCCAGCGCAGGCCGCCGCCGCGCTGGCCACGGCGATCCGCCGCATCGATCCAAATCTGCCGCCGCCGCAGGTCTTCCGGCTGGCCGACCAGGCCGCCATCGCGTTGCTGCCGCAGCGCATCGCGAGTCTGGTGATCGGCAGCCTGAGTGCAATCGGTCTGCTGCTGGTGTCGCTCGGCCTGTATGGGCTGCTGAGCCAGTTCGTGCATGCCCGGCTGCGCGAGTTTGGAGTGCGCCAGGCCTTGGGCGCGGCGCCGGCGCAGATCGCGCGCGAGGTCCGCAGCCGTGGCTTGCGCCTCGTCGGCGTCGGCGTCCTGCTGGCGCTGCCCCTGTCACTGCTGGTGCTGCAACTGGTCGCCGGGCTGTTCGTGGGCGTGAACGCGCTCGATGTGCCGCTGCTGCTCGCCGCCGGTGCACTGCTGCTCGGCATTGCCAGCGTCGCCTGCCTGCTCCCGGCCCGCCGCGCCGCGCGCATCGCGCCGTCCGCGGCGCTCAGGTACGAGTAGACGCCCCCACGCCAGGAAAGGAGCGTGGAACGCAAAGGACGCAAAGGGAAAAGAAAGGACGCAAAGAAGAGCCAGCGATTACCTGACTGGATCTGGGGCGTGATTCGGGCTGCCGCAATCCTTGAGCTTTCCTTTGCGTCCTTTGCGTCTTTTGCGTTCCACGCTCTTCTGGGTCTCTGACGCGTCGGCGTCGGCCGGGTCCCGGCGTCACCCGGCCAGCGGGTTCTTCCAGCGCAGCCCCGGCATGCGCGCGAAGTCGGTGTCCGCGCTGTGCAGCGTGGCGCGGTATTCCAGCGCCAGCGCAGCGATTTGCAGGTCGGTGGTCAGCCGCCCGGCAACACCGAGCGCGGCGGCCAGGCCGAGCGCGTGGCGCACACTGCCCGGCGTGCCGTAGAGCACGCGCACACGCGGCCAGTCCAGCCAGCCACGGACGATGGCCAGCGCGTCTGCGGTAGCCAGCGGCGCCGACAGGATCCCGCGCTGGGTGGTCACCCGCAGGAAGCCGAACAGCACCGGCTCGGGCAAACCAATCTCGACCGGCCCGTTCATCAGCCCTTCCCACCATGCGCGCGCGGCCGCGTGCTGCGGCACCGCCGCGTTGTAGGCGTACAGCAGCAGGTTGAGGTCGACCGCGATCATCCGATATCGCCGGTGGCCGGCAGCGGCAGTTCCTCGTCCAGCAGCTGGTTGACCTTGGTCAGGTCCACACCTGGCGCAACCGGCGCGTGGAAGGTCTTCACCACGTACGGTACCGGCGCCTCGCGCACGCAGGATTCGAACCCGCGCCGCAACGTCTCGTTGAGGACCTGCTTGAACCCCTTGCCTTCGGCCGACATCCGCAGCTCCAGCAGGCGCGCGAGGTCCGGGTCGATGGTGACGGTGGTTCGCATCGTGATGTCGTCGCCAGTACTACTTGTGATGACTTGATGCTAGGTGTCGAGGATCATGAGTGCAAGTGGACGCGGGAGAGGGAGTGGGGAACGGGGAATCGGGAATGTCGAAGGTGGCTGCCGGCCGGGCTGGATGCCTTCACGGAAAGGCGCGCGGAGCGTCAGGTCGCCCGTTCCCTGCAAGTCGTCTCTTGTTCACCATTCCGGGTTCCCCGCCCTCCCATCGCCGCCGGAAATCCACGACAATGCGGCGGATGGACGAGACCGAACAGCCGACCGAAGAAATCACCCTGCTGCTGGGCGATGCGCGCAAGGGCAGCGCGCTGGCGCAGGAACGGCTGTACGCGCATGTCTACCGCGAGTTGCACCGCCTGGCGGAGCGCCAGTTGCGTGGCGACCGTGAACATGGCGGCGCCACCTCGCTGGTGCACGAGGCCTTCTTCAAGCTCTCGCGCGCGGCGACCGAGTTCAACGACCGCCAGCATTTCTTCGCCACCGCGGCGCGCGCGATGCGCCAGATCCTGATCGACCGCGCGCGCGAGCGCCAGGCCGAGCGGCGCGGCGGCGGGGTGCGCGCGCAGACCCTCGAAGGCATTGCGCTGGAAGTCTCCGCCGGCGGCCACGACGAAGAGCTGCTGGCGCTGAACCAGGCGCTGGACCAGTTGGCGGAACTCGACCAGCGCCTCGCGCAGGTGGTCGAGATGCGCTTCTTCGGCGGCCTGGAGCTGAGCGAGATCGCGCCTTTGCTGGATGTTTCCGAGCGCACCCTCAAGCGCGACTGGCGCCGCGCTCGCGCCTTCCTCTACCAGGTCCTGAACCAGGGCAGCGAGTTGCCGCCCGAGCCATGAGCGAGGATCCGCGCGCACAGCGCTGGGCCGAGGTTTCGCGCCACTTCGATCAACTGATCGATCTGTCCGCGGCGGCCCAGGAGCTGGCGCTGCACGAACTCGCCGAGCGCGATGCCGAGTTGGCCGCGGAAGTGCGCGCGATGCTCATCGCGGACGCGCGCACCCAGGGCCTGCTGGAACAGCGCGAGGATGTGCTGGCGCCGATTGCCGCCGATGCGCAGCCGGATTTCGGCACCAGCTGGCGGGTACAGAAGCTGCTCGGCCGCGGCGGCATGGGCGAGGTCTGGCTGGCCGAACGGCGCCACGGCGATGCGGTGCAGACCGCGGCGCTCAAGCTGCTCAAGCGCGGCATGGATTCCGAGGCCCTGCTGCAGCGCTTCCTGCAGGAGCGGCGGATCCTCGCCAAGCTCAACCATCCGGCCATCGCGAGCCTGCTGGACGCGGGCGTTACCGCGGACGGACGGCCCTTCCTGGCGATGGACTACATCGCCGGCATTCCGCTGACCCTGCATGTGCGCCAACAGGCGCTCGGCCTGGAGGCGCGCCTCAAGCTGCTGGCCGAGGTCGCGCGGGTGGTCGATTACGCGCACCGCCAGCTGGTGGTGCACCGCGACCTCAAGCCGAGCAATGTGCTGGTCGACAGCGAGGGCCGTCCGCACCTGCTGGACTTCGGAATCGCCAAGGTGCTTGGCGACGACACCGATGTGCTGGTGCAGACCGCCACCGGCGTGCGCGTGCTGTCGCCCGCCTACGCCGCGCCCGAGCAGGTGCGCGGCGAGGAGGTCGGGGTCGCCGCGGATGTCTACGGTCTCGGCGTGCTGTTGTACGAGCTGGCCGTGGGCCGGCTGCCGCATCGGCGCAGCGGGCGCATGGAGATGCTCGCGCAGGAGGTCACCGGCGAGCGCGCAACCCGCCCGAGCATCGCCGCGGCGGAGCTGGAAGCGAGCGTCGAACTGCCGCCGCTGTGCGAGCGCGTGGGCTGGAGCCGGCGATTGCGCGGCGATCTCGACACCCTGATCCTCAAGGCGATCCACCCGGAGGCCGAGCGCCGCTATGCCTCCGCTGCGGGACTTGCCGACGACATCGACCGCTTCCTCACCGGGCGCCCGATCCGCGCGCTGCCGGACAGCCGCGGCTACCGCTTGCGCAAGTTCGTCGCGCGCCACCGGGTCGGCGTGGTCGCCTCCGCGCTCGGGCTCGCCGGCCTGCTGCTCGGCTTCGCGGTGGCGGTCTGGCACGCCAACCGCGCGCAGCAGATCGCCAGCGCGGCGCAGGCGGCGCAGGCACAGCTGGCCGGGCAACTGGCGCATTCGGAGCGCATGCGCGGCTTCCTGCTGCGCCACCTTATCCGCGCGGGCGAAACCTCAGCGCCACAGGCGCGCATCGGCGCGCTGAACGCGCTCGCCGCGCGGCTGGACGCGGAGCTGGCCGACGACGCAGCGGCCCAGGGCGAGTTGCGCGTGGCGATCGGCGAGGCGCTGGCGGCGCTTGGCGAACGCGAAGCGGGCGAGGCGATGATCGCCCGCGGTCGCGGTCAGCTGCGCACCGAACCGCGCTGAGCCGAGCGATGCAGCGTAGCCCGGTGTGTGCGCGGAGCGCATTCACCGGGTGCTTGCCGCAAGTACCCGGAGAACGCGCCATGCGCGTACTCCGGGCTACGCACGCGCTCAACCCACCGGCTGGCAGGCTGTGCGCCCGAGGATCGACGCGGTGGCGATCAGTTCCTCCAGCAGCGCCATCGACACCCGCCCGGACACCGCGTAGGGATCCAGCACGGCGCGCTCGGAGTACTTCAGCAGCAGCGACGGGTTGACCTTCGCCAGGTTGACCTGGCCCATGGTCCAGCCGGCAAAGCGGCGCTCCGTGACTTCCTCGTAGTGCAGGATCACCACATCCCGGTGCCGCGGATCGCGCGCGATCTGGTTGTACAGCGCGTTCACCGCCTCGCGGCCGCCTTCCAGCACCTGCAGGAAGACCTCGCCGCCGTGGCACAGGATGCCGGTGATGCCGCTTTCCGGATTGTGCCGGCGCGAGGATTCGAGGATCGCCTCGATCGCCTTCGGCGTCGGCGTGCCCTGGGTGCGCGATGCGTAGAGAAGTCGGACGAGCATGGGGTGGGGCCTTGGAGGGGTCGTCGGGGCGTCAGTTGCAGCTAAAAGGCGGGGCAAGGGGCAAGGGGCAGGGGAAATAGACCGGCGCACGCTCGCGGCAGAATCGCAACGACAGGCGACCGAGCGCGAGGAAGCCTGCCCATGCGACGGTCTCCACCCCCTGCCCCCTGACCCCTGCCCCGCTTCATCACGCCCCCCGCTGCCGGTTCAGCAAGCTCAGGAATTCGCGCCGCAGCGCGGCGTCCTTGAGGAAGGAGCCGCGCATGACGCTGTTGATCATCTTCGAATCGGTGTCCTTGACGCCGCGCCAGTGCATGCAGAAGTGGTCGGCTTCCATCACCAGCGCCAGGCCGTCGGGCTGCATCATGTCGTACAGCAGGCTGGAGAGCTGGGTCACCGCCTCTTCCTGGATCTGCGGGCGGCTCATCACCCACTCGGTCAGGCGCGCGTACTTGCTGAGGCCGATCAGGTTGGAGTGTTCGTTCGGCATCACACCGATCCAGACCTTGCCCATGATCGGGCACAGGTGATGCGAGCAGGCGCTGCGCACCGTCACCGGACCCACGATCATCAGCTCGTTGAGCTGCTCGACATTCGGGAACTCGGTGACCGGCGGCGCCGGCACATAGCGGCCGCGGAAGATCTCGTTCAGGTACATCTTGGCGACGCGGCGCGCGGTGTCCTGGGTGTTGTGATCGCTCTCGGTGTCGATCACCAACGCGCGCAGCACGCCTGACAGGTGGGCCTGGACCTCGTCCTGCAGTTCGTCAAGTTCGCCGGGCTGGATGTAGGCGGCGATATTGTCGTTGGCGTGGAAACGCTGGCCGGCCGCCTTGATCCGTGCGCGGATGCGCTCGGACGCCGGTACGCCGACGTCGGCCGGCGAATCGCTGAGCTGGTTCTTCTTGGCCATGCCGGAATCCGCATTGGGCTGGACGGGAATGCTGGCAGATTGCGCGATCGGGTGCGAACGGCCGGTGAGGGAAGCCCTATGCTCGGCGGTTGTCGCCGAGCCGCACGCACGCCCCTCCGATGCCCGCATTCGAATACCAGGCCCTGGACGCCGCCGGACGCACCCACAAGGGCGTGTTGCAGGGCGATACGCCCAAGGCCGTGCGCCAGTCGCTGCGCGACCAGGGGCTGATGCCGCTGGAGGTGGCGGAAGTCCGCGAGCAGGCGCCGCGGCGCGAGTTCAAGGATTTGTTCGGGCGCGGCGTGTCGGCAGCCGACCTGTCGATCCTGACGCGCCAGTGGGCCACCCTGGTGCGCGCCGGGCTGCCGCTGGACGAGGCGCTGTCCGCGCTGGCCGAGCAGAGTGGCGACGTGCGCGCGCGGCGCATGCTGGTGGCGGTGCGCAGCAAGCTGATGGAGGGTCGCACCCTGGCTGACAGCCTGGGCGAGTTCCCGGAAAGTTTCCCCGAGCTGTACCGTTCCGCGGTGGCGGCGGGCGAGCAGTCGGGCAAGCTCGACCGGGTGCTCGAACGCCTGGCGGGCTTCCTCGAAGAACGCCGCGAACTCGGCCAGCGGGTGGTGGCGGCGCTGATCTACCCGGCGCTGCTGTCGCTGGTGGCGTTCGCGATCATCGCCGGCCTGCTCGGCTACGTGGTGCCGCAGGTGGTTGGGGTGTTCGAGCAACTGCAGCAGACCCTGCCTTGGCCCACGCGCATGCTGCTGGCGCTGAGCGCCTTCGTGCGCGTCGCCGGACCCTGGCTGCTGCTGGCGCTGGTCGCCGGTGCAATCGCCTTCCGCGCGGCGCTTGCCCGGCCGGCCTTCCGCAGCCGCTGGCACGCGTTGCTGATGCGCCTGCCGCTGGTCGGCGCGCTGCTGAAGGCGCAGGACACCGCGCGTTTCGCGCGCACGCTGTCGATCGCCACCGCGGCCTCGGTGCCGCTGCTGGAAGCATTGCGCCTGGGCGGTTCCACCCTGACCCTGCTACCACTGCGCGAGTCGATCGCAGCCGCAGCGGCGCGAGTGCGCGAGGGCGGCAGCTTGAGCCGCGCGCTGGCCGAGAGCGGCCGCTTCCCGCCGTTGTTGACGCGCCTGGTCGGCAGTGGCGAGAAGAGTGGCGAACTGGAGCCGATGCTGGACCACGCCGCGGACCTGCAGGAGAAGCAGGTGCAGGGCGCGCTCGGCGCCTTCGTCGCCATCCTCGAACCACTTCTGATCGTCGCCATGGGCGGCATCGTGCTGTTCATGGTGCTGGCGATCCTGCTGCCGATCTTCGAAATGAACCAGATCATTCGCTGAGCCCGGACGAGGCGCGGCAGCGCGCGCTATCCTCGGACCGTCTTTGTTTTCCGGATGCGCCCGATGGCGGCTCCCAAGCGACCCATCCGCCCCGCGCCGGCAGAGCGCAAGAGCGGGCCTCCGATCTGGGTCAAGATCCTTGGCGGCAGCCTGCTGCTCCTGGTGGGTGCGCATTTCTATCTGCTGTACCAGATCAATCAATTCGCCGACGGCATCGTGAACACGGCCAACATGTTCGCCAATGCCAGCCACCAGGGCGGCTACTACACCTGGGACGGCAACCTCGGCATCAAGCGGCTGCGGATCGAGTCCAGCACCGGCGAACGAGCAGCGCTGACGATGCAGGCACTCGAGCTGGAAACCCCCGGCTGGTGGTGGATCCTGCAACTGGCCAATCCGCTGGAAGGACGCGCTGGTCGCCTTTCGCGGGCGACCAGCCTGCTCGGAGACCGCAGCGGCTCGCTGCTCCCCGCGACCGATCACCTGCACCTGCACCTGCGCGGCTTCGAGCTGGACATCAACGATTTCCTGCCGCCTGGATTACCGGATGTCGGATTCTCCACGGGTGCCTTGTTCGAAACCGAGGGCTGCACCAACCTGCGCTATTTCGTGCCACTGCAGCTGACAAGCGACCTGCGCCTGCCCTACGCCGGCGCCAATCTCAGCTTGGGCTACCATGCCGCCGGGCCGGAACAGGTGGTGATCGAGTTCGTCCACGACGTGCCCGGTGTCTCGCAGCTGCGCGTCGAAATGGACTGGAAGACCGGCGATCCACGGCATTTCCTCGAAACCGACGGGGAAAACGAGAGCCCCACGGCATTGCGCCTCAGTGTCAGCGACAACGGCTTCGTCGCCGCACGCAACCGCTGGTGCGCCGAACAGGCACAGGTGGATCCCGAGGAATTCCAGCGCCGCCACATCACCACCGTGCGCCGCATCCTCGAGGTCTACGGCCTGCGCCTGAGTCCGGAGGCCGAGACAATCTACTCCTCCTACGCGAGAGAGGGCGGCTCGTTGGGACTGCAGGCCACTTGGCCGAACTCGGTTTCAGCGGCCACTCTTGCCGCGTATTCGCCGCAGCAACAATGGGAAATGATGCAGCCGAAAATCTGGCGGAATGGAGGCGTACGCAAACCCCTCGTACTGGAATTCGTGCCATCGCGCCCGTTGCCCGCTGCCTACAGCGGCAGCGTTTACGATCTGCTCGCTCGCAATGCGGACATCGCCGACGCAGCGTCGGCGACGTCGCTGGCGGACTTGGGCGCGCGGATCAGTGCGCTGGCTCCCGCGACCACCGAAGCTCCCACCGAGGCTGCGTCGGAACCGGCCGCCACGGAAGCGGCACCGCGGCCACGACCGCGGTCGCAGGAACCCCAGCCCACGCCCATCGGGCTGGCGACCGAAAACCTGATCGCTGCGATCGGCGAACGGGTGGCAATCGAAACCGACGACGGCCGTTCGCGCATCGGCACCTTGGTGGCGGTGGAGCCGAAAACCCTGACGATCCGCATGAGCGTCAGCGGTGGCAAGGCGGATCTCTCCTTCAGTCGCGAGCGAATCCGCGCGGTGATCGCGAATCCGTCAGCACGTCGCTGAGGATTTGTGAAACCCGGCATAACGCGAAATCGCGACGCTTGACGCGGACACACCGGCGGGAGTAACAAGGAGGCGCTTCACGATCACCACGTCGAGGAGTCCGCCATGAAATGTCGCACAGTCATCATCATCGCAGGCGTCGCGATGGCGCTTGCCCGGTGTGCCAGCACCAGCAGCCAATACGCGCAGCAATCGCGCCACGCCCCCACCAGCGTCGATAGCGACATGCAGTACATCGCCGACGTCGAAGCCGAAGCAAGCCGGCGCGGCGTCGATGTCTACTGGGTGCACCCACCGAAGAGACGAGCGCCGATCGACCAGTAAGCGCTCCGCGCCAGCAGGTCAAACGCAAGGACGCAGAGAGCGCGGAACACCACGCTAGGGCCGGTGCTCGCGCTGGAGATATTCCTGGCTCTGCATCTCGATCAGCCGGGAAGCGGTGCGCTCGAACTCGTGGCGCAGGCGCTCGCCACGGTACAGCTCGGTGGGCAGCGCGGCAGCGCTCAGGATCAGCTTCACGCCGCGGTCGTAGAGTTCGTCGACCAGGTGCACGAAGCGCCGGGCTTCGTTCTCGTCGTTGCTGCCGAACTGCGGCACATCGCCGACGATTACCGTCGGGAAGCTCTGCGCGATCTCGATGTAGTCGGCGGCTGCGCGCGCGCCGCGGCAGATCGCGTCGAAATCGAACCAGATCAGATCGCCGGCGCGCCGGCGCACCGGGATCTCGCGGTCGTTGACGAGTACGCTGCCGCGCTTGTCGCAGGCGGCAGTCGCCAGTCGCGCGTAGGCACTTTCGAGCTGTCGCGCGGCCGCTTCGCCGAGCGGCTGGTGGTACACCGGTGCCTGGTTCAGCGCGCGCAGTCGGTAGTCCTGCGGGCTGGTCAGTTCCATCACCTTGCAGTGCTGCTCGATGGCGGCGATTGCCGGCAGGAAACGAGCGCGCTGCAGACCCTCGCGGTAGAGGTTCTTGGGCGCGGTGTTGCTGGTCGCGACCAGGGTCAGGCCGCGCGCGAACAGGTGCTCCAGCAGGCGCCCGAGGAGCATCGCGTCACCGATGTCGCTGACGAAAAACTCGTCGAAGCAGAGCACCCGCGCGCGCTCGGCGAAGTGCTCGGCGACGATCGCCAGTGGGTCCTCCTGGTCCTTCAGCTGCGCCAGTTCCGCGTGCACCCGGCCCATGAAGCGATGGAAGTGCAAGCGCTGCTTGCGCGGCGTGGCGAGGCCATCGAAGAACAGGTCCATGATGAAGGTCTTGCCGCGGCCCACCCCGCCGTGCAGGTACAGCCCGCGCACCGGCGGGGGCTTGCGGAAGCGGTCCACCAGGCGCTGCCAGCCGCTGCGCGCGCCGTCTTCGCGCAGTTCCTCGTGGATGCGGTTGAGTTCCGCCAGCGCCTTGCGTTGGTGTGCATCGTCCTGCCAGTGGCCGTCGGCCACGCCGGCCTGGTAACGCGCCAGCGGGGAATCGGCGGCCACGCGCATGGCCTCAGGCCCGCGCCAGTTCAGCGCCGAGGCGTTCGCGCATCTCGACCAGCCTGGTGTGGAAGAAGTGACCAGTGGCCGGGAAGCGCAGCATCCGCACCGGCGGCTGCACCTGCTCGAAATGCTCGAACACCAGCGCCGGATCGACGATCTCGTCGGCCTCGCCCTGGAGCACGATCCACGCGCACGGCGGACGCGGCAACGCGCGGAAGGCGAAACGCCCAACCGGCGGCGCCACGCTGATCAGCAGTTCCGCACCGAGTGCTCCGGCCATGCGTGTCGAGACATAGCTGCCGAAGGAGAAGCCTGCCAGCCACAGCGGCGCGCGCGGCGCCCAGCGGCGCGCCAGCGCCACCACCGCCGCCAAATCATCGCCCTCGCCATGGCCGTCGTCGAACTGTCCGATGGAGGCACCGACCCCGCGGAAGTTGAAGCGCAGCGTCGCCGCGCCCGCATCCTTCAGCGTGCGCTCGAGCATCGTCACCACCTTGTTGTCCATGGTGCCGCCGTGCAGCGGATGCGGATGGCAAATCACCGCGATCCGCGCGGGGTCGGCGCTGCCATGGCTCGCCACCACCTCCAGAGTGCCGGCGGGACCGTCGATGTGCAGCTTTTGCGGGGTTTCGGGCCAGTGGGTGGGCGTCATGGATTGCAGGTGTCTACGTAAAATCAGCGCCCGCCATGGCTCGGCGCTGTCCGAGGAATCGATCAATGTGTCCGCAAAGGACGCGAAGGACGCAAAGGAGAGCGAACCCGGTCAATCGCGGCATTTGCTCTCTTTGCGTTTTTTGCGTCCTTTGCGGACAAAAGACAGTTCGTCCGAAGTGCGGATGGGCAATCCGGTGTCAGGTCCCCTCCACCACCACCTCCACGCGCCGGTTGCGCGCGCGGCCTTCGGTGGTGGCGTTGTCGGCGATCGGCCTGGCCTCGCCCTGGCCGACGGCCTTGAGCCGGGCCGGGTCGGCGCCGAGGGCGACCAGCGCATCGCGCACGGAAGCCGCGCGGCGTTCGGACAGGGCCAGATTGGTGGCGTCGGCGCCGCGGTCGTCGGTATGCCCTTCGATCTGCACCGGCTTGCCCGGATAACGATTGATGAAGTCGAGCACCGGCTTCAAGTTGCCGCGCGCCTCGGCCTTGAGGTCGGCCTGCCCGGAGGAGAAGAACACGTCGCCCAAGGTCAGCACCTGGCCGCGCTCGGTGGCGACCGGGCGCAGCAGCGCGAGTTGCTGCTGCAGGCTCTGCGCCTGCGCGGAAGCCAGCTCGGCCTCCTGGCGCGCGAGATTCGCCTCGCGTGCGCGCGCCTCGGCCAGACGCCGGGCCGCTTCGGCTTCCTGGCGCGCCAATTCGGCGTCGGCGCTGACCTCCAGGCTGCGTTCGCGTTCGGCCTCGGCTTCCTCACGCAGGCGGTCCGCCTCCTCGGCACGCGCCAGCGACTGCAGGCGCAGCTTCTCGGCCTCCAGGCGCGCCAGTTCGGCATCGCGGCGGCTGGCTTCGAGCATGATCGACTTGTGCTCGTCGTCGAGCGCGGCGAGGCGCTCGCGATCGCGCGCGGCGGCCACCGCGGCGGTGTAGATCGCAATGCGCAACTCGGCCATGTCGGCCAGGTGCTTGCGCATCTCGCGATCGCTCTTCGGCAGTGCCTGGATCGCCGCGATGGCGTCATCGACGCGCGCCGATTCCAGGGGCGCACGGGCGCGATCGTCGGCCGAATCGAGGGCCCGCCAGTCGGCCTGCAGGCGTTCGAAATCGAGGTCCCGCTTGGGCTGCGCGGCGCAACCGGCCAGGGCAATGGCGACCGCCAGGGGCAGAAGTGCGCGCATCACGGCACCTGCCCTTCGCCGAGCAGCTCGCGGCGCAAGTTGGCGTTGTCGGTTTCCTTCTGCTGCACCTCGGTGCGCAGACGCGCCGCGGTACTCTTCACTGTCGCCAGCTCGGCGCGCACCTCGGCTTTCTGCAGCGTGAGGCGCGCGATGCTGTGGTCGCGCGTCTCGATCAACGCTCGCCCGCCGTCCACGCCCTCGCGCGCCATCTTGTAATCCACTGGCGCATAGTCGGCGGCACCCGCCTTCTCGGCTCGCGCCAGCGCATCGCGTGCGCGGTCCAGCTCCAGGGTGGGTACCGGCGCGCTGGCGCATGCACCCAGCAGCGCGGCCAGCAGGAGGAGCGCGAGGCGGCGCATGGCCGTCACGTAAACAGGCGTAGCATCTGGCATTGCATTTGCACCACGATCAGACTGGCTCGGTATTGTGGGCAGCCGCACCGGGCATCGCAACCGATCCGCGAGGAGTCACGCATGGATATCGGCTACTTCCTGAAGTTGATGACCGAGAAGAACGCGTCGGACATGTTCCTGACGACAGGCGCGCCGGTGAACATCAAGGTGGAAGGCAAGCTGTACCCGCTCGGTAACACCGGTCTGCCCAGCGGCATGGTGAAGAAGATCGCCTACTCACTGATGGATGAGGGCCAGGTGCCGGCCTTCGAGCGCGACCTGGAGCTGAACCTCGCGATCGCGGTGAAGGACGCTGGCCGCTTCCGCATCAACGTGTTCAAGCAGCGCGGCGAGATCGGCATGGTGATCCGCGCGATCAAGAGCGAGATCCCGAGCTTTGAGCAGCTCAAGCTGCCACCGATCCTGAAGGACCTGATCGTCGAGCCGCGCGGCCTGATCCTGATGGTCGGCGCCACCGGTTCGGGCAAGTCGTCCACGCTCGCCTCGATGCTGGACTACCGCAACAGCACCACTGCCGGGCACATCCTGACCATCGAGGACCCGATCGAATTCCTGCACAAGCACAAGAAGTCGATCGTCAACCAGCGCGAAGTGGGTCTGGACACGCGGACGTACCACAACGCGCTCAAGAACGCGATGCGCGAGGCGCCGGACGTGATCATGATCGGCGAGATCCTCGACACCGAGACCATGGAGGCGGCGATCGCCTTCTCCGAGACCGGTCACCTGTGCCTGTCGACGCTGCACTCCAACAACGCCGACCAGACGATGGAGCGCATCCTCAACTTCTTCCCGGAAAGCGCGCACAAGAACGTGCTGATGAACCTGTCGCTGAACCTCAAGGCGATCGTGTCACAGCGCCTGGTGATCGGCAAGGACGGCCGTCGCCTGCCGGCGGTGGAGATCCTGCTGAACACCCCGCTGATCCGCGACATGATCCGCCGCGGCCAGGTGCACGAGCTCAAGGAGGCGATGGACCGCTCGCTCGCCGAGGGCATGCAGACCTTCGACCAGGCCCTGTTCCGGCTGTACAAGGAAGGCAAGATCGAACTGGAAGAAGCCCTGCGCAAAGCGGATTCCCGCGACGGCCTGGCGCTCAAGATCCGCCTCTCCGAAGGCGGCAGCAGCGACAACCCGGATCCGTATTTCGATCATTCGCAGTTCTGAAGAGCGGTGAGTAGGCCGCGCGGCTGCGCCGCGCTCAGTAGTGAGTGGTGAGTGGCAAAAGCCGCCGTTCGCAAGCCGCGAGCCCTCGCTCCAGACTTTCGCCCGGCACGTTTCACCCGTCCGGCGCATCCTCGCGGCCGACCGCTTCTGCCACTCACTACTCACTACTCACTACTTACTGCTTCCCACCATGTACGTCTTCGCCGCCCCACCCACTCCCTCCGTCCCCATCGCCGGCCGCGCCGAGCGCTTTCCGGTGCACCGGATCTACTGCATCGGGCGCAACTATGCCGAGCATGCGAAGGAGATGGGGGCGGTACCGGAGAAGGGCACGCCGGTGTTCTTCATGAAGCCGGCCGATGCGGTGGTGACCGACGGGCGCGATCCGCGCTTTCCGCCGGCCACCTCGAACCTGCACTTCGAGGTGGAAATGGTCGCAGCGCTGCACAGCGGTGGGCGCGACATCGCAGTGGCCGATGCGCTGACGCATGTGTACGGCTACGCGGTGGGCGTCGACCTGACCCGGCGCGACCTGCAGGCCGCGGCCAAAGCCAAGGGCAATCCCTGGGATACCGCCAAGGGCTTCGACGACAGCGCGCCGGTGTCGCCGCTGGTCCCGGCTGATGGGCGCCACCCGGTGGCCGTGCGCCTGCGCCTCGCCGTGAATGGTGACCCGAAGCAGGACACCAGCGTCGCCGACATGCTGTGGCCGCTGCCGGAGATCATTGCCGAACTGTCGAAACTGTATGAACTGCAGGCCGGCGACCTGATCTTCACCGGCACACCGGCCGGCGTGGGCCCGCTGCAGCCGAGCGACCGTGTCCAGTGCAGTTTGGATGGCTGGGCCACACTGGAGTTCGGGTTCAGCGCCTGATGGGCAGCTGGCTGCTCGCGCACGAAGGCCCGCTGCGCCTCGGCATCTTCCTCGGGCTGTTCGCCCTGCTGGCCGCATTGCAGGCCTGGCGCCCGCTGCGCGGGGTACGCGCGCCGTGGCGCCGCTTTGGGCGACACCTGTGGCTGGCGCTGTTGGGCTCCGCGCTGGTGCGCCTGGCCTTTCCGGTGGTTGCCGTGGCAACAGCCGCCTGGGCACAGGCGCGCGGCATCGGGCTGCTGCAGGTGGTGGCGCTGCCGGCTTGGGCGCAGATCGTCGCCGGGGTGGTCCTGCTGGACCTGGCGATCTACTGGCAGCACCGCGTGTTCCACCGGGTGCCGCTGCTGTGGCGGCTGCACCGCATGCACCACAGCGACACCGAGTTCGAGGTGTCCACGGCGATCCGCTTCCATCCGCTGGAGATCGCGCTGTCCATGCTGATCAAGATCGGCGTGGTCGCGGCGATCGGGGTGCCGGCGGTGGGCGTGCTGCTGTTCGAGATCCTGCTCAACGCCACGGCGCTGTTCAGCCACGCCGACCTGCGCCTGCCGCCCGCCCTGGACCGCGCCGTGCGCAGCGTGCTGGTCACCCCGGACATGCACCGTATCCACCATTCCGTCGTGCAGGCCGAGACCAACAGCAACTATGGCTTCTGCCTCTCGCTGTGGGACCGGATGTTCGCCAGCTACCGCGCCCGCGCGACTGGCGACGACCGCCTGATGCCGATCGGCATCGAACGCTTCCGCGACGCCCGCGAGCAATCCTGGTGGCAGTTGCTGGGTCAGCCCTTCCGCTGATGCGGGCAGTGGGTCGGATCGCGACGCGTAGCCCGGTGGTACGCGCGCAGCGCGTTCCCCGGGTACTTGCGACAAGTACCCGCTGAGCGGCTGGCGCCGCACAACGGGCTACACCTCCCGACGCTTCCGCGGGGATCCGCGTCCCCCCGCCTGTCAACGTGTCGTGGTCTGGTGCGTTGAAGCTATCGATCTGATCGCCTGGGGAGGGCAGACAATGGGGCGGACTTGCCGGATGGGGTTGCTGCTGCTGGCAATGCATGGCGCAGCGAACGCGGCCACCGATTGCGACAGCGCCGTCGGGTTTCCGATTTACCAGAACATCGAGTGGACGACCCTGTACGACACGCTGACTACCGAATCCTCGTGCACCCAGAACTGCCACAACGGGACTTCGCCCGCTGGCGATCTGAACCTCTCCAGCCAGAACCTGGCGATCTACTTCCTGGTCGGCCAGCCGAGCAGCCAGAATCCGAATGTGCAGCGCGTGATTCCCGGTGATCCACAGAACAGCCTGTTGTTCCAGAAGGTCGCTTGCGCGGGGCCGGATGTAGGCAGCCGGATGCCGCCGGGCGGCCATTTGCCGCTGCAGTGGCAGGCGATGGTGTATGACTGGATCGAGCAGGGGGCTTACGGGGAGAACCCCGAGGACCCGATCCCGCGCGACTATATTTTCCGCGATTCGCTGGAGTTCTTGCGGCGCTGACCCAGCTCAGACAGCCCCGAGGTTGCGCAGGCGCGTCAGTTCCGCGGCGTCGATCGCGAGCACTTCACCGAGCACGTCGGCGGTGTCCGCCCCCAGCAGCGGCGGCGCCTGCCGGTACTCGACCGGCGTGGCCGAGAAGCGCAGAGGATTGGCGACTTGCGGCACCTGCCGGCCGCTGGCATGTGCCAGGTCGAAACGCATGCCGCGATGCTGGACTTGCGGATCGGCGAACACCTGATTGAGCGTGTTGACCGGCGCACAGGGGACGCCGGCGGCTTCCAGTTGCCTGAGCCAATGCGCCACCGGCTGCGCGCGCAAGAGGGCATCGAGGTCGGCGATCAGCGCCTCGCGATGAGCCACGCGCGCGGCGTTGGTGAGGTAGCGCGGGTCGTCGGCCAACGCGGCGGCGCCGACGATCTCGCACAACTTGCGGAACTGGCCATCGTTGCCGACCGCCAGCATGAAATGACCGTCGGCGGCGGCCATCACCTGGTAGGGCACGATGTTCGGATGCGCGGTACCGCGCCGCTGCGGCACCGCGCCGCCGACCAGGAAGTTCAGCGCCTGGTTGGCAAGCCAGCCGACCTGGGTGTCGAGCAAGGCCAGATCGATGTGCTGGCCCTGTCCGGTGGCCTGCGCGTGCCGCAGCGCGGCGAGGATGCCGCTGGCGGCGTACATGCCGGTCATCAGGTCCGCGACCGCCACGCCGACTTTCTGCGGCCCGCCGCCGGGCGCGCCGTCCGGCTCGCCGGTCAGGCTCATCAGCCCGCCCTGCGCCTGGATCGCGGCGTCGTAGCCAGCGCGCTGCGCGTAGGGCCCGGTCTGGCCGTAGCCGGTGATCGAGCAATACACGAGGCGCGGATTCAGCGCCTGCAGCGAGGGCCAGTCGAGGCCGTACTTCGCCAGCCCGCCCACCTTGAAGTTCTCGACCAGCACATCGGCCTTGCGCGCGAGCGCGCGCACCAGTTCGGCCCCGGCCGGCTGCGTGAAGTCGATCGCCAGCGAGCGCTTGCCGCGGTTGGCCGACAGAAAATACGCCGACTCGCCACCCTCCCCGCCCAGCCACGGCGGGCCCCAGCTGCGCGTGTCGTCGCCGCTGCCCGGCTTCTCGATCTTCCATACCTCCGCGCCGAGGTCCGCCAGCAATTGCGTGGCCCAGGGCCCGGCGAGGATGCGCGAGAGATCGAGGATGCGGATTCCGGCGAGGGGTGGCATTGGAATGGTCGCGACAAAAGCGTAATAGTCCGCAAAGGACGCAAAGGACGCAAAGGAAAGCGGAAGGTGATGGGTGGAATGCGGAGCACGGGCAGCGATCGCCAGCATCTGCTGGCAGCTCTTCTTTGCGTCCTTTGCGTCCTTTGCGGACAAAATGAACTCTGATCCTGCCCCATGTCCCGTCTGCTGGTCTTCCAACACGTCGCCGCCGAGCCGCTCGGAACGCTGGATCCGCTGATCCGGGCGCGCGGGCATCGCATCCGCTTCGTCAATTTCGAACGCGATCCGGATGCGCAGCCGGAGGTGGAGCGTTATCGCGGGCTGGTGGTGCTCGGCGGGCCGATGAATGTGGAAGACCGCCAGCACCGCGCGCACCTGCTGACCGAGCTGCGTGCGATCGAGCGCGCGCTGCGGCTCGGCCGTCCGGTGTTCGGCATCTGCCTCGGGGCGCAGTTGCTGGCGCATGTGCTCGGGGCGCCGGTGCGCCGGCATGTGCAGCCGGAGATCGGCTGGTACCAGCTGCATTCGACCGACCTGGGACGCAGCGACCCGGTGTTTTCACCGCTCGGCGAGGCGCATCCGGTGTTCCAGTGGCACTCCTACACCTTCGATCTGCCCTCGGGCGCGCAGCAACTCGCACGCACGCAGAGCTGCGAGCAACAGGCCTTCCGCTATGGCGAGTCGGCCTACGGGGTGCAGTTCCATCCTGAGGTCGACCAGGCGCTGATCGAGCGCTGGCTGGCCAACGCGGCCTATTGTCGCGAACTGGAATGCGCGGGTCTGCCGCACGATGTCGCCACCATCCGCGAGCACACGGCCGCCCATGCCGAGTCCCTGCGCGCGCGCGCCGAGCCACTGTTCAACCGCTTCCTCGACCTGGTCGGGCGGCCGGCCGGGCGGACCGTGCTGCCATCGCGCTGAGCAGCCAGGCCGTCGTCACCAGCGCGACGATCAGCCAGTAGGCGAAGGCATAGCCGCCATCCGCGCCCGCGTGCAGCGCATTGGTCGCCCAGGCGCCGAGGCCGCCGAGGCTGGCGTCGACCAGGGTGATCACGCCCATCAGCTTGCCCGCATGTGCCAGCCCGAACTGGTCCACCGCGCGCAGCTGCACCAGCGTGAACAGGCCGCCCCAGCCTAGCCCGAGCAACGTCGTCGCCAGACTGGTTCCCGTGGCGTCCATCCGCGCCAGCAGCACGCAGCCGGCCAGCATCACCGTCAGGTTCAACAGCAGCGCACGCGGTCCGGGGACATGGTCCGCCACCAGGCCGAACAGGAACTTGCCCGCCAGCGCCATGCTCATCAGCCAGGCGAAGCCGGCGCTCGCCTGCTGCGGCGTGGCGCCGAGGTCGATCAGGTGCAGCCGCAGGCTCGCGATCACCCCGAGCATTGCGTAGAAACACAGTCCGGCGATGGCCGCCAGGGTCCAGAAGGCCGATGTGGCCAGCGCGCGCCGCCAGTGCGGATCGGCCGTGGCAGTCGTCTCACCAAGCAGATCGCGACCGGTGCCCGCAGGTGCGCGCGCCAGCCAGATGGCGATCGGCCACAGGGCCAGTGGCGTGAGCGCAGCCCACTGGAAGGCGCGGGACCAGCCCTGCGCGGCGATCAGATCGCTGAACAAGGGCGTCAGCAACATGCCGCCGACGCTGGTGCCGACCACCACGATGCCCAGCGCCAGCCCGCGGCGCGCGTGGAACCAGCGCGAGACCATGATCACCGCGACGTTGACGCCGCAGCAGACCAGGGCCAGCGCAAACCCGGCGTGGATCAGGTACACCTGCCACAGCGCGGCAACCTGCGAGTAGGCCAGGTAGCCGGCCGACAGCAGCAGGCTGCCCACCGCCAACAGGGGCCGCGGGCCGAAGCGGTCCACCAGCGCGCCGGCGAAAGGCGCGGCGAGGCCGGTGCCGACCAGCGTGATCAGATCGCGCAGCTTGAGCTCGCCGCGGGCCCAGCCGAATTGCCCCAGCAACGATTCGTCGAAAGCGGTGATCCCGGAAATCACCAGCCCATTGGACACGCACAGCACGCCCAGGCCGCCAAATGCGACCAGCCAGGGCCACCACCTTCCCGCGCGCGAGCTCACCAGGCCTGGTACCCGGCTTCCGGCTCGCGAACCGAAGGTGGATCGAACGCAAGCCCGGCGTACACCGCGTCCAGGGTCAAGGGACGCGCGGTGCAGGGCAGCGCGATGTCCCGCCCGTCGCTGATCGCCTCATAGGTCCACAGCTCACCCGCCCGGCGGTAGACCTCGATCAGCGGTTCGTCCTGCGAGACCAGCACATAGGCCTGCAGGCTGGCGATCTCTCGGTAGGCGCGCAGCTTGGCACCGCGGTCGATCGCCTCGGTGGTGGGGCTCAGGACCTCGGCGACCAGGCAGGGCGCGGATTCGATCGATTCGTCGGTCTGTCCTGCGCAGCTCAACATCACGTCCGGGTAGTAGTAGGCACGGCGAGTCCGCAACTTCACGTCCGCGATCGTCACCCGGCAGTCGCTCTTCTGCCGCCACAGCAAGTAGAGGTTGCCGGCGATCCGGTTATGCCGGATCGACGCCCCCGACATCGCATACACCTGCCCATCCACGTACTCGTGCTTCATCGGTGCCTGCGCTTCCTGCGCCAGGTACTCGGCCTCGCTCAAGTGTTCGTGCTTTACGCTGTGCATGTCGGCGCCGTCCAGGCTCACACTGCGAGAGTGTATCCCTGCCCACCGGAAACGACGAAGGGCGCCTCGCGGCGCCCTTCGCTTTCACTTTTCACCTTTTACTTTTGACCGCTCTCGACTCAGTACACGTCCTTCACGGTGTTGTGCACGTTGAACTTGCCGGTTGGCGTGATCATCCCCGGACCCTTGATGACCTTCTTCAGCTTCAGGGTCTTGTCGTCGATGACCACGATCGCGCTCTCTTCCTTGGCGCCGCTCCACACCGAGAACCACACCTCGTCGCCAGCCGCGTTGTACTCGGGCTGCACCACGCGCTTCGGTCCCGGGCCGAGCTTGGCCCACTGCGCGATCGGCAGCACCTGGTAGCCCTTGGCCAGATTCTTGACGTCGAACACCGCGATGGTCTGGCTGATCTTCGGATCGGGGTTCAGCGGGGTGTCCACATACAAGTGGTTGCTCTTCGGATGGGTCTTGACGAACAGCGATCCACCGCCCTGTCCCTTGAGCACGCCCACGCGTTTCCAGGCGTTCTGCGGGAATTTCTCCGGATCGGTGCCGATCAGCGTGATCTGGTCGTCGCCGAGCGCGCTGGTGACCCAGACCGGGCCGAACTCGGGATGCATGAAATTGGCGCCGCGGCCTGGATGCGGGATCTTCTCCGCGTCGACCAGGTTGACCATCTTGCGTTCCTTGGAGTCCACCACCGCAATCTTGTTCGACTGGTTGGCCGCCGTCAGGAAGTAGCGGTGGGTGCTGTCCCAGCCGCCGTCATGCAGGAAGCGCGCAGCGTTCAGCGTGGTGATCGAAAGGTTCTCGATGTCCGAGTAATCGACCAGCAGGATGCGCCCGGTTTCCTTGACGTTGACGATGAACTCCGGGTGTTCGTGGCTGGCGAGGATCGCAGCCACGCGCGGCTCCGGGTGGTACTCCTGGGTGTCCACGGTCATGCCGCGGGTGGACACGATCTTCAGCGGCTCCATCGTCGGGCCGTCCATGATCACGAACTGCGGCGGCCAGTAGGCACCGGCGATCGCGTACTTGTCCTCATAGCCCTTGAACTTGCTGGTCTCGACCGAGCGCGCCTCCAGGCCCACCTTGATCTCGGCGACGATCGCCGGCGGATTCATCCACAGATCGATCAGATCGATCTTGGCGTCGCGGCCGATGGTGTAGACGTAGCGCGAGGAATTGGACATGCGCGAGATGTGCACCGCGTAGCCGGTCTTCAGGGTGACCACCGTTTCCTTGGTGTCGCCGTCGATCAGGGCCACCTCGCCGGAATCGCGCAGGGTCACCGCAAAGAAGTTGTCGATGTTGCGCTCGTGCATCTTCTGCGTCGGGCGCTCGGCCACCGGGACCAGCACCTTCCAGCTGTCGCGCATCTCCTTCATGCCGAATTCCGGCGGGCTCGGCGGATCGTGCTGCAGGAAGCGGGCCATGATGTTGACCTCTTCCTTGGTCAGCTCACCGCTGGTGCCCCAGTTGGGCATGCCGGCCGGGGAGCCGTAGTTGATCAGCGCTTCCAGGTACTGGGTGCCCTTGGCGCGGGTGATGTCCGGGGTCAGCGGCTTGCCGGTGGCGCCCTTGCGCAGCACGCCGTGGCAACCGGCGCAGCGCTGGAAGAAGATCTCGGTGGCGCGCGCGAATTCCTGCTTGCTGATCGGCGGCGCATCCGGATTGACCACCATCTCGATGCCGGCGGTAGGCACTGCCGAGGCGCCGGCCTGGTACTTCATCTCGCCTTCCTTGGTACCCGGATGGCGCGAGCCCTGCGACGGATCGGTCGACACCGCAAGCGTCTTGCGCGCGGCGGCGACATCGGCTGCGCTGACCTTCGGTCCCGAGTTGCCCCAGGCGGTGTAGACATAGCTGACGATGTTGGCAATGTCGCCATCGGCGATGTGGCTCATTGCCGGCATCACGTTGTTGTACTCGACGCCATTGACCACCAGCTTGCCGCTGATGCCCTGCAGAATCGAGGACAGCACCTTGGTCTTGTCGTTCTTCTGGAGGAAATCCGAACCCGCCAGCGGCGGGAAGGCACCCGGCAGTCCGGTGCCGGTCGGCTGGTGGCAGGCGGCGCAGTTGGCCAGATAAGCAGCCTCGCCGGCCTGGTTGCCCTGCTTGGGCAGGCGTTCGTTGACGACGTCGTTGGCGGCCATGGCGGTTCCGCCAATGGCCAGTGCCAGCAGGACGAACAAGGGCTTGCGCGTTCGCATGTGAAGACCTCCGGTGAGTTTCAAAAAGTAATAACTTGAGTGTAAGGCTGCGCCCGCTGACGCTGGCGAAGAATGACATGAGTCAAGCGTCAGTCTCATTGTTCTTGCTCAACCAAGCTCGGTCGCGCTTGTCCCCTCCACCGCACCCGCGCGAGACTCGGACAGTCGACCTGCCGGATGCACCGATGTCCACTCCACTTCCAGCGCGCACGCTTTCGGACGCCGATCTCGCCGATGCCTGTGCCACCGATTTGCGCGATGCCTTCGCCGACTACAACGCCCGCTTCCGTTCGATCACGCAGCGCGCCAAGCGGCGCTTCGAGCGGCGCGAATGGACCGCGGCGCGGCTCGACGCGATCGAGCGCATCGAGCTGTACGACGTCTGCGTGGCGGAAACCTCGCGACGACTGGAGTCGGAGCTTGGCGGGCGTGTCGGCGACCGCGGCCTGTGGTCGCTGGTGCGCAACCGCTGCGCCGCGCTGATCGCACCGCTGGTCGACCAGGAACTCAACAAGACCTTCTTCAACACGCTGACGCGGCGCTTCTTCAAGACCCGCGGCGTGGACGCGGCGATCGAGTTCGTCGCGCTCGACATCGAGCCCACCGACCGCCTGACCCATCCGGTGCCGCGCCTGACCTACAGCGCCACGATCTCTCCGGCGGAACTCGGCCAGCGGGTGCTCGCGGGCTTCCGCTTTGAGGTGCCCTATGCCGATCTCGCTGGCTGCGGGGCGCGCATCGCCGAGGCGATCGCGGCGCAGTTGCCACGCTGGGAAGGCGAGCCGAAGCTGCGCGCGGTGGAGATGCTGCAGACCGTGTTCTACCGCGAGCGCCGGGCCTACCTGGTCGGCCGGGTGTTTGGCGAGCGCGAGTTCGCGCCGCTGGTGATTGCGCTGGTGCACGAGGACGGCGGCCTGCGCGCCGACGCGGTGATGGTGCAACGCGACGATGTCTCGGCGCTGTTCGGCATCACCCGCAGCTATTTCCAGGCGGACCTGGAAACCGTGGGCGATGCCGTGGTGTTCCTGCGCACCCTGCTGCCGAAGAAGCCGGTCAACGAGATCTACACCGTGCTCGGCCGCGCCAAGCAGGGCAAGACCGAGCGCTACCGCCACTTCTATCGCCATTTCGAGGCCACGGACGAATTACTGACCCTGGCGGATGGCGAGAAGGGCCTGGTGATGGCGGTGTTCAACCTGCCGAGCTACCCGCTGGTGTTCAAGATCATCCGCGACCGCTTTGCGCCGTCCAAGCTGATGACGCGCCAGGATGTGGTCGACAAGTACCAACTGGTGTTCAAGCACGACCGCGCCGGACGCCTGATCGATGCGCAGGAGTTCCGCTTCCTGCGCTTCCCGCGCGCACGCTTCGCGCCCGAGGTGCTGGAAGACCTGTTCGACACCTGTCGCTCCAGCGTGATCGAGGACGGCGACGACCTGATCATCACCCACATGTACGTCGAGCGCCGGCTGCGCCCGCTGAACCTGTTCCTCAAGGAGTCGCCGCCGGAACTGGTCGAGCGCGCGGTACTCGACTATGGCCTGGCGATCAAGGAACTGGCGGCCAGCAACATCTTCCCCGGCGATCTGCTGCTGAAGAACTTCGGCGTCACCCGCCACGGCCGCGCGATCTTCTACGACTACGACGAACTCTGCCTGGTCACCGAGTGTCAGTTCCGCGAGCTGCCGACCCCGCGCGACGAGGACGAGGAGATGCACCACGGCGCCTGGTACTACGTAGGCGACGACGATGTCTTCCCCGAACAGTTTACCGAGTTCCTCGGCCTGCCGCGCCGATTGCGCGAAGCCCTGATCGCACGCCACGGCGAGATCTTCACCGTCCCGTGGTGGCACGCGACCCAGGCCAAGCTCAATGCCGGGCAGTTCTTCGACATCCCGCCGTACCGCGACGAGGTGCGGTTGCGCTGAGGCGGGTTTGGGGGATGCTCCGCTGCATGCGGGCTTAGCTGCTAGCCTGCGCACCCCGATAACGCCGACTCACCGCATGCCGCTGGACCGCTCCCGTGTTGCCCAGGCCTTCTCGCGCGCTGCGGGCGACTATGAGCAGACCGCCGTGCTGCAACGACTGGTCGGCGACGAACTGTTGTCACGGCTGGCAGTGGCGGCGACCGAACCCGCCCGCGTGCTCGACATCGGCGCCGGCAGCGGCCGGTTGAGCGGGCTGCTCAAGAAGCGCTGGCCCAAGGCCGAGGTGGTTGCGGTCGACCTGGCACTCGGGATGCTGCGCGAGGCGCGCCGGCACATCGGCTGGTTCCGGCCATTCCGCCGGGTGGCCGGTGACGCGCAGGCGCTGCCCTTTGCCGACGCCTCGGTGGATCTGGTGGTCTCCAACCTGTGCCTGCAGTGGTGCGATCTGAAGGCTGCAGTCCACGAATTCCGGCGCGTGCTCCGGCCGGCCGGGTGGCTGCTGTTCACCAGCTTCGGCCCGGACACATTGAAGGAATTGCGCGAAGCCTGGCGCGCGGCCGACGAGCGCCCGCATGTGCATGTGTTCCTCGACATGCACGATGTCGGCGACGCCGTGCTCGCGCAGGGCTTCGTCGACCCGATGTTCGATGTCGAGCGTTACACCCTGACCTATCCCGACGCGCGCGCCCTGATGCGCGAGCTGAAGACCATCGGTGCCGGCAATGCACTCGGCGAGCGCAGGCGCGGTTTGACCGGCCGTGCGGCATTCGCGCGAATGCTGGATGCTTACGAGGCCTTCCGCAGCGACGGCCGCCTGCCGGCAAGCTACGAGGTGATCTTCGGCCAGGCGCAGGCGCCGCAGGCGGGCGCGCCCCTGCGGGGGCCACGCGGCGACCTGGCGAGTTTCAGCGTCGAAGCGATGCGCGCGCGGCTACGCCATCGGTGAAGCCAGAAGCGGTGTTGGTGTGGGTTGTTGGTGTTGGAAAAAGCCGGCCGCCGGAAGTCCGTCGAATTGAACGCCACGGAAACGTCTCTGGCCGGAAGCCCTGAATTCGCCTCGAATTCGCTGCTACCAACACCAACAACCAACACCAACACCGCTTCACTGACACTAGTTGACCATCTCGTCCTGGTCGAACATCAGGTTTTCCAGCCAGGAATAGGCGGCTTCCTGGTCAGGCTGGTTGAACAGCACCATCAGGATGATCCATTTCAGCTCGTGTTCGTCGACTTCACCGACATCGAGCGCGATGACGCGGTCGAGGACCAGCTCGCGCTGGGCGGGTGAGAGCACGCCCTGCTGTTCCAGGAACATCAGAAAGCCCTGCGCCTCGACGTCCAGCCGTTCCAGCTCCTGCGGGGCAAGCACGCGGATCGGACCGCCGGCGTCGAGGGTCTGCGGATCGCAGGCCGGACGCAACTCGGCGAGTTCGTCCAGCCAGTCGAAGGCCTTGCTGATTTCCTGCGGGGAGAAACCGACTTCGAGCAGTGAGCTCTGCAGCGAGTCGCGATCCTGGTCGGCTTCAGGATCCTCGATCATGAGGTTTTCGAAGAGATACAGCAGCACGTCCAGAATGTTCTCTTTCATCATCCTCATCCGGCGCAGCGGCTGTAGGTACCGCCGGGATTCGCGACCACTTCCCCCTCCAACTCCATGCGCAGCAGCATGCTGGAAAGGGCAGGGACGGTCAATCCAGTGCGCTCGGCGAGCGCATCGATGCCCACCGGGTCGTAGCCCAGGGCCGCGTGCAGGCGGCGATAGTCCGCGTCTTGCGACAGCGCACCCACGCGCATCCTGGCGGGCACGGGCGATTCGCTCACCGGATCGGCAGGCAGGGCGGCGCGCAACTGGCCGAGCATCGGCGCCAGTTCGTCGACCACTTCCTGCGCGGTCTCGACCAGCTTGGCGCCATCGCGGATCAGCTGGTGGCAGCCCTTGGCCAACGGGTTGTGGATCGAGCCGGGGATCGCGAACACCTCCCGGCCCTGCTCACTGGCCACTCGCGCGGTGATCAGCGAACCGCTGCCGAGGCTGGCCTCGACCACCAGGGTACCCAGCGACAGGCCACTGATGATGCGGTTGCGCCGCGGAAAGTTCTCGCGCCTGGCGGGCGTGCGCGGCGGAAACTCGCTGACCAGCGCGCCGTGTTCCACGATCCGCCGCGCCAGCGCGACATGCCGAGCCGGATAGATGCGGTCCAGTCCGGTACCGAGCACCGCGATGGTCTGGCCGCCGGCATCCAGCGCACCCTGGTGCGCGGCTGCGTCGATACCGGCGGCGAGCCCGCTGGTCACCGCGAAGCCGCGACTGGCCAAGGTCGCCGCAAAATCGCGCGCGGTGGCGAGGCCACCCGCGGTGCCTTGGCGGCTGCCGACCACCGCCAGCTGGGGCAGCCATAGCGCATCGACGTCACCGCGCACGAACAGCAGCAGCGGGGCCCCCGGGATACCGCGCAACAATGGCGGATAGCGCTCGTCGGAGCAGGTCAGCAGCGCGACATCGTTGGCCGTGAGCCATTGCAGGTCGAGCATGGCCTCGTCCCGCGCTCGCGCCACCGCCTGTGCCCCCAGCGCGTCGACCGCCATCCGCTGCACGGCCAGCACGATGTCGCCGCTGACCGCGGTCAGTGCCCGCCAGGCTTGCGCGGCGCCGGTCGCGCAGGCGCGGTGCAGGGTCAGCCAGTCGAGCCGGGTGTCAGGCACGGAATCCTCGGGCCATTGGGTGGAGCGGCGGATTCTCGCATCTGCACCGCCCGAAACGACGACGCCGCCCATCCGGGCGGCGTCGGGGCGAGACTGGCGTGATGCGGCGTCAGAGCTGCGTTGGTGCGTCCAGTCGGGCGCCGAGGAACACTGGCCTGACGCCGTTGACCACAAGGCCGTAGCTGATGCGGTCAAAGGAACGGAAGATCATCACGTGCCCGATGAACTCGTCGGGTAGCGTGACTTTCTTGTCGCGCGGATTGACCAGTGCGCGCAAGGTGCCCTGCGGGTAGGCCACCTCGTCCTGGACGGTTTCGCCCGGCTGGTAGATCGAATAGACCTCGCCCACCTCGACGCCATCCTGCGCACCGCGCGACAGGACGATGACATCGTTGGGGCCCGCATAGTCGAAGGTGCCGGCGACGCCAATGACACGCGCGCCGATGTCGGCATTGGCGGGTGCACGCGGGTAGAAATTCAGCGGGAATGGCGACTCTTCCACCGGCAACAGCAAATCGCCCTTCCGGATCTCCATGTCGGTGTACGTCACGTACAGGGTAGCCGGATCGCCAAGGCGGGACACCGTGGCGGTGCCGATTTCCATGACCTCATAACCCAGCTTCTCTGCGCCGCGCTCGGAGACCCATTCGCGCAGGCTCCAGTGCCATTGGTCGGACGTGCTCCAGGACATGCGCTCCACCTTGCGCTTGTCCTTCTGCCAGAACCAGCCGGCGGGGACGTCGGTATAGACCACCGTCGGGCGCACCACGGTGTACTTCTGGCCCATCGCCAGGTCGCCATCGAAGCGGCGCGCGTAGACCAACTGCTCGTCGGCACCAACTACCCGATTCTCCTCGACCGCGGCGACGTATGGCGCGGACTGGTACTCGTCCTCGCTCAGCACCCGCGGGCGCGCCAGGAAGCTGCGGATCGACGCCAGGGGCAAAGGCGGGATCGCCTCGGTCTCGCCCTCGTCGCGCACCTTCGGCCCGACATCCGCGGGTTCGCTCGCGGGGGGCTCGCCATTGACCATCAGTCGTGGCTTGCCGTCAATGTAGACCAGGCTGATCACATCACCCGGATAGATCAGGTGCGGATTGGCGATCTGCGGATTGGCCTGCCAGATTTCCGGCCAATACCAAGGGTTTTTCAGGAACAAGCCTGAAATGTCCCACAGCGTATCGCCCTTCTTCACCGTATAGGTGTCGGGATGGTCAGTACGAACTTCCGGGCCGGTTGCAGCAACCGAAGCGGAGAACAGCAGTGCGGCAACAACTGAAAGTGCTTTTTTAAGCATGGCAGCCATCTGCCTGATTCCCGAGGGCTTCGAGGAGTTTAGCCGAAGAATGCGTCGGTGGAAACGAGCTTTGCTGCACAAATACGAGAAAGAGGCGCGGAGGCATGCAGCCGGTGGCTTCGGAGGGGAGCGAAGGGTCGCGGGGAACCCCTGAACCAGCATGGCGAGCCGGGTTGCGAGTCGTTTGCCGCCACGCGCAGTCTGAAGTTCGTAGCCTGATCACGAAGCAAAGAGCCGGAACGACGCAGCGGATGATCCTGGCCGCAGCCCGTCGGGACCGGGCTGAATCGGCCGCGAGACTGGTTCGGAGCTTCCGTTCCGGCAGGGGTTGGCATGCGCCGCGCCCGCCACTCCAGCAGCCGGGGCCCTGCGATTGCGCATGACGTCGACCGCATTCCCGCCGGCGAAAGCTTCAACCTACGAACTATTTCGTATTGCATGGACTGCATGACTGCTGGTCCTTTTCCATTGTGCACGAAATTGGCTACGATGCACGTCGTCGATGCAGGACCCGGCCGCATTGGTGCGGCCTGCGGGCGTGGGATTCGATGACGATCCGTGGGAACGCAGTGCAAAGAGAGGAAGGAAGTGGCCAGGAACGACGTCCAGAAGCCCACGGAAGCAGAGATCGAGTTGCTCAAGGTGATGTGGGAACGTGGCCCGTGCAGCGTGCGCGACATCCACGAGGCGCTGCAGACGGCGGAACGCCAGACGGCCTACACCACGACCCTCAAACTGCTGCAGGTGATGCACGCCAAGGGGCTGGTCATCCGCGACGAATCCCAGCGCGCGCACCGCTTCGCCGCGACCGTGTCACGCGAAGCGACCGAACGCGCCTTCGTCGGCGCGTTGATCTCCAAGCTATTCGATGGCTCAGCCACCCGGCTGGTCATGCAAGCGCTCGGCAACGACCCACGCGCCAACGAAAGCGAACTGGCCGAGATCCGCCGGCTGCTGTACAAGATCGAACAGGAACGCGTGTGAGGGACCGCGGGAGATCGCGGCTGAAGCCGCTCCCACAGCCTCGCAGACCGCAGACTTGTGGGAGTTCCGGTCGCCCCTGCCGGTGCGCTTATTCGCGCATCGAACTGTCGCGGACCAGTGCCCGTTTTTTGTCCGCAAAGGACGCAAAGGACGCCAAGAAGGCAAGAGCGTCTTGGGTTGCGCAGAGTCCCCATGCGCCCGCAACCGCCTATGGATTCGGCTCTGCTTAGCGTCCTTTGCGGAAAATGTCATGTATTTCAGAAACTTGAATCATGTTCGGCGGGAGCCGCCGCAACGTCTCGCAGACCGCGGGCCGACTCTGTCGGCGATCGTTGCGGCAAGCCGTGGCGGGCCCCGCCCTGCACTGCCGTCCACCCACCATCCACCGCTACAATGGGATAACTTGAATCCCGCGCGGCGCGCCCCCAACACCGCACCATGGCCCTGCTCCCCATCCTCGAGTTCCCCGATCCCCGCTTGCGCACCGTCGCCAAGCCGGTGGAGACCTTCGACGCCGATCTGCAGAAGCGGATCGACGACATGTTCGAAACCATGTACGCGGCGCCGGGCGTCGGTCTCGCAGCGACCCAGATCGACTGGCATCGCCAGCTGATCGTGATCGACGTCAGCGAGGAAAAGGACCGTCCATTGGTGCTGATCAATCCGCGCATCGTCGAGAGCGAGGGCAGCCAGTCCTGCCAGGAAGGTTGCCTGTCGGTGCCGACGGTGTTCGCCGACGTGACCCGCGCCGAGCGTGTGGTGGTGGAATTCCTCGACCGCCACGCGCAGACCCAGCGTGTCGACGCCAGCGGCTTGCTGGCGATCTGTATCCAGCACGAGATGGACCACCTGGCCGGCAAGGTCTTCGTGGATTACCTGTCGCCGCTCAAGAAGCAGATGGTGCAGCGCAAGCTGGACAAGCGCCGCCGCCAGCAATCCGCCGCCTGAGCGCGCGGCCAGTATTCCCGCCGAGGCGCTCATGACCCTGCGCGTGGTATTCGCCGGCACGCCGGACTTCGCCGTGCCCTGCCTCGACGCCGTGCTGGCCTCGGGTGCGGAGTGCGTCGCGGTCTACACCCAGCCGGACCGCCCGGCCGGACGCGGGCGCCAGTTGCAGGCCAGCCCGGTCAAGCAGCGCGCGCGCGCCGCCGGGATCCCGGTGGAGCAGCCGGAAACCGTGAAGGACGCCGCGGTCCAGGCGCACCTGGCGGACTACCGCCCGGACCTGATGATCGTGGTCGCCTACGGCCTGATCCTGCCGCGCGCGGTGCTGGCGATTCCGCCGCACGGCTGCTGGAATGTGCACGCCAGCCTGCTGCCGCGCTGGCGCGGCGCGGCGCCGATCCAGCGCGCGATCCTGGCCGGGGACACCGAGACCGGCGTCGACCTGATGCAGATGGAAGCCGGCCTCGACACCGGCCCGGTACTGCTGGAGCGGCGCACACCGATCCACCCCGACGACAACGCGCAGCGCCTGCACGACCGCCTCGCGGCGCTCGGCGCCGAGGTGCTCGCGGAGGGTCTGGCGCGGCTGCAGGCGGGTCAGTCGCTGGTGCCGCACCCGCAGCCCGCCGATGGCATCACCTACGCCCACAAGCTGGACAAGGCCGAAGCCTTGCTCGACTGGCGCGAGCCGGCCGCGGTGCTCGACCGCAAGATCCGCGCGTTCAACCCCTGGCCGGTCGCGGAGGCCGACATCGGCGGCGAGCGGGTGCGTATCCACGCCGCCGAACCGGTCGATGCCCAAGGCGAGCCCGGACAGCCAGTGCGCGCCTCGCGCAGCCGCCTGGCGATCGCGTGTGGCGAGGGCGCACTCGCCATCCTCAAGCTGCAGCGCGCCGGCGGGCGGGTCATCGACGCGGCGGACTATGTCAACGGCCGGCCGGAACTGAAGCGCTGAGACGCCCTTTTCACGGCGTGGGAACGACCCGCGCAGCGATCTTCAGGTGCACCCGGTCCGCCAGGGTGCGCCGATACCCGGTCATGCCGAAGCGCGAGCGCTGCAGGTTGCCAGCCACGACCACCGTGCACGCCGATGGCAGGCGCAAATCGCAGAGTCCGCGATCAAGGTCGAAGCGCACGCGCCGGGTGGTCCCGCGCAAGCTCAGGTCGCCCGGTAACGCACCGTGCCGACCGCCGTCGATCGCGAAAGGATCGGAACGGAATTCGATCCACGGATGTCGATCCGCGTCGAAGAATTCGGGCGAGAGCAGCAGGCGCACATGCTCTGGATCCTGCATGCGCACACTGGCGGCGCGAATACGCACGCTGATCACCGCGCTGCCCGCCTCCGGGTCGATGTCGATGCGGCCATCGACATCGGCGAACTCACCATGCCGCCGCAGCAGCCACAGCGCCACAATCTCGAATTCGACCCGGGTATGGGCGCGATCCAGTTGCAGCAGGGCCGGAGGAACTAGGCCGCCGTCAACGATTTCCGCGGACCATCCGTTGGCGCAGATCGCCGCCCCACACAACCAGAGCAGGAGGCGCGGCATCGAACACTATGGCCACCAGAACTCGACGAGCTCGGCGCAACCTGGCTCCAACGGCCCACTGCTGCGCAGGCGCAAACGCGCGATCGCGCCGGTCGGCATGCCGCGGCCGTCGGTGCTGCGGCCATCTGCGAGCAACGTCACCAGCGTCTCGAGCCCAGGATTGTGACCCACGACGACCAGCGGCGAAGCCGGACGATGGCGGTCGATCAGGGTAATCAATTCGCCAGGCGTCGCTTCGTAGATGCCGGGCTCGTCGATCAACTCAAGGTCGGGTTGCTGCATCTGCAGCGCAGACAGGGTCTGGCGCGTGCGCAACGAGGGTGAGCAAAGCACCTTCGCCGGGCGCATCTGGCGCTCCCTCATCCAGCCTGCGGCCGCCTGCGCCTGGGAGAACCCGAGCGTGGACAGCGGCCGGTCTACATCGCGTCCGCTGGCCGCGTCGCGCTCCGCGTGCGCGTGTCGCACCAGGATCAATTCCTCACTGCCCATGGCGCATGTTCCTTGTGGTTGCACTCAGAGTCTGGCGCGCCACCGGAGCGCGAACAAGGGGCGATTGTGATCGATGGTCACCGAGGGCGGAATCGTGCCCGAGGCTCGCGCTCACGGAACTTGCAGGGACGTAGCCCGGAGTACCGCGCAGCGGTTCTCCGGGTGCTTGCCGCAACTTCCCGGAGAGCGCGCGGGGCGCGTACTCCGGGCTACCCGACCGCGCTTCCCTGGATCAGCCGACACCGTTGCGGACGGGCGAGCCTGCGCTTCTTCCAACACCAACAACCCACACCAACACCCGCCGATTCCCCGCCCACCGTCACTCCGCTCCTGGCTGTACCGGCGTCAGGATCGAGATCGGGATTTCGGTACGGTTCCAGTTGCCGCTCATCGGCGCCGGCAGTGTGAAGCCGGTGCTGAGGGTGCCGGAGTTGGGCGCCACCCAACTGCGGCGCATGGTCCCGGCAGACTGCTCGGAGTCGAAGAAGTCGAACCATCCGCAGCTGGGGCAATGCACGCGGAAGGACTTGGTCGGCAACGCCGCGGTGTCGCTGGCGAGACCGTCGGTCAACACCCAGCGCGGCTGGCCCGCCGCGTCGTACAGGTAGGTGGTGATGAAGTCGCGCGCGACACCGCCGGTGACGTAGCTGTCGTAGGTCTGGCCCCAGCCGTCCTCCAGTGCGTAGAACCAGGTGCCGGTACGATTCGGCGAGGCCGCAACGAGACCCTGGAAACCGTGGCTGAGGATCTCGGTGCCGCCTTCCAGGGTGCTGTCGAGGAAATAGTTGAAGACGATCTTCTCGGCCGAGACGAACTGCACCGTGGCGTTGCCGACGGCCTCGCGCTGGACGCTGAAACCCGTGGCCGAGGTGTCGCGGGTGACGCGCAGGATCGGCGCCACCACCTGGTTGTCCTGCACCCGGCCCTGCACGATGTACCAGATCGGCGTGCGATCGGCCGCACCGGTGTACCAGGCGGCGAAGAACACCGGCAGCTGGCCTTGCACTGGGACCACGTGCGAGACCAGGCCGTTGCCGGGGCGGCGCGGATTGAAGAAGGCGCCCGGGCGCAGGTTGACGTTCGGCGGCACGCTGACGGCGCAGTTGCTGCTGACATTGCAATTGCCGTCGGCGCCGACCAGGAATTCTCGCGTGCTGTTGAGGAAATTGCCGGACTGGTCGTCCACGCTGCCGGCCAGGCCAATGCGGTAGCGGCTGCCGCAGCTGGTGGTGGGGTCGATGGCGAAGAAGGTCGAGACCTGCTGGGTCGCACCCGGCGCCAGCGCGCCAACCGCGATCAGCGGGTTCTCCATCCGCAGCTTGCCGAGGTCGGCGGAGGCCGGTGGCAGGTTTTGCGGATGGTAGAAGCACACCGCGCGTGGCGCGCTGACCTCGGGCTGGTCGCAGCTCGCGTTCAGCCGCCGGCCACTGGCGGATGGATCGGCGATACCCACGGTGGCGCCGTCGCCATTTCCGGGAATCTGGTTGCGGTACTGGTAGACGATCTGCCAGGTCTGCGGATACACCACCGCCTGAAAGTCGAAGTCGCCGGTCGGCGTGGCGCCGCTGCCGGAGTAAAGGCCCATGTCGTTCCACTGGAATACCAGGCAGCGCTGGTTGGCCGGGGACACCTCCGACGGCCGCGGGCACTGCGCGTAGCTGGCCCAGCGCAGGCTGCCGGCGACCAGGTCATCGTGCAGAACAGCGAGGCGACTGCCGTTGTCGTCATTGGCGAAGTTGCCATCGCAGCGGTTCTGGAAATCGCCACCGGTGGTCGCCGCCGAGGTGCCGATATAGCCATTGGTGCTCATGACCAGCTGCGACACGGTCTGGCCGTAGAAGTTGAAACTGCCATTGACAGCGGCGAGGTCGAGCACGCCGGTGCGGCCATCGTCATCGGCGGACACGCTGCTGGCCGCCGTCAGTTGCAGCGCCGGCACCTGGTTGGTGATGTCGATGAACTGGTATCCGCACTGCGCACCGAGGGTGCTGTCGGTCACGCGATAGCCGAAGCTATCGCTGGGCGCGCTGGACACGCTGTCGCTGGTGCTCTTGGTGAACAGCGACAGCGCCTCGGCACCGCTGGCGCGCTGACCGGCATTGGTCAGGTCCGCCGTCAGGCGCCAGCGCTCGCCTGGCTCGATGGTGGCATCGCCATCACCGCAGACTTCGGCTGGCTGGCCGAGCGAGGACGCCAGGCGGATGCGGTGCCCGATCACGCTCACGGCGCGCTGCGCAGTGGTGGTGCAGCCGCTGCTGTCGCTGACGCGCACGCTGGCATTGAACTGGGTCTCGCGGTTGTAGCGCGCCACCAGGGTGTTCGCGGTGGCGTCCTGCTTGTCGTAGACGCCATCACCGTCGATATCCCAGGCATAGCGATAGCCGCCGCTGCCGCCGGTGGCGGTCGCGGTATAGGTCAGGTCACTCCCGGCCGCCACCGGGTCGGCGCTGGTGGCAAGGGTGACGACGGGCGCATCGCAGGTTCCCCGGCCATCCAGGGTTTCCAGGTTCGCCGCCGCCGGGTCCAGGTGGTCGGACAGGCGCGAGCCGGCGCTGCCGCCGCCGGCCCACGAGGTGAACAGCCGGCCGTAGTAATCGGCGTCGTTGTTGCCGCAGGCAGCGAAGCCGCCATGCAGGGTGCCGACCAGGCGCTTGTCCGCGTTCCAGATGCCGCTGCCCGACGAGCCGCCCTCAGTGGTGCCGGCATCCCAGTCGAACACTTTCAGGTGGGTCGTGGCATTGCCGCCGGGGGTCGGCTCGTAATCGCTGATGGTCAGCGGATCGTTCTCGAAACTGATGCGCTTCTCGTGCCCCTGCGGGTGGTGGATCGCCACTGCCGAGGACGGCGCGGCATTGCGCCGGTCCCAGCCGGACCAGTAGGCGTCGGCTGCTGCCGGCGGTGCCTGGCTGAGCCGCAACAAGGTCATGTCCGAGGGCGCATAGGTTGCCACCAGGCTGGCGCCGCTTTGCGAGGCAGTCGCCAGCGAGAGCGGCAGCGAGCTGCCGTTGGCGCCGGTGTTGACGACACGGCAGGTGGGACTTTCGTATTTCCAGTACACCACCAGGGTGGACGCCTCCGCCGCGGTGGCGAGGCAGTGGTTGGCCGTGAGGAACAGGGGATCGCGGTCGCCATTGCCGCGGTTCACCAGCTGCCCGGTGCACAGGAAGCTGCTGCCGCCGCTGCTGAAGGTGTAACGCCCCACCGAGCGGATCTGCTCGCGCCAGGCATCGCCCTCGGTGCAGATGGTGTCGATGTTGCAGCTGCCGGATTTCACCGCGTCCGCAGCGGTGCGGTAGCCATGACTGACATGGCCGAGCTCCAGCGCCAGCAACGCGCGCTTGTCGGCCGGCAGCACCAGTTCGACCAACGCGTCGGCGCCCGGTACCAGCGGCAGCGCGAGGCCGCCCTCGCGCGGATTGTGGGCGTCGGTGTAGGGCCCGTGCACCACGCTGCGCTTGGCGTCGCTGAACCAGAGTTCGGCGCCTTGCGGCAGGCGCCAGCGCTTGAAGTAGACGTCGACGCTGACCGCGGCGTCGGCGCGGATCGGCAGGCGCCACAGCCAGCGTCCATCGGGCAGCTGGCTCCAGTGGCCACCCACATTGCCCTCTGCGCCGAGCTTCACCGAGTCCACCGGATGCGCCAGCGCGTAACGGAATGGCGCCGGACGGTCCTGCGCGCGCAAGTCCTCGAGATCGATCTTGGCGCGGTCGAGCGCATCGAAGCGCAGCACCGCGGTCTGCGGCACCGGCGGCAGATCGAGCCCGGCCGGCGGCGTCGCCGCGGAGGCGGCACCACTGAAGAGCAGGGCGAGGAACAGCTTCGACAGACGCATGCGAAACTCCGACGGCGGAACGGCCAGGCGCGAAGGTTAGCGCTCAAGCGCGCGGCAAACCATGCGTTGCGTCTGAACGCCGCCGATCAGCCGTCCCGGTGCGCCTGAGGCGCCGCGGACGTCGCGGCGCCAATACCCGCGCAGGCCGCGCAGTGCAGCTGGCCGCGCAATGGCTGCTCCACCCCGTTGCTGACCATCCCGCGCGCCTGGCCAGGCCATGGCGGTGCAGCACGCGCTCGTACAGCGCCTCGCGGTAGTCGAACAGCTCGTCCGAGATCACCAGTGATGCGGCGGCCACGACGACGAGCATCCGCGCCGGCTGGCGCACCTATACTCGGGCCATGCCCGTCCTTTCCCCACAGCGCCGCCTGCACGGCGCGGTCGCGGTCCTCGCGGCCCTCGCCTGCGTGGCCGGCGCCGTGCGCCTGGCGCCGCCGGCGGCGTGGCTGCTGTGGCTGGCGCTGCCGCTGCTGGCCTATGCGCGGAGCGCCAGCGACGCCGTGGCGCTGGCGCGCTGGCGGGGCGCCGATGGCCGGCGCCGCGTCGCACTCGCGCTGGCCCTGCCCCTGGCCGGCGGCCTGCTGTGCGATTTGCTGCTCGGTCCGCTGCTGGGTGCGCTGCGCGCCCCAGACCGGCTGTACCCGATCCTCGGCCTGAGTGCGCTGCTGGTGGGGATGCTGGTCGCGCAGTGGCGCAGTTGGCCGTGGTTCGGACTGCTGTTCCAGGCCGATCTGCCCGCCGCGGCGGACGACGCGAGCCTGTGGCGCCGCCTTCGCGAACGCGCCCGCGAGCTGACGGTGGTGCCGGATGCCTTTTTCAGCGATGGTTTGCCGGTGGCGGCGGCGCTGCTGCTGGTGCTGGCCGCGCCGGCGCTGCTGCCGCTGTGGCCGGCGGACTGGCCGCGTTGGCTGCTCGCACTTGGCCTGCTGGCGCTGCTGGCCACCGCGGTGGAGCTCGTGCTGCGTTGCACCGCGAGGGCATTGGCGCGGCCGCAACCCACGGCGCACCTGCCCTCCTTCCTGCTCGTCGGCAACCGTGGCAGCGACGAGATCACCGATCCCGATCCCTGGTACGGGCCGCCACCCGAACCCACCCTGCCGCCGGGGCCGGATCACGACTTGCTGCTGGCGGCACGCCGCGGCGATGGCGAGGGCGTGCGCGCCGCGCTCGCCCGCGGTGCCGATCCGAACGCCGCGCCGCCGCCGGAATCGGTCGATCAGCGCAGCGCCCTGATCGCGGCCGCGACCGCCGCCGACCGTGGCGCGCTGCGCGCGCTGATCGCCGCCGGAGCGCAGATCGACCGCGTCTGCGGCGGACTCACCGCACTGCTTGCCGCCACCCGCGACAGCTACGCCGGGCGCATCGACGCGGTGATGACGTTGCTGGCCAACGGCGCCAACCCGAACCTCACCGACGACGCCGGCAACACCCCGCTGCACCTGGCCGCGCTCACCCGCGATGCCGGCGTGGCGCAGAGCCTGCTGGATGCCGGCGCGCGGCTGGATGCGATCAACCGCGACGACATGACCCCGCTGGCGCTGGCCAGCGAGGCGGGCAACTGGGTGGTGGTCGAGTTCCTGCTGAAACGCGGGGCGCATGTCGATGTCGACGGCGCCACGCCGGCGCTGCTGTTCGCCGCCGCGGTGGATGGAGACGATCCCAAGGGCGTCAAGCTGCTGCTGAAGGCGCGCGCCAAGGTCAACGCACGCGGGCCGCAGGGACGCAGCGCGCTGATGGTCGCGGCACTGGCGGACAATGCCGAGATCGCCGAGGCGCTGCTCACCGCCGGTGCGGACCTGGCCGCGCGCGACGACGCCGGGCGCGACGCGCTGCTCGAGGCGGCGCGCGCCGGCGCCCGCCGCGTGCTGCAGCGGCTGGTATTCCACCGCCCCGATGCGCACGCCCAGGACGCCGACGGGCGCGGTGCGCTGCACCTAGCCGCGCAGGCCGGCAATGCCGACGGCGAGACCCTGAAGGTGCTGCTGGCGCTCGGCTGCCCGGCCGACGCGCGCGACGCGCGCGGCATGAACGCAGCCGACATCGCCGCAGCGGCCGGGCGCTGGCCGCTGGTGCGCATCCTCGACCCGGCCTATCCGCTGCCAAGTGCGCACATCGCAGACGAGCACGAGGATCCACCGGCGGAGCCGGAGCGTATCGAACCCGATCCACCCGGCCGCCTGTTGGTGCGCGCGGCGATGCAGGGGCGCTTCCCGCTGTACCAGGAATTGCTCGAGATCCCCGGCATCAGCGGCGCCGAACTGGCCGAGGCGCTGCGCGCGGCGCTGCCGCACCAGGATCGGCGCTACGTCGAGGCGGTGGTCGACAGCGGCCACGATCCCTTCGCGCGCGATGCCAGCGGCTGGTCGCTGTGGGAGCGGCTGTGCGCCGAGGCCCCGGCGCCGCTGGAGCTGCTGCAGGCGCTGCTCGACCGCGCGCCGCGCCACCCCGCTGCGGCTGGCGTATTGCTGCCCGGCCTGTGCCTGATCCCGCAGATCGGCGAGGGCGAGGAATGGATCCAGCTGCGCGAGACCGCGCTGGCAACCGGCGATGTGCACGCCAGCGATGTGCACGGCAGGCCGCTGCTGCTGGCCGCGCTGGCGCAGCTGCCGCTGGCCTGGATCGAGCGCCTGATCGCCGCCGGCGCCGAAGCGCGGGTGCAGGATGCCGACGGCCACAACGCGCTGACTGCGCTGGCCTGGGCGCGGCGCGACGACGCGCGCGAGATCGCGCCGCTGCTGGTGCGCGCCGGCGCCGACCCGGCGCGCCGCGCGCGCGACGGCACCACCGCCGCCGGGATTGCCCAGCTGACCGGCCAGGACGAACTGGCGCGGCTGCTCGACTGGCCGCCCGGCGCCCACCCGGGCGTGGCGCTCGACGGCCGCGCGGTGGCCGCCGCCGGCAAGCGTGGCGACCTGGCCACACTGGACCGCCTGCTGACCCTGGGACTGGACATCGACGGAGTGGACGAACAGGGCGCCACTGCGCTGCTGCACGCCGTCGGCACCGGGCAACTGGAGTTGTGCAAGGCGCTCGCCGAGCGCGGCGCCGACTTGCGCCGGGCCAATCGCGCGGGCGTGTCGCCACTGGCGGCGGCGATCCTGGCGAACAAGCCCGCGCTGATCGACTGGCTGCTCACGCGCGGGGTGGAAGTGGAGAGCGTGGTCCTCGGCCGCATGACCCCGCTGGGACTCGCCGCCGCCTGCCTGCGCCAGCCGCTGGTCGACAGCCTGCTGCAGCGCGGCGCCGATGCGGAAGGCCGCGCCGCGCCGGAGTCGCCGCTGCAGGCGGTCCTGGCGCTCATCGAGGACCCCGCGCGGCCACTGGCAGCGATCCAGGCGGTGGTCACGCGCCTGCTCGAAGCCGGCGCGAACCCCGACCGCCCCGACCGCGACGGCCGCACGCCGCTGCACCGCATGCTCGGCGCCGGTCGCGTCGAGCCCGTGCTGCGCGACGAAGCCCGGCTGCAACCGCTGCTGCAGACCCTGCTGCAGGGCGGCGCCAATCCCAATGTGCAGGACGCCGACGGGCGCACCCCGCTGCACTGGTGCTGCCGCCACGGCCTGGTGCTGTGCGGCGGCTGCCTGCTGGAACTCGGCGCCGACCCGCGCGTGGCCGACGCCAACCGCCAGCTGCCGATCGATCTGCTGTCCCCGCGCTACCGTATCCACCTCGGCCCCGCCCTGCGCCAGGCGGCCGAGGCGTGGAACCGGCAGCGCGGACCGCGTTGAAAGCAGTATTGGTGTGGGTTGTTGGTGTTGGTAGGAGCGGGTTGTTGGTTGTTGGTTGTCGGTTGTTGGCAGCGAAGCTCGCACGCCGCAAGCCTGTGGGAGCCGACTCTGTCGGCGATCTTTCCCGGCGGCTGCCATGGAAGCTCGTGGCTGGAGACACTCCCACCAACAGCAGGGTTACCGGCTCCTACCAACACCAACGACCCACACCAACACCCGCCTTCAAGGCCAACACCAACTCCCAACGCCAACGCGGCCCAATCCACCCACCCCGGAACCCCAGCCATGCCCCTGCCTCCCAAACGCCGCGGTCCGCGGCCACCGCAGCGCGACAGTGCACCGAAGGAATCGGGCGTGTACCGCCATCCGGATGCAGTTCGCGCATCGCCGCCGGCGCCGAAGCGCGAGGAGCGCGGGGGCAGCGAGCGTGGGCCCGCACGGCGGGATGATCGCGCGCCGGCGCGCCGCGACGAGCGCGGTCCAGCGCGGCGCGATGAGCCGCGCGCCTCGCCCTGGGGCGGGTTGCGCACTGATTCGGCGCCAGCGCGCGCGCGACCGGCGCCACGGCCGGCGCCTGCCGCCATCGAAGAATCCGCTGCACCGCCGCACCCACGCCAGGAGCAGCGCAAGCGCGAAGTGCGGATCCATGGCCGCGCAGCCTGTCTCGCAGTGGCCGAGGACCGCTTCGAGGCGATCCGCAAGCTGCACTGCAATTTGCAGCGCTCGAAGGAGCTGGCGCCGCTGTTGTCGCGGCTGGCGCAGGCGCGGATCGGCTACAACGTGGTCGACGATGCGGACCTGGAGCGCCTCGCCGACAGCCAGCACCACGAGGGGATCGTGCTCGACATCGAGCGCATGCCGCAGCCCAGCCTGCAGCGATTGCTCGACCAGCTCGGCCGCCAGAGCGGCCCGGCCTGCCTGGTGGCACTCGACGGCGTGGGCAACCCGCACAACTTCGGCGCGATCCTGCGCAGCGCGGTGCACTTCGGCGCGCGCGCGGTGCTGGTGCCCTCGGGCAGCTCGCTGACCCTGGCCGGCGCGGTCTACCGCGTGGCCGAGGGCGCCGCCGAGCGCGTGCCGGTGGTGCGCTACGACGACCTCGCGCAGCTCAAGGGCCACGGCTTCAGCCTGGTCGCCACCAGCGGCCACGGCGAGCGCCGGCTGTATCGCGACGACCTGCCGGCACGTTCGGTCCTGCTGTTCGGCGCCGAAGGCCCGGGCCTCGCCCGTCCAGCGATGGAGATCGCCGACGCCCGCTGGCAGATCCCGGGCAGCGGTCGCGTGGAAAGCCTCAACGTCGCCCAGGCCGTGGCCGTGGTTCTCGGCGAGTGGTGGCGCGCCGCGCGCGGGTGATTGGTCGTTGGTGTTGGTTGTTGGTGTTGGTGTTGGTGTTGGTGTTGGTTGTTGGCAGCGAAGCAGAAGCAGCGCCGCGGGAGGGGCGCCCTCCAAGGGTCGGCGGCCGCGGGCTCCTGGACGGCGCCGCTCCTGCGGCGCCGCTGTTGCCGTCGACAACCGACAACCGGCTCCGGCACCTCAGCCCAGCGTCGCCACCACCTCGCGCGCCCACACTGCGCAAGCTGCGGCATTCGGGTGGTAGCCATCCTCGGCGAAGGCGGACGGATCGTCCGGCACCGGCGTCGGCACATGCACCGCGGCGTGTGCGACCGCGACTTCACGCCCCACGGCGTCCAGTCGCGCGGCGCGCCAGCCGAAGGCCTGGCGCAGCGGAACCGGGAGCGCAGGAAAGCGGTCCATCGGTGGCACCCCCGCGAGCACGAGTGTGGCCTGTGGCGAGTGCGCCCGCAGCCCGGCCAGCAGCGCCCCAAGCTGCGCGCGCCAGGCGCGGGCGGTGGTCAGCCGGGTGACGTCGTTGACGCCTACCGAGACGAACACAACGTCGGCTGGCTGAGCCGGCAGTGCCTTCAGTTGCCGCAGCAAGTCGCGACTGCTGGCGCCGTTGTCGCCGAGCGCCTGCCAGGCGACCCGCGACCCGCGCGCCGCGAGCGCGCACGCGAGCTGGCCCGGCATCGCATCGGCCAGCTGCGCCACGCCCACCCCGGCGATGATCGAGTCGCCCACCAGCAACAGCCGCAACGGCCTGCCATCACCCACCTCGCCCGAGGTCGCGCCCGCCGCCGGCGGCAGGCGCCGCGCGGTGCGCTTGAGCCACAGGCCCTGCGGCAGCAGCAGCGGCAGGGAGAGCCAGAAGAGGGGGCGTTTGAGCATGGTGGCGGGGGTTGTGGGCTGGCCGGTGGGTCTGTGGCCGGTTGTTGGTTGTTGGTTGTTGGTTGTTGGCGGCAAGAGCTCGCACTCCGCGGGCCTGTGGGAGCCGACTCCGTCGGCGATCTCACCGTCGGCAGGCTACAGAAGATCGCGGCTGAAGCCGCTCCCACTGGCTTCCGGATCACCGGCTCGCGCTGCCAACAACCGACAACCGACAACCGGCGACTCGCTCGCCCGGGAGCCGAGCTCCAGAACCCCGCCGCTAGCCGCCAGACAACCCGAACAGCCGCCGCTTCACCCGGATCAGCGACGAGATCTCGTCGTCGCCGCGGCCTTCGGCCATCAGCGTGGAGTAGTCGCGGTGCGCCGCATCGACGGTCGGCAAACGGGTGCCGAGGGCGGCGGCCATCTGCTGCACGATGCCGAGGTCCTTGTGCAGCAGGCCGAGCTTGAAGCCGATGTCGAAGCGGCCTTCGAGCATGCTCGCCCCGCGCTTTTCGAGGAACCAGCTGTTGGCCGCGCCAGCGGTGAGCACCGCGAGCAGTTGCTCGCGCGGCAGCCCGAGCGCCTCGCCGAAGGCCAGCGCCTCGCATACGGCCTCGGCGATGCCGCCGATCATGACCTGGTTGACGGCCTTGGTGGCCTGGCCCGCGCCGACCGCGCCCATCCGGGTGACGCGCAGCGAAAACGCCTCGAAAGCCGGCAGCGCGCGCGCCAGCACCGCCTCGTCGCCACCGACCATCACGCTCAAGCGACCGTTTTTCGCACCCTCGACGCCGCCGGTCAGCGGCGCGTCGAGGAAGTCGACGCCGATCGCCTTGAGTTCGGCGGCCAGGTCGGTAGCGGTCTGCATCGACACCGTCGAAGTGTCGACCACGATGCTGCCCGGCCGCAGCCCGGGCTTCAGCGCTGCGACCACCGCGCGCACATCGGCATCCGCCGACACGCAGACGAACACCAAGTCCGACATGGCGGCGACTTCCGCCAGCGATTCCGGCGCGGCGACCGACAATTCCGCAGCCAGCGCGGTGGCGCGCTCGCGGGTGCGGTTCCACACCGCGGCGAGTAGCGCGCGGGCGGCCAAATGACGCGCCATCGGCGCGCCCATGGCGCCGAGGCCGGTGAAGGAGCAGCGGAGCATGGTGGGGTCCTTGGATGTTCGAAGAGCGTCAGCTGAAGCGGGGCAAGGGTCAGGGGGCGGGGGATGGAGATGTTCGCATCATCCGACCAAGTCGCTGACTACCAGCACCAGCAGCAACGGTGCGCCGAGGGTTAACGACAGTCTCGAAAAGGTTGGCCCCCCTGCCCCTTGCCCGCTGCCCCGCTTCAATCGCCTCACTCATCATGCAAATACGTGTACCCCACCAAGCCCGACTCCAGCGCCTCGGCGACGCGCTTGGCGTCGACCGGGTCGAGGCTGGCGGCGGCGATCTTGGCGCGGTAGGCCATGCGCAGATGGTCGATGTCGTAGCCGACATAGCGCAGGATCTCGTCGGTGGTGTCGCCCTGGCGCGCGGACTCGAGCTCGAAGCCGGATTCGCCCACGCGGACGCTGACGCTGTCGGTGTCGCCGAACAGGTTGTGCATGTCGCCGAGGGTCTCCTGGTAGGCGCCGACCATGAACACCCCGAGGTGGTAGCGCGCCTCGCCCGGCGCGTGCACCGGCAGGGTGGCCGCGAGGTGCTCGCTGTCGACGTACTGGTCGATGCGGCCGTCGGAGTCGCAGGTCAGGTCCTCGAGCACGGCGCGGCGCGTCGGGCGCTGGTCGAGCCCGCCGAGCGGCATGATCGGGAAGATCTGCTCCAGCGCCCAGATGTCCGGCATCGACTGGAACACCGACAGGTTGACGAAGAACTTGTCGGCCAGCTTCTCGGTCAGCTCGTCGATCGCCTGCTGCTGGCCGCGGCCGTCGTGCTGCAGGCGCGCCAGCACCGCGTGCACGATGGCGTAATAGACATCGTCCAGCGCAGCGCGCTCGGCCAGCGACATCGCGCCGAGCGCGAACAGGGTCTGGCCTTCCTGCTGGTAGTGCTGCGCCTCGTGGTAGACCTCCAGCAGCGGGCGCCGGTCGAGGTCGCCGTAGAGCTCGTGCAAATGGCGCAGCGCGCTCGAATGCGCGTGCGCGCCAGCCGCCGGGTTGCCTTCCGGCATGCGCTCGACCTCGTTGACGTCGGTGACCAGCACCGCGTGGTGCGCGGTCATCGCGCGGCCGGATTCGGTCAGCACCCGCGGCGCGGCCAGGCCGTGCTCGGCGCAGGCTTCGGCCAGCGGCGCGACGATGCTCTGCGCGTACTGGTCGAGGCCGTAGTTGATCGAGCAGAAGCTGCGCGAGCGGGTGCCCTCGTAGTCCACGCCGAGGCCGCCGCCGACATCGACATGCGTGATCTGGTGGCCGAGCTTGGACAGTTCGACGAAATAGCGCACCGCCTCGCGCATGCCGTTGGCGATGTCGCGCACATTCGAGATCTGGCTTCCCATGTGGAAGTGCAGCAGCTTGAGCGCGTCGCCGAAGCCGGCTTCCTTGAGCGCAGCTCGACAGTTCCAGCACCTGGCGCGGCATCAGGCCGAACTTGGCCTTGTCGCCGCCGGTGTTCTGCCATTTGCCGGCGCCGATCGACACCAGGCGCATGCGCACGCCGAGCAGCGGCTCGACGCCCAGGCGACGCGCCTCCTCGATCACCAGCTGCAGCTCGTTGGCCTTCTCGATGACGATGTAGACATCCAGGCCCAGCTTGCGCCCGATCAGCGCCAGGCGGATGTACTCGCGGTCCTTGTAGCCATTGCACACCACGGTGCCGCCGCGGCTCATCGCCAGCACGGTCATCAGTTCCGGCTTGCTGCCCGCCTCCAGACCGAAACCGGCATCGCCGCTCTTCACCAGCTCGGCGACCACATCGCGCTGCTGGTTGACCTTGATCGGGAAGATCGCGGTGTAGCCGCCGGCGTAGTGGCGCTCGTCCATCGCGCGCTGGAACGCCGCCTGCAGCCGGTGCAGCCGGTGCCCGAGGATCTGCGGGAAACGCACCAGCAGCGGGATCCGCAGGCCCTGGCGCTGCGCCTGCGCGATCACCGCGGGAAACGACACCGCCGGACCGTCGGCGCCAAGTGGCCGCACCACCACGTTGCCGGCCTCATCCACATCCACATAGCCCTCCGACCAGTGCGGCACGCTATAGGTGCGGCGCGCGTCGGCAATCGTCCAGGCAGCGGTCATTGGCGGGGCCCGTGGGGAATTTGAGGGGCGCGCAGTCTACTAGGTGTGGGTTGTGGGTTGTGGGTTGTGGGCAGCGAAGCTCGCACGCCGCGGCTCTTGTCGGGCCGCCGCGCCAAGAGATCGCGGGCGAAGCCGCTCCCACGGGCTGGCGGCATGCAGTCTTTGCCCGCAACCCACAATCAGGCACGTCAGCCCGGCGCCTTGGGCTCCGGCTCAGCGTCCGACTCGGGATCCGGCTCCGGAAGGACTTCCGGCTCGTCCACCAGGTCCAGCCCCAGGATGAGGGGGTCGTGGTCCGAGGAGCGGAATGGGTCGGAGCGGAACATGCGGGCGTCAACGGCGCGCGGGCGGTCCTCGCGGTTGTAGTCGAAATCCGGCATCTCGTCGGCGTTGATGTGCCAGACTGCGGCCGCGCGAACCTGGGCAGCGAGGGTGGCGCTGGCCAGCGCGTGGTCGAGGCTGCCGGACAGGCCGTCATAGACGAAACTGTAGTGCCCGGCGCCATCGGCATGGCCCAACTGTGCATAGCCTGCCTCGCGCAACAGGCGGATCGGGTCTTCCTGCGAATAGCTGTTGAGATCGCCGATCACCAGCATGTCGGGGTCGCCGCTGGCGGTGGGGTCGGTCGCCAGCCAGTCGGCGAGCGTGCGCGCGGCCTCGATGCGCGCGCCGTTCCAGCAGCCCTGGCCGTCGCCGCGGTCCTGGTTGGAAGAGTCGGCGTCCTGGCAGCCGCCCTTGCTCTTCCAGTGGTTGACCACCACGGTGAAGCGCGCGCCCAGCTTGGCGACCTCGAAGGTCTGCGCCAGCGGCGCGCGGCTGCCGCGTTCGAAGGGGCCGCTCGTCAGGGTGGCCGCCGGACCTGCCGGGGTGAGCTTGCGCGGTCGGTAAATGATGCCGACGCTGATCTGGTCGCCGCCGAGGCGCTCGCCGGGGGCGCGGATGTAGTCGTACTCGCGCGGACGGCCGCGCGCCTGGTTCAGGCGGAAGGTCAGTTCCTCGATGGCCGAGCGCTTCTCGTAGCCGTCGTTCTCGATTTCGAGCAGGGTGTAGAGATCGGCATCCATCGCCTTCAGCGCCGACAGGATCTTGGCGCGCTGGCGGCTGAGTTCCTCGGCGTCGCTGGCGCCGCGCTGGGTGGGAAAGCCGCCGCCCTTGCCGTCGCCATTGAAGTAGTTGAGGACGTTGAAACTGGCGATGCGCACGCCGCCGGCCACTTCCGGCGCGCTCTCGGGGCGTGCCGCCTGGACCGCCTCGATGCGCTCGGTGGGGTGCAGGCGGTAGCTGCCGCCGCGCTGGTCAAGTACGCCGGTGATGCCGGAGATCTGGGTGCCCACGCGGAAGGGTGCATCGATGCTCGGCTGCCCCGGCAGCCAGGACACGCGCTCGGGCGCGGTGTTCGCGATGCTGCCGTCGTCCAGCAACAGCCGCGCACGTTCGTTGTCCATCGCCAGCGCACGCGCCTGCTCGCCTGGCGGGAAGCGCTCGGTGGGCACCCACTGGCGACCGGTCAGGCCGATCAGCATCTCGCCACGCGACAGCAGCGCGTAGTTGGAGAGCACCGTGGCAATCGGCTCGATCACGATGGCCATGCTTTCCAGCGCTTCCCAGTCCTCCGCCACCAGCGGCGGCTCCTCGATCAGCGAGGGCTGCGGCAACTCATCGACCTTGCCGCAAAACTGGAAGGAGCTGAGCTCGACCAGCGCGGTCAGGATGGCCTCGCCGTCGCCGATCTCCGCGACGCGTCCGTGCACGCGCACGATGTCGCCGCGCTCCACGTTGGGCCGCGCGCCGTCGATCTGCACGAACAGGCCTTCACTGGTCATCGGATCGCCGTCGCGGTCCGGCTGCTGTGCCTGCAGAAACACCCCGCCGAGACCATCGATGGCGTCGGCGATCACCACCGCTTCCACGGTGGCCATCTGGCCGGCCTGCGGGCTTTTCAGCGCCGGCCCCTGGATGCTGCTGATCGCGTCGGCCGGAGCACCGCAGACGGCTGGCTGCACCAACGTCTCGGTGCCGATCGGCGTGCCGTGGCGATCGCAGGCGGCACCTGCGCCGGCGGTGAGGATCGCAGTTGCCAGCACACGCGTGAAGTTCATCGATTTCCCCTGGCTGGAAACCAGAACGCCGCCTCGCGGGCGGCGTTCCGGACTTGCGTTGCTTGCCTGCGGCTTACTGCACCTGGCCGACCATGTGCTCGACCGCGGCGCGCACCTGCTCGTCGGTCAGCGACGGGTTGCCGCCCTTGGCCGGCATCACGCCCGCGGCGCCCTGGAAGCCCTCGACGGCGTGCTTGACCAGCGTGTCGACACCCTGCGCCATGCGCGGCGCCCAGGCGTCCTTGGTCATCATCGGCGCGCCACCGGCGCCCGAGTTGTGGCAGGCGCCGCAGAGGTTCTGGTAGATCACCGCGCCATCCAGGGTGCCGCCGTAGGCCACCTGGCTGGCCAGCGCCTTCTGTCGCGCTTCCTCGGCGGCGGCGATGGCCGCGCGGCCGGTGTCGCCGGCATTGACGCCACCGATGGGTGCGAGGCGTGCATTGGTCTCGGCGCGCTGGGCCGCAACGCGCTCGCGCTGGATCGGATTCAGGTCTTCGTCTGCCACCCCGGACGCGGCGGCGCTGTAGCCGTAGAAGCGGTCATTGATGTAGTGCGCGACGATGATCAGCAACAGTGCGAACACCATCAGCCCGATGATCAGTTGCGCGAAATGCTTCAGGAAGACCGCATCGTACTTGGTCACGGAGTTTGCCCCTTGGAATCCGAATGCAATGGGCCGGGCACCTCGCGGGGCGCTGGCCAAGGGCGCGGAGTATACGAGGCGGCGCGCCCGCTTGCAGCCCGGCGAGTGTGCCAGCCCTTCGCGGCTCTCCCCGAAGCGCCTATCCTGTCGTGATCGGTCAGGAAGCGCATATGGCAGCCAGTCATATCTTGGTGGTGGACGACGAGCCGGACATTCGCTCGCTGGTGCAGGACATCCTGGCGGACGAGGGCTATCAGGTGGAAAGTGCCGCCGGGGCCAGCGCCGCGCGTGCGGCGCTGCGCACCCGCCGCCCTGATCTCGTGCTGCTGGACGTGTGGATGCCGGACACCGACGGCATCTCGCTGCTGCGCGAATGGAGCCAGGGCGGCCGCCCGCCGATGCCGGTGGTGATGATGAGCGGCCACGGCACCATCGAGACCGCGGTCGAAGCCACTCGCCTCGGCGCCTACGACTTCATCGAGAAGCCGATCTCGCTGGCCAAGCTGCTGCTGACCGTGGAGCGCGCGCTCGAGGCCACCCGGCTGCAGCAGGAGAACGAAGGGCTCCGGCGGCGCCTGCCGGAGCTGCAGGAGCCGATCGGCCAGAGCCGCGCGATGCAGGATCTGCGCAGCCAGATCGAACGCGCGGCGCAGACTGAGGCTTGCGTGCTGTTCGAGGGCGAGCCCGGCACCGGCAAGCAGGTGCTCGCGCGCTTCCTGCACGAGCGCTCCACCCGCCGCGACCGCCCCTTCGTGGTGGTCAGTGGCGGCGCATTGATGAAGCCGGATGCCGCGCGCGATCTGTTCGGCGTCGAAGAAGGCGGCGAGCTGCGCTACGGCCTGATCGAGCAGGCGCAGGGCGGCACGCTCTACCTCGACGAGATCGCCGCGCTCGGCAGCGAGCTGCAGACGCGCCTGGCGGCGGCGCTGGCCGAGCGCCAGTTCACCCGCGTCGGCGGCCAGGACCAGGTGCCATTGCAGGCGCGCATCGTCTCCGGCAGCAGCAAGGACCTCGCGCGCGAGGTGGCCGAAGGCCGCTTCCAGGAGGCGCTGCTGTACCAGTTGCGCGTGCTGCCGATGCGCGTGACCCCGCTGCGCGAGCGCCCGGAGGACATCCCGGAACTGGTGCGCATGCTGGCCGAGACCTTCGCCGACCGCGACCAGTTGCCCTACCGCCGCTTCACCGTCGCCGCGCAGAACCGCCTGCGCCAGTACCCCTGGCCCGGCAATGTGCGCGAGCTCTCGAATTTGGTGCAGCGATTGCTCATCCTCGGCCAAGGCGACGAGGTCGACCAGGCCGAAGTGGAAGTCGCGCTCGGCCCGCAGCGCGGCGAGCGCCCGCGCGGCGACAGCGGCCTGGCCATCGACCTCGGCCTGCCCCTGCGCGAGGCGCGCGAGCAGTTCGAACGCGAATACCTGGTGCACCAGCTCAAGCTCGCCGGCGGCAGCGTCGGCAAGCTGGCCAAGGCGGTCGGCCTGGAGCGCACCCATTTGTACCGCAAGCTGCGGGCGCTGGGCGTGGAGTTGAAGGATGGGGATTAGCACTGCGAGGGCACGGCGGCCATTCGCGAGGGCACGAGGGCACGAGGGCACGAGGGCACGTGAAGGCAGTGACGTCGCGAGGTCGCCCTCCTCGGGCTCCGCGTGGGTCAGCGCGTACGCTGCTTTGCGCCTTTTCGTGCCCTCGTGCCCTCGTGCCCTCGTGCCCTCGTCGTCGCGGAGCGGCACATGAACATCCTCATCCTCGGCGCGGGCCAGGTCGGCACCTCGGTCGCCGCGGCGCTGGCGCGCGAGAACAACGACATCACGGTGGTCGATACCGACACCGAGAAGCTGCGCGAACTGTCGGAGAAGATCGACCTCAGGGTGGTCTCGGGCTTTGCCGCGCACCCCTCGGTGCTGGCGCGCGCGGGGATCGAGGATGCCGATGTGCTGGTCGCGGTGACCTCCTCCGATGAGGTCAACATGATGGCCTGCAAGGTTGCGGCGACGCTCTACCGCACGCCGATGAAGATCGCGCGGGTGCGCTCGCTCGAATACCTGCGGCACCCCGAGCTGTTCGCCAGCGGCTCGGTGGCGATCGACCACCTGATCAGTCCCAGCCAGCGCGTCTGCGATTACATCGAGCGGCTGATCGAGTACCCCGGCTCGCTGCAGGTGCTGGATTTCGCCAATGGTCGCGCCCAGTTGGCGGCGATGCGCGCGGACCAGGACGGCGCGCTGGTGGGCCACCAGGTGCGCGATCTCGCAATGCACCTGCCGGCCGGCAGCCCGGTGCGCATCGCCGCGGTGTTCCGCCACAAGCGCGCCATCGCGGTGGACGGCGACACCGTGATCGAGCTGGGCGACGAGGTCTTCTTCCTGGCCGACAAGAAATCCATCCGCGCGATGATGGCCGAGTTCCACCGCATCGAGCGCCCGGCGCGCCGGATCATCCTGGCGGGCGGCGGCAACATCGGCCTGGACCTCGCGCGCCAGTTGGAGAGCCGCTACAGCGTCAAGGTGATCGAGCGCGGGCGCGAGCGCTCGCGCCAGATCGCCGAGTCGCTGGAAAACGCCATCGTGCTCACCGGCGACTGCGCCGACGAGGATTTGCTGCGCGAGGAGAACATCGACCAGACCGATGTGTTCTGCGCGCTGACCAACGATGATGAGGCCAACATCCTCTCGGCAATGCTGGCGAAGAAGCTCGGCGCGCACCGCGTGATCTCGCTGATCAACCGCCCCGCCTACGCGGAACTGGTCGAGAGCGGGATGATCGACACCGCGGTCTCGCCGCAGCAGATCACCCTCGGCGCGCTGCTGTCCTTCGTGCGCCAGGGCAATCTGGTGCGGGTGCATTCGCTGCGCGGCGGCACCACCGAGGCGCTGGAAGCAGTGGCGGTGGGATCCTCGGCCACCTCGCGCGTGATCGGGCGCACCATCGAGCAGATCCCGCTGCCGAAGGGCGCGGTGATCGCCGGCATCGTGCGCGGCGACCGCGTGCTCGCCGCGCACCACGACACGATCATCGAGACCGACGACCACGTGATCCTGTTCGTCACCGACAAGCGCAGCGTGCGCCAGGTGGAGTTACTGTTCCGCGCGGGGGCGCTGAGCGTGTGATCGCCGCGAGGGCACGAGGGCATGAGGGCAAGAGGGCACGTCAGAGCCGGAGCTCGCGCCGATCGGCTTTGGCGGGCCCTCGTGCCTTCGTGCCCTCGTGCCCTCGATGCAAATACGTAGGCTCCGCATGACCGCCGCCACCGGCCTCGACTACCGCGGCACCAGTGCCGCACGCCTGGCCACTGCGCTTCGCGCGATCGGCAATGTGCAATTGATCGTCGCGCTGACTCTGCTGCCGTCGATCCTGCTCGCCTGGTGGGACGGCGACGACACCGCCAAGTACTTCACCGAGGTATTCGCGCTGATGCTGGGCCTCGGCGGCGGCCTGATCCTGATGACCCGCGGCAAGCGTGCGGAACTGCGCCTGCGCGATGGCTTCCTGGTGACGACTGCGGTGTGGCTGATCTCGGCACTGCTGACGCCGCTGCCGCTGATCCTGGGCCCGCCGCACCTGGACCTCGCGGATGCTTTCTTCGAAGTCGTCTCCGGTCTGACCACTACCGGGGCCACCACCATCGTCGGCATCGATGAACTGCCGCGCAGTGTGCTGCTGTATCGCCAGTCGCTGCATTTCCTCGGCGGCATGGGCATCGTGGTGCTGGCGGTGGCGATCCTGCCGACGCTGCGCATCGGCGGCGCGCAGCTGACCAAAGGGCGAAACCAGCGGGCCGAACAAGGATTCCAAGCTGACGCCGCGCATTCGCCAGACCGCGGCGGCGCTGTGGCTGATCTATTGCGGTCTCAACGTGCTCTGCGCCTTGGCCTACTGGCTCGCCGGAATGAACTGGTTCGACGCCATCACCCATTCCTTCGCGACCATTTCCACCGGCGGCTTCGCCAACTATGACGCGAGCATTGCCGCCTTCGACAGCCCGCTGATCGAAGCCATCGCGATGGTGTTCATGATCCTCGGCGCAACCAATTTCGCGCTGCACTTCCTGGCGTGGAATCGCGGCAGCTTCACGGTTTACGGACAGGATCCGGAATTCCGCGCCTTCCTCTGGATCATCGGCATCTGCACCCTGATCGTGACCGCCGGGATTTTTTCCGCGCAGGTCTACGGCTCGCTGCTGGAACACCTGCGCCACGCGGCTTTCCACGTGATATCGATGTTCACCTCAACCGGATTCACCACCACCGGATTCGCGCACTGGCCTGGCTTCGTCCCCGCCTTCATCATCCTCATCACCTTCCTTGGCGCCTGCGCGGGCTCCACCGCCGGAGGGCTCAAGACCATCCGGGTGATGATCATCGGCCGCCTCGCCTGGCGCGAGCTGATGCGCGTGATCCATCCGCGCGGCCAGTTCGTGGTCAAGGTGGGCGACCAGGTGATCGGCGAGCCGATCCTCGCGGCGATCGCCGGCTTCGTGACGGTCTACGTGCTGTGCTACGCGCTGCTGTCGCTCGCGGTCGCCGCGACTGGCGTGGACCTGCTCACCGCGTTCTCGATCGTCGCCTCGAGCATGCATAACGTCGGTCCGGCGCTTGGCCTGGCCACGTCCACGGTGCGCGATCTCAGCGACACCGCCATCTGGCTGTGTTCGCTCGCGATGCTGCTGGGGCGCCTGGAAGTGTTCACCGTGCTGGTACTGCTGACGCCGGCCTTCTGGCGCGAGTGAGATGAGCTCGCGCACCGGGCCGATCATCCGCGCCATCGGCCACGTGCAGTTGCTGTCCGCGCTGCTGGTGCTGCCTTCGCTGGGCCTGAGCCTGTGGGACAAGGACGGCGCGGCGCTGGCCTTTCTCGAGAGTTTCCTGGTGCTGTTCGGCGTCGGCCTTCTGATGTACCTGCCGACCCGCCGCTCGCGCGCGGACCTGCGCCTGCGCGACGGCTTCCTCGTCACCAGCGCCGTGTGGGCCATCATGTCACTGGTGATGGCGTTGCCGCTGATGCTGGCGCCGCCCTACCTGGATTACTTCGACGCACTGTTCGAGGTGGTCAGCGGCCTGACCACCACCGGCTCCACGGTCATCCTGGGGCTCGACCACCTGCCGCGCAGCGTGTTGCTTTACCGCGCGATGCTGCAGTTCTACGGGGGTCTGGGAATCGTGGTGCTTGCGGTGGCGGTGCTGCCTTCCCTGCGGGTCGGCGGCATGCAACTGACCAAGGGCGAGATCACCGGCCCGGTCAAGGACACCAAGCTGACCCCGCGCATCCGCGAGACCGCGGCGGCGCTGTGGACCATCTACCTCGGCCTGAACATCGCCTGCATCCTCGCCTACTGGGCCTGCGGCATGAGCTTTTTCGACGCCGTCTGCCACGGCTTCACCACCGTGGCGACCAGCGGCTTCGCCAATTACGACGCCAGCCTGGGCTACTTCGACAACCCGGTGATCGAGGTGGTCGCGATCATCTTCATGTTGCTGGGCAGCGCCAGTTTTGCGCTGCACTACGTGGCCTGGCGCCGCGGCAGCGCCAGCGTGTATGCCGCCGACGGCGAATTCCGCCTGATGATCCGCATCGCCGTCGTACTGTCACTGGTCGTGGCCCTCGAACTCCTGCTGCGCGGGGTTTACTCCAGCAGCGGCGAGACCCTGCGCCACGCGGCCTTCCAGGTCGTCTCCGGCCTGACCACCACCGGCTACACCACCAGCGGATTCGCCCACTGGCCGGGCATGGCGCCGGCGCTGGTGGTATTGGCCGCCTTCATTGGCGGCTGCGCCGGATCCACCGCCGGCGGCATCAAGCTGGTGCGGGTGCAGATCGTCGCCCGCCTCGCGCTGCGCGAACTGATGAAACTGGTCCATCCGCACGGGCGCTTCCCGGTCAAACTCAACCACAGCATCGTCCCCGACGAAATGATCAACACCGTCGCCGCGTTCGTCACCGTGTTCTTCGTCAGCCTGATCGTGTCCGGACTGGCGATCGCAGCAACCGGTGTCGACCTGTTCACCGCCTTCGCCGCCGCCGCCTCCTGCATCACCAACCTCGGCCCCGGCCTCGGCGGCGTCGCCATGCACTTCCAGGACATGAACGACGCCGCCCTGGTGATCTCCTCGCTGACCATGCTCATCGGCCGCCTGGAAGTGTTCACCGTGCTGGTGCTGCTGACGCCGGCGCTGTGGCGCGAGTGAAGGGAGAGCAGTCAAAAGTAAAATGTGAAAAGTGAAAGGTGAGAAGCCGGGCGGCGGCTCTTCTTTTCACTTTTCACTTTTCACTTTTCACTTTTCACTTTTCACCCACGCACAAACTTCCCCTGCAAGGACCCGCCCCATGTACACCCTCTACTATGCCCCCGGTGCAGCCAGCCTGGTCGTCCACTGGCTGCTGATCGAAATCGGCGCGCCGCATGAACTGGTCAAGCTGGACCTGGCCGCGAAGGAGCAGAAATCCGCCGAGTACCTGAAGCTCAACCCGGCCGGCGTGGTGCCTACGCTGATCGTCGATGGTTCCCCGGTGATCGAGTGCGCGGCGCTGACGCTGCTGCTGGCCGAGCGCCACCCGGAGGCGGGCCTGGAGCCCGCGCGCGGCACGCGCGAGCGCGCCGCCTACCTGCAGTGGGCGGTCACGCTTGCGAATACCCTGCAGCCCGCGTTCCGCCTGTGGTGGTACCCCGCCGAGGGCGCCGGCGAAGGCCACGAGGACGCCACCCAGGCGCTCGCCGGCGCGCGCATCGCCGCGGTGTTCGACCGCCTCGACGCGCACCTCGCCGCGAACGGCCCGTACATCTGCGGCGAAAAGATCAGCGCCGTCGATTTCTACGCGACCATGCTGATGCGCTGGTCGCGCAACATGCCCAAACCCGGTCACACCTGGCCGGCACTCGGCGAATACGCCGCACGCATGAAGGCAAGGCCGAGCTTCACGACCCTGTATGAGCGCGAAGGGCTGAGCGAGTGGGCGTGAACCGGACTTCGCGGCCGACACCAAGCCCATTTCGGCCGCAGAGCGACCCGCGAGGAACACTGCTGGGTGCTGCGTCTTTCAGCGATCTGTTTCTGGTAGCCCGCGGAGAGGATCGCGGCTGAAGCCGCTCCCACAGGCCTGCAGCAACCCGGATCGACGAGTAAATCCGACAAAGCTTGCTTGGAACTGCGATAGCCCGCTTGCCATGCCGAGCTTGCTCGGCACCGGATGCCATCAAGCCAGGATTCCCCGCGCGAGCATCACCCGCACCAATGCCGCGCTGGCCTGCGCGGTGACCTGGTCGGCGTCGCCGCTGGCGTCGACCAGGCGCGCGTAGGGCTCGTCGGCGAAGCTGCGGTAGACCTCGCGGCAGTGCTGCAGGGTAGCGATGGCCTCGAAGGCATTCGGTCGGTCGCCGCGCGCGCCGATGCGTGCGAGGCCGACGTCGACCGGCAGGTCGAGGATCAGCAAAAGGTCCGGCGGCGGCGCGAAGGCTTCGTTGTCGGCGCGGATTTGCTCGGCCGACAGACCCGGGCCGGCCTGGTAGGCGATGCTGCTGAAGTAGTAGCGGTCGAGCAGCACCACAGCTCCGCGGGCGAGCGCCGGCAGCACCAGGGTGTCGAGGTGTTCGCGGCGGTCGAGCAGCAGCAGCTGGTGCTCCTCGTGGCGGCTCAGCCGACCGCTGGCCGCGCTGTCGCGCAGGCGCTTGCCGTACTGGCCGTAGGTCGGCTCGCGGCTGGCCACGCATTCAAACCCGAGCGCCTGCGCCAGCAGTTGCAGGCGCCGGATCTGGGTGGACTTGCCGGCACCGTCGATGCCTTCGAGCACGACCAGCAGGCCGCGGTGGGAGTCGGTCATGGCTTTCATCGGGATCGTGATCGCGCGGATTCTACGGCCTCGGTCCCCGCCACCCGCACGTGGGCTGCAGGCGGCGGTCGGAGCCCGCTCCGGACGGCCGCCCCTCACCCGTCGCCTGCGGCGCCACCCTCTCCCCGCGCGCGGGGAGAGGGAACCATCGTCGCGACTCCCGCGTCCCGACTCCCGTGCTCCGTGCCGTGCCCCGTGCCCCGTGCCCCGTGCCCCGTGCCCCGGCTGCTACGCCACCGGCGTCGCCTTGTCCAACTCCTCGATCTCGCGCGTCAGCGCTTCGGGGCTGCGGGTGAAGCCGGCCAGCAGCTTGTAGAAGGCCGGCACGACGAACAGGGTCAGCAGGGTCGCCAGCGACACGCCGGCGACGATGACGAGGCCGATGGTGAAGCGGCTGTTGGAACCGGCGCCGGTAGCGAGCGCCAGCGGCAGCGCGCCGATCGCGGTGGCGATGGATGTCATCAGGATCGGGCGCAGGCGCAGCACCGAGGCCTCGATCACCGCCTCGCGCACGCTGCGCCCGTGGTCGCGCAACTGGTTGGCGAATTCGACGATCAGGATGCCGTTCTTGGTGGCGATGCCGATCAGGATCACGATGCCGACCTGGCTGTAGAGGTTGAGCGTGGCGCCGAGGCCAGTGCCGCCGAACAGCGGCGCCAACTGGCCCCAGCCGAACAGCGCCAGCAGCGCGCCGAGCACCGCGAGCGGCACGGTCAGCATGATCACGAAGGGGTGCACGAAGCTCTCGAACTGCGCCGCGAGCACCAGGAACACCACCAGCATGGCCATCGCGAAGGTCAGCAGCACGGTGGTGCCGGCGGTGCGGTAGTCGCGCGATTCGCCGCGGTAGTCGATCTGCGCGGTCGGCGGCAGCTCCTCGCGCGCGATCTGCTCGAGGTCGGCCAATGCCTGACCCAGCGAGTAGCCTGGCGCCAGGCGCGCCTGGATCGTGATCGAGCGGATCCGGTTGAAGCGGTCGAGTTCGCCGGAGTCGGCGATCTCGCGCAGGGTCACCACGTTGCCCAGCGGGATCAGCTCGCCGCTGCGGTCCGAACGCACATAGAGGTTGGTGAGGTCAGCCGGGTCCGAGCGGTCCTCGCGACTGGCCTGGAGCATCACGTCGTACTCCTCGCCGTCGCGCTCGAAAGTGGTCACGCGGCGCGAGCCGAGCATGGTCTCCAGGGTGCTGCCGATTTCCTGCACCGAGACGCCAAGATCGGCGGCGCGCTGGCGGTCGACCACCACGCGCAACTGCGGGCGGGTTTCCTTGTAGTCGCTGTCCACACCGATCAGCCCCGGCAACTGCTCGGCACGGCGCAGCACCTTGTCCTGCCACTGCGCCAGGGTGGCGTAATCCGGCCCGCCGATGACGAACTGCACCGGCTGGTTGCCGCCACCGCCGCGCGCCAGCCCGGTGCGCATGGTCACCTGCGCGCGCACGCCGGGAATCTCGTCCATCTTCGCCTGCAACCGGCGCTGGATCTCGAAGGCCGGCGGGCGCTCGCCCCAGGGCGCCAGGAACAGGATCGCCATCGCCGTATGCATGTCCTCGCTGGTGGCGCCGCCCATGCCGCGCGGCGCGCGCACCAGCACGCGCGAGGCCACGCCCTCGTCGATCAGCTGCATCAGCGGCGCCTCGATCTTGAGCGCCTGCTCGACGGTGTAGTCGAAGCCCGCCCCCTCGGGTCCGTTCACCGTGATGAAGAAATTGCCCTGGTCCTCGGGCGGCGTGAGTTCCTTCGGAATCGCGGTGTACAGCCAGGCGCTGGCGGCCACTGCGCCCAGCACCAACGCGCCGAGCAGCCCGGAGCGGCCGACGCTGCCTTCGAGCATCCGCCGGTAGCCGGCCTCGATGCCGCGGAAGCGGTTGTCCACCCACAGCGCCAGGCCACGGTGGCCGTCGCTCTTGACCAGCAGCTTGCTGCACAGCATCGCCGACAGCGACAGCGCGACGAAGGAGGACACCGCCACCGAAGTGGACAGTGCCACGCCGAGTTCGCGGAAGAGCACGCCGAGGTTGCCCTTCAGGAAGGCGATCGGCAGGAACACCGCGATCAGCACCGCGGTGGTCGCGATCACCGCGAAGGCCACCTGGCGCGTGCCGCGCTGCGCCGCAATCAGCGGTGGCTCGCCGAGGTCGACGCGTCTCTGGCAGTTCTCCAGCACCACGATGGCGTCGTCGACCACCAGGCCGATGCACAGCACCAGCGCCAGCAGCGTGATCAAATTGATCGAGAAGTCGAAGGCATACAGGCCGATGAAGGTGGCCACCACGCACACCGGGATGGTCACCGCCGGAATCAGTGCCGCGCGCCAGCTGCCGAGGAAGAGGTAGATCACGCCAATCACCAGCGCGACGGTGATGGTCAACGTGAACCAGACCTCGTGGATCGAGCGGTCGATGAACACCGAGGAATCGAAGGCCGTGACCAGCTGCATCCCGGCCGGCAGGTTGCCCTGGATCCGCTCGGCCTCGGCGCGCACCGCCTGGGCCACGGTCACGGTGTTCGCGGTGGACTGCTTGACGATGCCGAGGCCCACCTGCTGCTTGCCGTTGCCGCGGAACAGGTTGCGCCGGTCCATCGAGCCGAGTTCGACCTTGGCGACCTCGCCGAGGCGCACGATATGACCGTCGCGGCCCTTGGCCATCGGCAACTGGGCGAACTGTTCCGGGCTGCGGTAGCTGCGGTTGATGCGCACGCTGAAATCGCGCTGCGCCGCCTCGACCACACCGGCCGGCAGTTCGACGTTCTCGCGCCGCAGCGCGGCAGCCACATCGGTCACCGTCAGCCCGCGCGCGGCGAGCGCCTCGCGATCCAGCCAGACGCGCATCGCGTAGCGCTGGCGCCCGCCGACGATCACGCTGGCGACGCCCGGCATGGTCGACAGGCGGTCGACCAGGTAGCGCTCGGCGTAGTCCGAGAGCTGCATCGCGTCCATCCGGTCGGATGCGAAATTGAGCCACAGGATCGGCTGCGCGTCGGCGTCGATCTTGGCAACCTGCGGCGGATCGATCTCCTGCGGCAGATTGCCGAGCACGCGGCTGACCGCGTCGCGCACGTCGTTGGTGGCGGCCTCCAGGTCACGCCCGAGCACGAACTGCACGGTGACCGAGGAGCGCCCGTTGTCTGACGAGGACTGGATGGTCTCGATGCCCTCGATGCCGCTGATCGCGTCCTCGACGATCTGGGTGATGCGCGACTCGACGATCGAAGCCGCCGCGCCGCGGTAAGTGGTGCTGACCGAAACCACCGGCGGATCCACGTCCGGCAGCTCGCGCAGCGGCAAGTTGAGGAAGGCGGCGATGCCGCAGACGATCAGCAGCAGGCTGGAGACGATGGCCAGCACCGGCCGGCGGATCGAGAGGTCGGACAGCACCATGGCCTCAGCCCTCCGTCGGCGCGACGATGTTCACCGCGATGCCATCACGCATGCGCACCAGGCCATCGGTGACCACCCGATCGCCCGCGGCCAGGCCCTCGACGATCTCGACCTCGCCGGTGCGGCGCGAGCCGATGCGCACCTCGATCTCGTGCGCGATGTTCTGCGCGTCGACGCGGTAGACGAACATGCGCTCGCGCAGCGCCGACAGCGAGACCTCCGGCACCGACAGCGAGTTGCGCGGGCGGTTGATCACTTCCACGCTCATCAGCATGCCGGGCTTGAGCAGACGCTCCGGGTTCGGGATCTGGGCGCGCACCACGATGGCGCGGGTCAGCGGATCCACGCGCGAATCGAGCGAGGTGACCACGCCCTTGAACACCTGCCCGGGGTAGGCGGCGCTCTTCGCGTCGATCGCCTGACCCGGCGCGAGGGCGGCGAGGAAGGTCTCGGGCACCGAGAAATCGAGTTTGATGGTGGTGATGTCGTCCAGCGTGGTGATCACCGTGCCGGGTTGCACCAGGGTGCCCGGGCTGACCGTGCGGAAGCCGAGCACGCCGGCGAAGGGCGCGGTCACCACGCGGTCGGACAGGCGCACGCGGATGGCTTCCATGCGGGCCCGCGCAGAGTCGCGCGCCGCCAGCTGCTGGTCCACCTGCGACTGGGTGACCGTTCCCTGCTTGACCAGCCCGCGCAGGCGTTCGTACTGCTTTTCCGCCTCGGAGTAGGCCGCCTGGGCTTCCTTGAGCTGCGCCACCTCGGTGCGATCGGTCATCTCGACCAGCACGGCGCCGGCCTCGACCTGCTGGCCGTCACTGAAATTCACGCGGGCAACGGTCTCGGCGGTCTTCGCCGTCAGCGTCACCGATTCGTTGGCGCGCGCGGTACCCAGCGCCTGGATGCGGTCGACCCACTCCGACGCCGCGACGGTGTGGACCAGCACCGGCTGCGGTTTCTGCGCCTGCGCGCCTGCAGGGGCCTGTGGTTGCCCGCCGCACGCCGCCAGCAGGGCCAGCATCCCGATCGCGCCCGACCACCCCACAAAATGCTTCGCCATTGCGTCCATGCCCGCCCGTCTTCACGTCCGTGAAAGAGGGCGCGAGTGTAGCCGCGGCAAGCGTGAAGGGGGTGCAAGCGGATTCGCTTCGGCGCGCGCGGGAGGCGGGTGGGCGCGGCGCGCGGCGCTGCCGCGGACCACTGAACGATTCCGGTTGTGGGTTGTGGGTTCTGGGTTGTGGGCGGCGAGAGCCGGCGGCCGGGCAGCCATCGGCGAAGTCGTCGACCTGACCTTGGACCGCGGCGCGCAGCTTCGCTGCCCACAACTCAGAACCCACAACCCACAACCGACGCGAGCAATTTGTTGGCGAGGATTCTGCGAACTGCCAGCCCGCTCGATCGGCACGCACCCGACCGGCGGCGGCGCAGCCCGCGGGCTGCTGCCAGCCGTCGATCGATGTCCGGTTCTGGCCCGGGGGATCCGGGCTGGGGTGACCGCTTCGGGCCTGGGTCAGGCGCGGTGTTCCCAGAGGAAGGTCAGGCGATCTTTCGCCCTGAGTTTTTCTTTCTTCAGCGTGTGCAGCGTCATGTCATCCATCGGACGCACGCCGAGTTCCGCATCGAGCACCTGTTTGTCGAGATCCTTGTGGCGGTGGTACAGGCGCTTGAACTCGTCGCTGCGTTCGATCATTGCCTGAACATCGTCGGGGTTCTGGTTTTCGAACATCTCCAACCCTCCTCCTGCGTGATGAAACATGGAACGGAATGCGCGCACGGCCGCGCGCCGCGGGTGCGGTGCGTGTGAGCCGTCGGGGAGTGCGGACCGATGCTCGTCGGGTGCGCGCGGGCGGCCTTCGTTGCGAAGGAATCCACCTGCTGTCGCGCGTTGCATCGGACCATGAAGCCCTCGGATTGCCGTGGGGCGCAGGGCCACATTACTCCCGTTGCCGGGGCAGGGCAAGCCGCAGCCGTGATGGCTGTCAAGGCCCCGTGATCCGCGTCCGACGGCGCTCTCGGGGCGCGACTGCTAAGATCGCGGCCAACTTTCCGCGGCACTTCCCATGTCCGATTCCACGCCCCGCTGGCCGACTCCGCTGCTGCGCCTGCTCGATGGCGCACTGAACCGCCTGTTGTCGCTCGACAGCTCCGCTGCGGGCGCCATCGCCGCGTTGGAGGGCCGCAAGGTGGCGCTGCAGCTCAAGCCCTGGCCGGCGCCGATGCAGATCGCGGTGAGCGGCGGGCGGTTGGTGGCCAGCGATGCGCAGGCGCCGGACCTGTCGATCAGCGCCACGCCCGGCGCGCTGCTGGCGCTGGCGGCCGAGCGCGGTGGCTTCGAGCTGCCGGCCGGGCGCATCGACATCTCCGGCGACGCCGACCTGGCGCGCCGGGTGCAGAAACTGGTCGGCCAGCTGGACCCGGACTGGGACCGTCCCTTCGCGCAATTCTTCGGCGAAGTCGCCGGCCACCAGATCGCCAAGGGCCTGCGAGGCGCGCTCGCCTGGGGCCGCGCAACGGCCAGGGCGATGGTGCAGAACAGCGCCGAATACCTGCGCGAGGAATCGCGCGACCTGGTCGCGCCGGGCGAGATGGCGGACTTCGTCGACGATGTGGACCGCACGCGCGACGACGTGGAACGCCTGGAGGCGCGCATCGAGCGCCTGGCACGGGTGAAGCGATGAGGCACGAGGGCACGCGGGCGAAGGCGGTGGAGGGCACGAGGGCGAAGGCTTTGGAGGGCACGAGGGCACGAGGGCACGAGGGCACGCGAAAGCGCGCCCGAGGAATGCCGTTGGCCACCCGCAGGTCCGGCACGATCGCGTCGCGAGCACCCGCCTTCACGTGCCCTCGTGCCCTCGTGCCCTCGTGCCCTCCAGACCATTTCGCGGCAATGGCGGCATCGCCATGAAGCTCTCCGCCTTCCGCCGTCTGCTGCGCATCAGCCGCGTGCTGGTGCGTTATCGTCTGGACGAGGTGACGCCGGCGGCGCGCCTGTTCCGTCCGCTGTCCTGGGTGCGCGTGTTCACCGGGGTTGCACCGGGCGCGGCGCAGATGGGGCGCGGCGAACGCCTGCGCCGCGCGCTGGAGGAACTCGGGCCGATCTTCGTCAAGTTCGGCCAGATCCTGTCGACCCGGCGGGACCTGTTGCCGCCGGATGTCGCCGACGAACTGGAGAAGCTGCAGGACCGCGTGGCGCCCTTCCCGGGTGCGCAGGCACGGGCGCTGATCGAATCCGAACTGGGCGCGCCGATCGCCACCCACTACGCCAGTTTCGACGAAACCCCGCTGGCCTCCGCCTCGATCGCACAAGTGCATGCGGCGACCCTGCACGACGGCCGCGAAGTGGTGATCAAGGTGCTGCGCCCGGAGATCGGCAAGCGCATCGACGAGGACCTGGCGCTGCTGCGCGCGGTCGCGGGCATTGCCGAGAAGCGCCTGACCCACGCCGAGCGGATCCGCCCGAAGGACGTGGTCGCCGAGATCGAGCGCACCCTGCGGCTGGAGCTGGACCTGATGCGCGAGGCAGCCAATGGCAGCCTGCTGCGGCGCAACTGGCTGGGCTCGCCGGAGATGTACGTGCCGGAGATGATCTGGTCGCTGACGCGCACGCGCATGATCACGATGGAGCGGGTTTACGGCATCGCGCTGAATGACCTCGACGCGCTGCGCGCGGCGGGCGTCGACTTCGAGAAGCTCGCCGAACGCGCGGTGCGCCTGTTCTACACCATGGTGTTCCGCGACAACTTCTTCCACGCCGATCTGCATCCCGGCAATGTGCTGATCTCGCGCGAGCACCCGGCCGACCCGCAGTTCATCGCGCTCGACTTCGGCATCATGGGTACGCTGCCGCCGGCGGACCAGCGCTACCTCGCCGAAAACTTCATGGCGATGTTCACCCAGAACTACCGGCGGATCGCAGAGCTGCACCTGGAAGCCGGCTGGATGCCCGCGCACATCCGCATCGACGACCTCGAAGGCGCGGTGCGCGGGGTTTGCGAGCCCTACTTCACCCGCCCGTTGTCCGAGATCTCGCTCGGAGAGGTGCTGCTGAAGATCTTCGCGGTGGCGCAGACCTACCAGCTGACCATCCAGCCGCAGCTGATCCTGCTGCAGAAGACCCTGCTGAACATCGAGGGACTGGCGCGCAACCTGTTCCCGAAGCTGGACCTGTGGGCGGTGGCCAAGCCGGTGCTGGCCGGGATCATGGCGCAGAAATACGGCTTCAACGCCGCCGCGCGCGAAGTGCGCGAGCGGCTGCCTGGCTGGATCCAGAACGCGCCGGAGATCCCGCGCCTGCTGCACGAATACCTCAAGCAGTCGGTCGCCGGCGAGCACCAGCTGCGCATGCGCTCTCCGGATATCCAGCGCCTGATCACGGTGACCCGCCAGGGCCAGCGTCAGACCGTGCTGGCGATCCTCGGCAGCGGGTTGATGATCGTCGCCGGCATCCTGTTCGCCTTCGAGGCCGGCGGCCCCAGGGTGCTCGGCGTGCCTGGCGCTGCGGGCCTGGCGGCGCTCGGCGCCGTATGGGCCTTCCTCGCCGCCTGGCCGCGCCGGGTGGGCAAGTAGCCGGCCGGCGCTCGCTGGTGGCTCGAGATCAGCCCCCGCTCTTCCACGAGTCGACGTACCCACCCCACTCGATGGTCTCCGCGACCTCGCTGACCACCAGCTCGTCGCGGGTGTCGATCATCACCGCATACTCGTCGGTGGCGTCCTTGGTCTGCTTGAACGCGCGGGTCAGCGCCTTCGGGTGCGGGCCGTGGGTGAAGCCGCAGGGGTGCAGGGTGATCATCCCGGGGTGGATGTTGTCGCGGCTGAAGAACTCGCCGCGGTGGTAGAAGATCACTTCGTCGTAATCGTCGTTGTTGTGGAAGAACGGGATCTTCAGCGCACCGGGATCGGTCTCGAAGGGGCGCGGGACGAAGGTGCAGACGACGAATCGATTCGCCACGAAGGTGGTGTGGGCACTCGGCGGCAGGTGGTAGCGGTGGCTCATCAGCGGACGGATGTCCTTGACGTTGATGCGCACCGGGAACAAATCGCCGTGCCAGCCGACGGCATCCAGCGGATTGAAGGGGAAGGTCATCGTGGTCAGCGCATTGCGGCGCTTGATCACCACGCGCCACTCGCCCTGCACCTGGCGCTTGAACAGGTTGTCGATCGAGGGCGCGTCCAGCATCGCCTGGTCGAAGATCGCGTGCGGGCCGACCAGTCCCTTGTCGGGCAGCATGTAGCTGGAATTGGTGGCTTCGATCAGCAACAGGTCGAGCGGGCTGGTCACTTCCAGGCGCCAGGTGGTCGAACGCGGCAGCACGATGTAGTCGCCGGCCTCGATGGCCAGGTGGCCGTAGTCGCAGAACAGGTGACCGGAGCCGTTGTGCACGAACAACAGTTCGTCGCCGTCCGCGTTGCGCACCAGGTGGTCCATCGACGACTCGCAGCGCCAGGCGCGCAAGCGGCAGTGGGCGTTGTGCATCAACTCATGCGCGCGCCAGGGCGAGTTGCCGTGGCCGGGAAACTTCGTGGTGTCGAAGGCGCGCGGGCGCAGCGGACCCTCGAAGCTGGTCCACGCCGTCGGCGGGTGCGCGTGGTACATGTGGCAGGCCGGGCCAAAGAAGCCCTCCTTGCCCATCTCGCGCTCGTAGGTGCCCTCGGGCAGGTCGCAATGCGCCTGGCGCGAGGCCTTGCCTTCAATGCGGGAAACGCCAATCCATTTTTTCGACATGTTCTGTGACCTCCGAATGGCGAATTGGGAGGGCACGAGGGCATGAGGGCACGAGGGCACGTCAAAGCGACTCGGTGCGAGCTTCGACTTCTACGTGCCCTCGTGCCCTCGTGCCCTCGTGCCCTCGTGCAGACTCACAGCACGCCGCGGCGCATCTGGTCGCGCTCGATGGACTCGAACAGCGCGGTGAAGTTGCCTTCGCCGAAGCCCTCGTTGCCCTTGCGCTGGATGATCTCGAAGAAGATCGGGCCGATATTGGTTTCGGTGAAGATCTGCAGCAGCAGCTTCTTCTTGGTCTCAGGGTCGGCGTCGATCAGGATGCGGTTCTTGGCCATCCGCGCCAAGTCCTCGCCGTGGTTCGGGATGCGCTGGTCGATCACGTCATAGTAGGTGTCCGGCGTGTGCAGGAAGCTCACGCCCTGCCCGCGCATCGCCTCCACCGTGGCGTAGATGTCGTCGGTGAAGCAGGCGATGTGCTGGATGCCCTCGCCGTGGTACTGGTCGAGGTACTCGTTGATCTGCGACTTGGGATCGCTGGACTCGTTCAGCGGGATGCGCACGATGCCGTCCGGCGCGGTCATCGCCTTCGATACCAGTCCGGTCTTGGCGCCCTTGATGTCGAAGTAACGGATCTCGCGGAAGTTGAACAGGCGCTCGTAGTAGCCGGCCCACTTCTCCATGTTGCCGAAATAGAGGTTGTGGGTCAGGTGATCGATGAAGGTCAGGCCGAAGCCGCGCGGATAGTGCTCGATGCCGTCGAAATAGACGAAGTCGGCGGCATAGGGATCGCTGCCGTCGGTGACCAGGTAGAGCATGCAGTCACCGATGCCCTTGATCACCGGCGCGTCCACCGCGCGGGTCTCGGGCTTGTGCACGAAGGCTTCGGCGCCGCGCGCGACCACCTCGCCGAACACTTCCGATCCGTCGCGCACGCGGATCGCGAAGCCGCAGGCGCACGGACCGTGCTGCGCGGCGAAATCGGCGGCGAAGGAACCCGGCTCCTCGTTGACCAGGAAATTCACCCCGCCCTGGCGGTACAGGGTGATCGCACGGCCACGATGCTTCGCGACGGCGGTGAAGCCCATCGAGCGGAACAGTGCGTGCAGCAGCGCAGCATCCGGCGCTGCGAACTCGACGAATTCGAAACCGTGGATACCCAGCGGATTGGGCATGCCGGTGGGCGTGGCGGCGGGCTGCACAGTGGCGTTCATGCGATCCTCGAAAGTGCGTGCTGCACTGCAGATTGCGGGATGGGAGCGCACATTATAGTTTCAATTGAAACTTTTGCATCTGGCGGTGCAGCAGAAGAGCGGCAAAGGGTGAAAAGTGAAAAGTGAAAGGCGCGCAACCTGGCGGGCCGATCTTCTTTCACTTTTCACCTTTCACTTTTCACTCCCTTCCGGCAGGCACGATGGCTACCAAGGGCTTCACGACTTCCCCGCCCACCCTCGACCTCGAACGCTTCCTGCCCTATCGGCTGTCGGTGCTGTCCAACACCATCAGCGAGGCGCTGGCGACGCTCTACGGGGAGCGCTTCAACCTCAGCGTCACCCAGTGGCGGGTGATCGCGGTGCTCGGGCGCTATCCGGATCTGTCGGCGGTGGAAGTCGCCGAGCGCACGCGGATGGACAAGGTGGCGGTGAGCCGGGCGGTGGCGGAGCTGATCGACTCCGGTCGCCTGGACCGCGAGGTGGATCGCCTGGACCGGCGCCGCTCCGTACTCAACCTGAGCGCCGCCGGGCGCCGCGCCTACGAGGAGATCGCGCCGCTCGCGCTCGCCTGCGAGGCGCGCCTGCTGTCGGCCCTCAGCGCCCGCGAGCGCGAGGCACTCGAAGGCATCCTGGACAAGCTGACCACCGCAGGCGTGGGGCTGCTGCTGACGGGTAAGGATCTGGGGATGCGGGGAAGCTGACAGCCGGTTGTGGGTTGTGAGTTGTGGGTTGTGGGCAACAAGGTCAAGAGCGCGCGGGTGCGACGGTCGCGCTCGCTGCCCACAACCCAGAACCCACAACCCAGAACCCGCTTCACTTCACTCCATGCATCAGCCGGTTGACCAGCGGCGCGCCGAACAGCAGCACGGCGCCGAGACCGAAGCCGGCGTATGCGATCAGGGTGTAGGTGGCGGCGTACTGGGTCAGGCCGACGCTGCCATCGCCGCTGACCGCCACCGCGGCCACGTGGCCGGCGGTGGAGTTGCCGATCGCGGTGCACATGAACCAGGCGCCCATCGCCATGCCGACATCCTTGGGCGCGGCCAGTTTGGTCACCATCGACAACCCGATCGGCGACAGGCACAACTCGCCCATGGTGTTGATCAGGTAAGCGAAGGCCAGCACCTCCCACGGCAGCTTGCCATCGGCGCCGACCAGGTTGCCGATGCCCCAGACCAGTGTCGTGAAGCCCGCCGCCACCAGGATCAGCGCGAGGGCGAACTTGCGCGGGATCGACGGATTCAGCCCGCGCGCTTCCAGCCGCGGCCAGGCCCAGGCGAACACCGGCCCGAGCAGCAGGATGAACAGCGGGTTGAAGGACTGGAAGGCGGAGAAGTCGAAGGGCGCGTTGACGTGGTCCTTGGCGAAGAAGTTCAGCGAGGAGCCGGCCTGCTCGAACATGCCCCAGAACACGATCTTGGCAAGGAACAGCAGCAGCATCGCGATGTAGCGATCCAGTTGCACCCGGTCTCCGCTCTTCACGCCGCTGGCGATGAAATAGACCGTGAGCAGCACGAACAGGCCCATCAGGATGAAGCTGACCATCTTCGCCTGGCTCAGCATCAGATAGACCACCGGCACCGCCGCGGCGCAGCCCAGCGCCACCTTGAGCAGGCGGTTCAGGTTCTCCGCCGGCTGCAAAGCAGCGCCGATATGGCCGAGCCAGCCGCTCAGCCAGTGGAACACCACCAGGCCGAGGATCATGCCCAGGCCCGCGGCGCAGAAACCCCATTTCAGGCCAAAGTACTTGCCGATGAGCGATCCGCAGATCAGCGGCGCAATCATCGCGCCGGCGTTGATGCCCATGTAGAAGATGGTGAAACCGGAATCACGGCGCGCGTCGTCCGGCGCGTACAGCTGGCCGACCATCGCCGAGATGTTCGGCTTGAACAGCCCGTTGCCGACCACAATCACCGACAGCCCGATCAGGAACCAGTGCAGTTCCGGGATCAGCAGCAGGAACAGGCCGAGCGCCATCAGCCCGCCGCCGAGCAGGATCGACGGGCGGTAGCCGAGGTAGCGGTCGGCGACGAAGCCGCCGAACAGGCCGGTGGCGTAGATCAGCGCGGTGTAGGCGCCGTAGGTCAGGCTCGCCTGCGCCTTGGCCTCGCCCTCCGGCAACAGGCTGAAGAAGGTGGTGGCGACATACACCGCCAGCAGCGCGCGCATGCCGTAATAGGCGAAGCGCTCCCAGAACTCGGCGCCGAACAGCATCCACAGCGGGCGCGGATGGCCGATGAACTCGCCGGGCGGAGGTGGGATGAAGCCGGCATTGTTGGAGCTGACGGTCGAGCTCATCCTTGACGCTCCGATAATGGCGAGTGTTGGTGTTGGTTGCTGGTGTTGGACAACGGCTGGCGGGGTGTCGGAGCGAAGCGCTCCAACACCCGCACCAGCAACCCACACCGTCTTACTTCACGCCATGCATCAGCCGGTTGATCAGCGGCGCGGCGAGGAAGAAGGCCACCGCGATGACGATGCCGATCAGGAACAGCTGGTTGAACACGCTGGCGTACTGCAGCAGCGAGCCCGCGGCCTGGTCGTGCGCGCCGCCGCCGGAGGCGATTGCGGCGATTCGGCCGGCCACGAAGTTGGCCATCGCGATCGACAGGAACCAGCCGCCCATGGCCAGGCCGGTTTCCTGCGGGCGCGCCAGCTTGGTGACCATGGCGAGGCCGATCGGCGACAGGCACAGCTCGCCCATCGTGTGGATGAGGTAGGTCAGTGTCAGCCAGATCCAGGAAATGCGGCCATCGGCTTCGGCCATGTTGTTGATCGCAAAGACCAGTACATAGAAGCCGAGCGCCGCGCCGGCCAGACCGTAGGCGAACTTGCGCGGGATCGACGGGTTCAGGTCCTTGCCATCCAGCGCCGGCCACATCGCGGCGAACAGTGGCGCCAGCAGGATGATGAAGATCGGGTTGACCGACTGGAACACTTCGAAGGTCGGCGTCCAGCCGAAGATCGACACGTCCGGCATGCGCACATAGTCCTGCGCCAGGAAGTTCAGCGAGGAACCCGCCTGCTCGAAAAGCGCCCAGAACAGGATGTTGGCGAGGAACAGGATCAGCATCGCGATGTAGCGGTGCAACTGCTCCTTCGACCCGCTCTGGATGCCGCTCCAGATGAAGTAGCCCACCAGGCCGAGCATCATCGCGATCAGCAGCACGCCGAGCACATCGCTCTTGGACAGCAGGAAGAACACCGGGATCACCAGCAGCGCCGCGCCGATGACCACCTGGAGCATCGTCTTCGGGCCGTTGCGATCCTTCGGCGCAGTGCCGATGTGGCCCAGCCAGTGCTTGACCACCTGGAACACGATCAGACCGATGATCATGCCCATGCCGGCGGCGAAGAAGCCCCAGCGGTAACCGTACTTCTGGCCGATCATCGAGGCGCAAATGAACGGCGCCACCAGCGCACCGGCATTGATGCCCATGTAGAAGATGGTGAAGCCCGGAGTCGCGGCGCGCGTCGCCGGGTTTGTACAGCTTGCCGACCATGGTCGAGATGTTCGGCTTGAACAGGCCGTTGCCGACGATCAGCACGGCCAGGCCGATCAGGAAGGAATTGAGGTCCGGCGCCATCAACAGGACCATGCCGATCGCCATCAGCACCCCGCCGAGCATGATCGAGCGCTGGTAGCCGAGCATGCGGTCGGCGACGTAGCCGCCGAGGATGCCGGTCATGTAGACCAGCGAGGTGAAGCCGCCGTAGGTCAGGCTGGCCTCGGCCCGCGCGCCGTCGCCCAGGTGGGCGAAGAAGGCCGCGGCGACATGCACCGCGAGCATCGCGCGCATGCCGTAGTACATGAAGCGTTCCCAGAACTCGGTACCGAACAGATTCCACAGCGCGTTCGGGTGACCGAGGAATTCGCCCGGCGGTGGTGGCGTCCAGTCGTGGTTGTCTTTTCCACTCATCGCGAATCTCCAGGGTGAAGGGTTGGTGCGAGCGCACGGGCGCCCGCAACGAGCCGCGAACATCTAGCGGTTCGTTTGTCCTGCGTCAAATGTTGTGCGTGTTGCGGCGCAATAGCGGCCTTCGCGATCGGACCGCGCCATCGCACAGGGGCCCTACCGAATCGATGATCAGGTCGCGATGTTGCGGTAGCCGTCGCAGGCCAGCCAGGCGAGTTCGCAGCGACCGGACGACCGAAGCCAGGCGACCGCCGAGAGCAGCAACGGGTCCTCCAGGTCTGCCGGCGTCAGGCGTCGCTGCGCAGCCCCCTCGGCAAGGTGAAGGAAGCAGGCGCGCCCGGGGGTGTCCGCGTAGCTGCGCGCAACCAGCGTCCGCCCGCGGTCGCTGAAGTGGAACAACTCGAAATCGTAGCGATAGCGGGGCACGCCTTGTTGATCGGGCGGCCCCTGGTCGACTACGCCCTGGCGGCGCACCCGCACGGAGCGCGCCTTCAGCCCCGAATCGCCCCGACGACCCATTCGACAAAACCGTCCACCGGCTTCATCTCGTTCGCGCTGGCGCGGCGCGAGCGGTACTCGTACTGCCCGGCTTCCAGGCCGCGGTCGGAGACCACCACGCGGTGCGGGATGCCGATCAGTTCCTGGTCGGCGAACATCGCGCCCGGGCGCACGCCCTTGCGGTCGTCGAGCAGCACGTCGAGGCCGGCGGCAGTGAGTTCGGCGTAGAGCTTCTCGGCCGCCTCGCGCACGCGCTCGCTGCGGTCCATGCCGAGCGGCAGCACGGCGATGTGGAAGGGCGCGATGGCTTCCGGCCAGATGATGCCGCTGGCGTCGTGGTTCTGTTCAATCGCCGCGGCGACGATGCGGCTGACGCCGATCCCGTAGCAGCCCATGTACATGGTGCGCGCCTTGCCGTTCTCGTCGAGCACCTGCGCGCCCATCGCCTCGGCGTACTTCTGGCCGAGCTGGAACACATGGCCGACCTCGATACCCCGCGCGATCGACCAGGTGCCGGCACCGTTCGGAGCCGCTTCGCCCTCGACCACATTGCGCACGTCCGCCACCACGTCCGGCTCGGGCAGGTCGCGGCCCCAGTTGACGCCGCGGGTGTGGAAGCCCGCCTGGTTGGCGCCGACCACGAAATCGCTCATCGCCGCGACGGTGCGGTCGGCGACCACGGTGATCGCCTTGGCCGGCGCGACCGGGCCGATGAAGCCCGGCACCGAGCCCAGGTGTTCCACGATCTCGGCCTCCGTTGCCAGACGGAAATCGGCCAGGCCGGCGACCTTCTGCAGCTTGATCTCGTTGACCATGTGGTCGCCGCGCACCAGCACCAGCACGAAGCCCTGTTCGCCCACCACGGCGAAGGACTTGACCGTGCGCGCCAGCGGCAGGCCGAGCAGCTCGGCCACTTCTTCGCAGGTCTTCTGGGTCGGCGTGGCGACCTTCTCCAGCGCCTCGGCCGGCGCGGCGCGCGGCGCGGCGGGCGCGGCGGCCTCGGCCAGTTCCACATTCGCCGCGTAGTTACCCTCGCTGGTGAAGGCGATCGCGTCCTCGCCCGAATCCGCCAGCACATGGAATTCGTGCGACCCGCTGCCGCCGATTGCGCCGGTGTCGGCCGCCACCGCGCGGAACTTCAGGCCCAGGCGGGTGAAGATCCGGGTGTAGGCGTCGTACATGTTCTGGTACTCGCGCTGCATGCACTCGGTGTCCAGATGGAAGGAGTAGGCGTCCTTCATCAGGAACTCGCGCGCGCGCATCACGCCGAAGCGCGGGCGGATCTCGTCACGGAACTTGGTCTGGATCTGGTAGAAGTTGATCGGCAGCTGCTTGTAGCTGCGCAACTCGTTGCGCGCGAAGTCGGTGATCACTTCCTCGTGCGTGGGGCCGTAGCAGAACTCGCCGTCCTTGCGGTCCTTGATCTTCAGCAGCTGGCCGCCGAACTTGGCCCAGCGCTCGGTCTCTTCCCACAGCTCGCGCGGCTGGATCGACGGCATCAGCAGTTCCAGCGCACCGGCGCGGTTCATCTCCTCGCGCACGATCGCCTCCACCTTGCGCAGCGCGCGCAGGCCGAGCGGCGTCCAGGTGTAGATGCCGGCCGCCAGTTTGCGGATCATGCCGGCGCGCAGCATCAGTTGCTGGCTGACGACATCAGCGTCGGCCGGCGTTTCCTTGACCGTGCTGAGATGGAAGTTCGAGATGCGCATGAGCGTCTGCCCCGGGAGCAAAGCGCGCGATTCTAGCGCGCCGGGCGCACCTGCCACGATGCCCGCGCACAGGCGGGAGTGAAGCCCATGGGCAGCTGCAGCTTCGGCGGCCGTTGGATCAGCGATGAGGCGGCGATCCTGATCGGCGCCGCAGCCCTGGCGCTGGTACTGGCGCCGGTGATCGTCGGCATGATCGTGGGCTGGAGCACGCGACGCGAACAGGCTCGGCGCTGGCGCCGGGCCCTCCTCGGCGGGGCCTGGGTGCTCGGCGCCTACCTTGCGCTCGGCGGGCTCTGGTTCACCCAGCAGTACCTGAAGCAGCAGCGTGCGATGCAGGCGGCGCGCGCGATGCAGGCGAGCATCGACCCGCTCTACGGCGTCCAGCCCGGCGGTTGGGGCGCGGCGCTGGCGGGACTCGACCTGGCGCGGCACGACCGGCCCGCGCGCACCGCGATCGCCTACGAGACCGTGAACCTGCTGCGCACGGCGCCGCCGCCCAACGCCGACGACTGGCTCGCGATCGCCCGCTTCGCCGATGAACTGCGCGCGGAGAGCCCTGGAATTGCCGGCCAGATCGACGGCATCGCCGCTTTTGCCCGCCATGGTGCCAACGACTTCGACGCGGCATTGGCCGATTGCCGCGACGACCTCTACTGCGCGCGGGAACTGGAGTCACTGCTGGCCGTTCACGACCAGGCGCTGGTGGCTACCGCGGCGAAGGCCGAGGCGACGCTGCGCGCAAAGCCGCTCGACGCGGCCACCCGCGCGGCCTTCGAGCGCGAACTCGAGCGCCGTCGTAGGGCGCCCCATGGCAGCGACCAGGTCAACGTGGAACTGGCATTTGATCGCGCCGCGCCGGGCCAGCTGGCGCACGCGCTGGAGGCCTGCGGCGTGGTCCTGCCGGCGTCGCAGCCGCTGTCAGGCGGGGCGCTCGCGTGCCCGTCGCGGCTGTTCGAAGCGCTCGACGAACACGGCGTGGCCCGCCTGTGCGCGGACTCGCCGCTGGACGACGCCGACCGGGCGACGCTCGATCGCCTGCGGGTGGCGCTGGATGACTCCCGGCCGGCAGCGCGCCTGGCGGCGCAGCTGGACCGACTGGCGGCGGATTGTGCCGCGGGGCGCGAGCGGTGAGCCGCGCTGGCCAGCGTGTCCTTGCCTGGTTGCTGGCGGGCCTTGCCGTGTGCGCGCTCGGCGCCTGCGAGCAGCCGCGGGAGCCGCTGCTGCTGGTGCTGCTGCCGCCGGGATCGGAGCAGGCACGCCCGGATGTCGAACAGCGCGGCGTGCTGGAGCTGATGGCGCTGCGGCTGCGGGCCCTGCGCGGCATCGGCGTGCACGTCGATCCCGCCGGTTGCGAGCTCCGCGGTGCCAGCCACACGCTGCGCATCGTGCGCCGCCACAGCGAAGGCAGCGACATCACTGCGACCGAGCTGCGCGACTGCGCCGACTCCCGCAGCTACCAGGAGACCTTCATCCATCCGCGCAACGCGCCGCGCGACTGGTCGCACGCGGTGGCCTGGTGGGTGGCGCTGCAACTGCGGCGTCCGGCGCCGCGACCGCGCACCGGCGCGACGCTCGACGAGCGCTCGATGGCCGCCTGGCTCGCGGCGCTCGGCCATCTGCAGCAGCGCAACGGCGACAGCGTGGGACGCGCGCGCGAACTGCTGCGCGAGGTGGTAAGGGCACAGCCGGAATTCGCCGACGGCCACGCCGAACTGGCGATCACGGAACTGCTCTCCACCGAGTACGGCCTGCAGCCGCTCGAAGCCGGACTCGAGCGCGCGGCCGCCGCGGTGGATGCGGCGCTGGCGCTGGATGCCGACAACGGCATCGCCCACGCAGCGCGTGGTCTGGCGTCCATGATGCGAGGGCAATACCGGCGCGCCGAGCTGCAGTTGCTGCAGGCGCACCGGCTGGAGCCGGGGCACGACGCGATCCAGTTGTGGCTGGGCAATGCGCTGCTGTACGGCGGTCAGCCGCGCGCTGCGCAGCCCTGGCTGGAAAGCGCCGCGACGATCAACCCGGGCCTGGTGGCGGCGCGCATCAGTCTCGGCGAGGCGCATTGCCTGGCCGGCGACGAGGCGGCCTGCGACGCCTTCCTGGCGACGCCCGCGGCATCGCCGATGCAGAGCTACGTGAGCGCGCTGTTGCGCGCGCATCGGGGTGAGCACGCCGCCGTGCACGCCGCGCTGACCCGCGATCCGCCGGCGGTCGACCCGGACTGGGTGCGTGGCCTGCGCGAGGACTGCTGCCTCGCCGCCGGCCTCGATGAGTGCATGCCGGCACCGCCGCAGCCACCGGCGCGACCGCTGGAGGCCGACCTGTGGCTGCTCGATCTCGGCCTTGCCGGGGCGCTGCCGCCAGCGCGCAGCGATCCGGCGCTCGCCGACGAGCTGCGCGCAGAAATCGCGCGGCTGCGCGCGGGCAACGTGCAACTGGCGGTGCTCGACGCATTCGACGCGTGTCTGGATGCTGGCCGAGTCGACGATCCAGCACTCGCGCGACTGCTGCAATGTCCGTCGGATGCGGCGCCTGCATTGTGACTGCAGGCCGCGGTGGCGCGCAGCGGCTCTGCGGCGCCTTTCTGCCGGGGAAGCGCTGCGCGCTACCCCGGCCTACATAGAGCGATTCGCGCCTCGGCTCATCCCAGCGGCAATTCCAGTGTCACCCGAGTGCCGTTTGCGTCGTGGGCGATGTCGAGGTTGCCAGCGATCGCCGCGGTGCGGGCGCGCATGCTGGCGAGTCCGCGGCCACTGCCGCCCTCGCGCCAGTAGCCATCGTCGGTGACCTCGATGCGCAGCCGGGCGCCATCCCAGTCGGCTGCGATCTCGATGCGCCGCGCCTGCGCATGCTTGAGCGCGTTGGTCAGCGCCTCCTGCAGGATGCGCAGCACATGCAGAACGGTCGCCGGCGACGCCGGCGGCAGGTCCGGCAGGTGCGCGGTGCGCCATGCGACCCGCACCGGCTGACCCGTGAGCATCGGTTCCATGCGCGCACGGAACATGCCGAGCGCCACCGACAGATCGGCGCAGGCGCTGTCCAGCGAATCGATCATCAGCCGCAGGTCGTCGAGCGTGCTGCGCAACTGCGGCGCCAGCTGCGCCGCGTCCACTTGACGACCCTGGACCTGCCCGATCAGGGCGACCAGTTGGCCACCCACGCCGTCGTGCATGTCGCGCATGATGCGCGCGCGCTCATCGGCGAGCATGCGCGCCGACTCGGCCGCACGGCGCCGGCCGAATTCGGCTTCGAGTTCGCGGCTGCGCTGCGCCAGCTCGATGGCCAGTTCGGCGCGCCCGCGCTCCGCCTGGCGCAGGCCGTCGAGGATGCGCAGCAGCAGCACCACGAACAGCAGCAGCGCGATGTACAGGATGCCCCAGTGCAACAGGTAGCCGGGCGTGCTCCAGACGCCGCGCAGCAGCAGCCGCAGCACGTCGAGCACCCCCAGCGTCATCAACAGCACCAGCGCCGCGGCGAACCAGCGGCCATCGGGTCGGTGCATTGCGTGGCGCCGGCGCCACCACCACCCGGTCAGCCCGGCCAGCAGCGCCAGCACCAGCAAGCGATAGGTCAGCGAGATCAGCGAGGTGCCGGCACGCGGCCACCACACGGCTTCGAGCAGCACCAGCAGTGTCGCGGCGCCCGCCAGCAGCAGCGGCCAGCGCGGCACCGGCGTCGCCAGCAGCGCGCACGAGCAACGTGCCAGCGCATAGGCGGCGAGCACCAGGCCGAGGTGGATGGCCGCCGCCCAGGCGAGGAAGTCCAGCGGTCGCCAGTCGCCGGCGAAGTTGGACACGTAGACCACGCTGCCCACCAACGCCAACGCGAACCAGCGGTACAGCGCCTCCTGCGGGCGCGCGATCGAGATCGGCACCAGGAACAGCAGGATGCCGCCGAGTAGTACCAACACGGCACCGGCACCGGCGGCATGCAGCCATTCGTAGCGTGTCTGGAAGTCCTGCATGAGACGGCTCGGACCAATCAGGGCGCTGCCCAGGTTGACTCGCGGCAACGCGCCGCTGCCGCTGCGCAGCTCCAGCAGCAGTTCGTTGCTTCCCGGGCGCAGCAGGCCGTCGGCAAGACTCAGCCAGAGCAAGCCGGACAATCGCGAATGGTCGCCGTGCAGATCGGCGCTGCGCACCTGGATGCCATTGACGATCACGCTGACGTCCTGATGCACGCCAGCGAGCACCAGCATTGAGCCTTCCAGTTCCAGCCCTGGCCGGTCGATGCGCGTGCGCAGCAGCCAGCAGTCGCCGACGCCCCAGAAGGGTAGCGCCGCCGGGCGCCATTCCTCTCCGGCGGCCGGCACGCAGCGCGTCGACTGCCACTCGTGCAGCGCCAGTTCGCGCACCTCGCGCCAGGTCGGACTGACGCCGTTTGCCAGCCACACCAGTGCGCCCAGCAACAGCAGCGGCAGCCACCACCAGGCGCCGCGCGCGCCCAGCCGTGCCGCCGCCGCGAACCGGCCTTGCGCGGGGCCCGCGCTCATCCGGATTCCCGGGCTCCGCCGACCAGCCCGAGTTGCACCGCCTCGAAGGCCGCCTCGGCACGCCCGCGCACCTGCAGCTTGCGATACAGCTCCTTGGCGTAGGAGGCGATGGTGTTGTAACGCAGGCCGGTGAGCTGCGCGACTTCCTCGTAACTCAGGCCCTTGGCAATCAATCGCAGCAGCTCGGTCTCGCGCGCGCTGAGCTCGGGCGCGGCACGTGCCGCCGGATCGGCCGGCGCCTGCAGCCGGCGCATCAGGTGCACGGCGATGCTGGGACTGAGCGGCGCGCCACCCTGCAGCAACTGCTCGATCGCAGCCACCACCGCGGCGTCCTCCGAGTCCTTCAGCAGATAGCCACCGGCGCCGGCCTGGATCGCCGCGAGCACACTGCCCTCGTCGCCCATCACCGAGATCACCAGCACCTCCGGCGGGCGCGCCAGCCGCCGGGTCTCGACGATCAGCTCGATGCCGCTGCCATCGGGCAGGCCGAGGTCGAGCAGCAGCACCTCGGGCACTTGCGCCGCGATCGCAGTGCGCGCCTCCGCGAGGGTCGCCGCGGCGCCCGCCAGCAGGAAGTGCGGCTGCGCGGCGATCACCTGCGCGAGGCGTGCCCGCGTGCGCGCCTCGTCCTCGACGATCAGCAGCGTGCAAGGCCCGGTGCGCGCACCCATCTCCGGCTCCGTCGGGATTCCGGCGTCGATGCTGCCCGGCGCGGGGGTGCCCGCGCCAGTCGTCCGCGGCACGGATGCGCTCATGGCGGCGGCAGCGCCGGTGCCCGGATGATGACCAGACGCCCCTTGCGCGCGACCAGGCCGCGCAAATCGTCGCTCTGAGCACCGAAACCGATGGCATCGAGACCGGGGCCGTCGAAGTCGCGGATGGCGCGCACCTGCACCAGCGCATCGGCCCCGAAAGCCGCGTTGCGGATGGTCAGGCCGGCGCCGACCGGCACCATATCGTCGATCTCGCGCACTTCGGTGCTGGCGCCGAGGCCGGGCAGCGCAAAGCCGTGCAGCAGGAACACCTTGCCAGAGCCCGGCGCATGGCCCTCGGCCTCGCCGAGGCCGATCAGCAGTTCCCGGCGTTCATCGCCGTTGCGGTCGGACAGGCTGTCCAGGCTGGTGATCGCGTGCACGCCGCTGCCGCGCAGCAGCACCCGGCCCTGGATCGTCCCGGCCGGCGGATCGCGCAGATCGAGCAGCGCCGGGAAGCTGGCGCGGCCGCTCAGGATCTCGACCTGGCCGACCGGGCTGCCGTCGCGCGAGGGCGGCGAGTGGGCGATGCCGATGTCCGCGCCCGGCTGGCCATCGAACTGGCCGAGGCCGATCACCCTGACCGCGGACTCGTCCGACAAGTGGCCACCCACGAGGCGCAGCGTGTGGCCGTTCAGGGCAACCGGATCGGCGCGCATGTGCGGGCCGCCGAAGATGATCGTCGCGCCGCCGCCCTCCTGCGCCAGCACGAAGCTGTCGGCACCGCTGCCATCGTTGCGGACCGGGCCGATGGAGGGCGCGCTGCCGATGTTGCGCACGCTGTTGATCGACGCCACCCCGCTGAAGCCGGTGGCCGAGCCGAAGTGGATCTGCAGCGCCGACAGTTGCTGGCTGCCCATCGTCGGACACACCACGCCCAGGTCGTCGAAGCCGTCGCCGTCGACATCGCCGAGGTGGGCCAGGTGCAGGATGCCGGTGCAGGGCTGCAAGGTGTCGTCGGCCTCGCGGAAGGGATCGAGGAAGGCAGGCGCGAACCGGTCGACGCCGCGGCCATGAACGATGGCGATGCGGTCGAGCGTGCCGGCCAGGAAGGCGAGGTCGGTGCGGCCGTCGCCGTTGTAGTCGCCGCCGGCCGCGTACGCGACCGCGAGCGGCTGTTCCGGGTCCTCCGCGCGGCGGATGCGCACCGCGCCGAGCGGCAGGTCGTCGAGTCCGAAATTCGGCGGCAGCGACTGCCCGGAGGACAGCAGCAGCGCGATCGCACCCTCGCCGGCAACGCTGGCGGCGCGCCCGGCGCGGCGCGCGGCCTTGGCATCCAGCGCCTGCACGCTCGGCTGGCCGATCAGCACATCGCCGCGACCGTCGCCGTCGAAATCGCCGGCGGGCAGCAGCTCGACCTCGTTGTAGACGCCCGCGCTGCGCCCGATCCGGATCTCGGCGCCGCCGCCCGCGGACGAGTAGACGGCAGGCTCGGCGGCCGGCGGCGGGCGCTCCTCGCCGCTGGTGCTGAAGATGCGCTCGCTGCTGAACACCACATAGCTGCGACCCACCGCCGGCGCGCTGACCCCGAGGTCGTCGAGGCCGTCGCCATCGACATCGGGCAGTGCCGCCAGGCGCCAGCCAGCGCGCTGTTCCTGCTGGCCGACCAGCCACTGGATGCTGTCGCCGGCATCCGCCAGGGACAGGGTGCCGGGCTGCAAGCGAGCGTGCAGGATCGCGATGCGGCCGCTACCGGTGTGGGGCGCTTCGGCGCCGGGTATGCCGATGGCCAGTTCCGCACCGCCGCTGCCGTCGAAGTCCGGCAGCACGGCGAGACCCTGGCCGGTGCGATCGCGCGGGAAGGCCGGGAGGATGCGCTGGCGACGCAGCGGATCGACGACGTCTTCGAGCTGCGCGCCGCCGAACAACAGCGTGAGGCCGCCGTCGGAGGCGGGCGCCGCGATCGCCAGGAAGTCCACGATCGCCGCGTTGCCATCCTCGACAAAGCCGGTATCGCCGCTGACGAACTCCAGCGTATCGGCCAATTCGGCCGCGCCGCCGCTGGCGAAGGGATCGACGATTTGCGCCTGGCCGGTGTCCGGCACCTGGGCGCCGGTGAAATTGGTGCGGCCGGGAATCAGCCACAAGGAATAGCCCGCCGCGTTGCGACCGCGCACGACCAGGTCGTCGCGGCCGTCACCGTTGAGATCGCCGGCACCGGCGATCTGCAGGATTTCGACGCCTTCGGGCCCGTTTGCCTGGATCGCCGGGCCAAGCACGAGCGGTGCGCCATCGTTGCGGCCGAGCAGCAGGAAGGCGCGCGGCGGCACCGCGACCGCGGCATCCTCACGGCCGTCGCCGTTGACGTCGCCGACCGCGACGATGCGCTGGGCCGCCGCGGGCAGCGCCAGCGTCTGCCCATCGGCGCCGCTGGCGAGCGACTGGATCGAGCCGCTCGCCGGCAGGCTGTCGCGACCGTGGATCAGGTAGATCGAGGCGTTCCCGCGCAGGCCGATGCTCGGCCGGCTGGCCGCGCCACGGATCCTGCCGAGCGTCGCCGGCAGCAACGCGGCACCCTCCCTCGCGGTGTCCACGTAGAAATTCGGCTGGAATCGTCCCAGCGACAGGGTTGCCGCGAACGGCGGCGCCAGCGCGGGCAGCAGTTGCAGCGAGCTTTGCGCGCGGAAGCCTGGTGCGCGACCGGCTGTCGCCACCGACCTCGCTGATCGCCAGCGCCAGGCGGCTGCCCGGCGCGCCATCGAAATCGCCGAGGTCCACCAGCACCGCCTCATCGGCGCGCGGATGCTCGATGCGGAAGCCGCGTCGGCCGTCGAGCGCGTCGAGATTCAGGGTGTCGAACTGGCGCACGTCGGGACGCACGACGTCCTCGTCGACGATACTGCCGGTGACCAGCGCCGAGCCGAGGCCGAAGTCCTCCTCGCTCCAGACTTCCAGCTGGAAGCTCTCCGCGCGCTCGACCAGCGCGTCGTTGAGCAGCGGCACGTCGACGAACACCTCGAACTCGCCGGCGGGCGCCTGCACGCTGCCGTCCACGGCGGTGTAGTCGCTGCCGGCGCGCGCGCTGGCGTCGATGCTGCGGAAGCGCAAGCTCCGCGGCGCGGCGAGCGGGCGCTCGGAGCGGATCGCAAAGCGCAGCGGCCCGGCGTTCTCGCGGGTCGCCGCGGCCTGCGCCAGCAACTGGTTGCCGGCCAGCGGCAGCGAGCTGGTCGCCAGCTCCGAGCTGATCGGCGCTGACTGCTCGCGCTCGTGCAGGGCGTGGATCGCGGTGTCCAGCGGCAGGCGCCGGCCGAGCGCGAGGTCGAACTCGTCTATGCCGCCGCCGTAGGGGCGTGCGCCCAGCCATACTAGCCGACCGTCTTCCTCGGCATAGAAATGCGCCACGCTGCGCGTCAAGTCGCCGGCGGTGCTGGCCGGTTCCATGCGGTAGCGGATGCGCAGGCGGTCGCCGCGGTCGTTGTAGGCGACCGCCAGCAGCTCCGGGAAGTTCAGCAACTCGTTCGGCCCGCTGTCGTTGTCGCCAATGTCGTTGGGCGTGGCGCCAAAGGGCGCGAGGTCGATCACCGCCGGCTGCGCCGCCATCGAGGCCGGCACCACCAGCACGCGGTGTGCGCGATTGGGCCCGCTGAGCGCGTGGATGCGCGCCGCGGTCTGTCCCGGTCCGAAATGATCGGCGACGAAGCGCAGGCCCTCGAATTGTCGGAAGTTGCCCGGCAGGACCTCGATGCCGTTGCCCGTGGCGAGGCTGCGGCCGCTGCTGTCGGTGCCGAACCAGTTGCCGCTGGCATCCAGCTTGAGTCCCGGGCTGACGCAGCAAAACACGCTGCTGCCGGGTTCGAGCGCGACGCCGGCCTCGCTGTAGCCGCCGAGCACATTGCCGACCAGCGTCAGTGCGCTGGCGATGCCGTTCGGGTTGTCGTCGGTGATGGCGATGGCGCGACTGAGCGACGCGACCGGCAGGCCGCTGGCGCCGAGCCCGCCGATCAGGTTGCCCTCGATGCGGATGCGGGTGCCGGCGCGCAACTGGGCGTTGTTGCTGTTCAGCGACAGCGTGCCGAGCAGCAGGTTGCGATCGGCGCCATCGCCGCCAACGAGGAGGTCGACCAGGCCGTCCGCGGAGCGCCCGTCGACGGTCAGCACCACGCCGCTCGCCGCCGCCAGCGTGCCGCTCTCGTCGCTGCCGATGTAGTTGCCGACGATGCGCGTCGGGCGCCCGTTGAAGGCGTTGCGCGCGTTGACGCTGACGCGCACGAGGGCGAGGCCGCGCAGGGTGCCGCCGTGCTGCAGCGTGAACCCGCCGCCGCCGATGGCGCTGGCATCGACGACGATGCGCAGGTCCGCATCCAGCCCGCGCGGATCGCCGATGGCGCGGCTGTTCGGCCGGCTGCCGGGCTTGGTGTAGCCATCGATGGTGTGCAGCGTCGATGGCAGGATCGGCAGCGGCGCGTTCAGCAGGATGCGGTGCGGGCCGCTGCCGGGAATCGCGAACGCAATGCGCACCGACTGCAACTGGGCGGCGCGCAGGATCGCTTCGCGCAGCGTGCAATCGGCAGGCGTGCATACGCCGTCGCCGGGATCGGCGGCGGAGTTCACCGTCAGGCTGGCATCCGGGCCATCGTCGAGGATGCTGCCCGCGCCGAGCGCACGGGCGATGGTCAGGCCCTGCGGCTGCGAGAGCTCCACGCTGAAGGTTTCGGTGGGCTCGCTCACCAGGTCGTCGCGGATGAAGACGTCCAGCGTTTTCTGGCGCTGGCCGGCGCTGAAGCCGAGCACGAAATCGTTGCCGTCGAAATCCTGCCCCTGGGTCGCGCTGCCGCTGAGCGTGCGCACGCGCACCGAGGCCGGCGCCGCGGCCGGGCGGTCGAGCGTCACCGTGAAGCGCGCGCGCGTCTGCGTCAGGCCGCGCAGCACCGGCTCCTGGACGATCACATCGTCGATCGACACCGCCGGCAGCACCGGCGCGTCGTCGTTGAAGATCGTGCCCTTGGCCTGCGCGTCGGCGAGCGCCGCGCCGCTGGCATTGGCGAGGTTCACGAAGAAGCGCTCGTCGGCTTCGATGTCGCTGTCGCCGGCCACCGGCACGCTGATCGTCTGCGTCGTCGCGCTGCCGGAGAAGTTCAGCGTACCGGCGCTCGCGCTGTAGTCGCCGGGTGCGACGGCGCTGTCGTCGGCCGTCGCGTAGTCGACGCTGACCGCGGCGCCGGTGGGGTTGTCCAGCGTCACCGTGAACACCAGGGCGCTGCTGCCGGCATCGCCCTCGTTCTGGCTGACGTCGCCGATGCGCAGGCTCGGCGTGTTCGCCACTGTGTGCGTCGCGAACGCCGCCTTGCTGCTGCGGTAGGCCCCATCGCCCGGGTAGAAGGCCTGGATCGGGCGCGCGCCGACGGTGGTGAACAGCAGCTGGCAACTGACGGCCGGCAGCACGATGGTGCAGGCCTCGCCGGTGTTCGCGCTGACCGCGACGCTGCCGGTCGGCGGCGGACCGCCGGCTTCAGGATTCAGCGCGATGGTGACGGTCACCGCCTGGCCGGGGTTCGACGGGTTCGGCAGGTTGGAGACGATGGCGAGCGCGGTATCGAGGCCCGGCTCGTTGGTCAGCGTGAAGTCCTGGCTCAAGCTACCGACGCGCGCGGTCACGGTGTAACTGCCACCGTTGCGGACGGCGGTTGCGGTGGTGCTGGCGATGCCGTCGACGCCGCTGACCGCGGTGACCGGATCGAAACTGGCACCGGCGCCGGTTGCCGGCCCGCTGAACTGCACCGGCACGCCGGCGATCAGCGCGCCGCCGACGCCGAGTGTGCGCACTTGCAGGGGCAAGGCGAAGGCATCGCCAACCGCTGCGGTCTGGCCGCTGCCGGCCACCAGTTCCAGCGCCTCGATGCCCGCGGTGAGCGTGTGGCTGGCGGTGGCGTTGGCGACGCTGGTGCCGCCGGCGAGCGCGAAGGCGCTCTCGGTTGCCGGCAGGGATGCGGTCAGCGTGATGGCGCCCGGCGCGCCGGTGCTGAGCAGCTCGCAACTGCCCTCGCTGCGCAGCGGCGTGGCGGTCGGCACCAGCGTCGCACGGCATTCGCCGCCGCGGCCGTCGACGATGCGCACGCGGCCATTCGGCGCGAAGGGCTCGCCGGGCACCGCCTCGGCGCGCACCGTCACCGTGTACGGCACGCCGGCCGGGCTCGGGTCCGGATCGTCGGACAGGATCGCCAGGCTCTGGATGCGATAGAAGTTGAACTCGCTCTGGTTGCCCTGGGCGTCGATCGCGGTGGCGACGACCACGTCGTTGGGGCCGAAGCTGACGCCGACCGGCAGCGTCAGCGCAATCGCCTTGACCTGCTGCGCGTTGCCGCTGGTGTAGGTGTCGCTACCGAGGTAGACCTCGCCCTCGTCGCCGTTGGCGCGGTAGAAGTCGACCGTCAGCGGATAGACCGATCTGCCGCCGGCGGCGCCCGCGTCGAACTCCGAATCCACCCGGTAACTCAGGTTCAACTGGTTGCCGGCCTGGCTGAAGGCGCTGATCTCCGGCCAGTTCTGCTGGCGCGAGGTACTGATGGAATCCTCATCGCCGACATCGTTGAGCGAGCGCGTGCCGGCCGCGGCACCGATGCTCAGCCCCAGGCCCGCATTGCCGGACCACGCATTGCCGCGCGCCCGCACGAAGCGGCGCAGGCCGGCGATGCCGTGGCCGGGGCTGCCGAAGCTCTGCGCGATCGTGTTGCCCTGCCCGGCCGCGAGCCCGCCGATGTCGACACCGCTGCCCTGGGCGGCGATGGCGATCGCGCCCGCCGCATTGCCAAGCGGATTGCCGTCGACCGCCAGGCCGAACACATTGCCGCTCAGCGCGCCGCCGGCGTCGCTGCTGCAGATGTCGCCACCAGTCCAGAACAGGCCTCGCGCGGCATTGCCGGCGATGCGATTGTCGACCAGGTTCGGGAACGGCGCGCTGCAGTTGCTGGTGATGCGGATGCCATCGCCGCTGTTCGGCAGTTCCGCCAGGCCATCCCGGCGCAAGCCGATCAGGTTGCCCTCGACGCGCGGCGCGCCGGCCAGGCGCAGGCCGTCGCTGCGGTTGCGCGACACCAGATTGCGCGCCGTCGGCGTGTCGCCGCCGATGGTCACGTTCTCGTCGGCCAGCACGCCGAACTGCGCGGAGCGCGCGACGCCGCCGCTGGCATCGGTGCCGAGATAGCAGCCCTCGACGCGCGAGTCCGCCGAGCGGAAGCCGAAGTTCACCGCGTTGGTGCCGTTGTTCGACGGCACGCCACCAATCGCGAGGCCGCGCAGGATCACCAGCGGCGCGGCGCCAGTCGGGCCGGCGGCACCGATGTTGAGGATCGCCGGCACCGCGGCGGCCACGCCGCTGCCGTCGATCTCGATCTTGATCACGCTGTCGAGCGCGCCCGGCGCCGGGATCGTGTTCGCACTGGCACCGGGTTGGGTGTAGCCGTCGATGGTCAACGGCTTGGCGATCGTCGGCAGCACGCTTTGTGGCGCGATCCGGCACACGCCACTGGCGTCGCAGCCGGGATCGCTGCCCGGAATCGCGAAGTGCAGCGTGTCGGCCGCGTCGTCGAGGTTGGCCTTGGTGATCGCGCCGCGCAGCGAGCAGTCGCCCGGCGCCGCGGTGCAGGCCTGGAAGGCGGCCGATCCGTCGTCGCTGGTGGTGTCGACCGTGAACGGCTCGCGCACGGTCACCAGTTGCACGATCGAGGCCGGACTGCCCCCGTTCGGCAGCGCGAAGGCCGCCAGCGCGGCGTTGTAGCTGACGCGCACGCCGACGTTGCCGGGCGCTGCGTTGGTGACCAGCAGGCACTCGCCCTCGCTGGTGCGCGCTGCCGCCACCGGGACCAGTTGCGCGATGCATTCCTCAGCAGGATTGACGCGTGCCTGCACCAGCACCGGGCCATTCGGCTTGAACGGCGCGCTGGGCGCGGCAACCGCGCGCACGCGCACCGGGAAGGGCACGCCGGCCTGCACCGTGGACGGCACCGAGACCAGCGTGAAACTTTCCAGCGGGTAGAAACTGGTCTCGCTGGTTTCGCCGGAGGCGTTGTCGCTGGGGCCGGGCGAGGCGACCGGCGTAGTCGTCGCGGTGGCGACGACGACATCAATGGCGCCCAGCGTGACGCCGGCCGGCAAGGTGAAGCTGATGGCCTTGTCGGTCTGCGCCTCGCCGGCGGTGTAGGCATCGCTGCCAATCGGCGTCAGGTTGCCTTGGCCATCGTCCTTGAGGAACTCGATGCTGAGCGGATACAGGCTGTTGCCGGTGCTCGAATCGACCCGGTAGGTCACATCGACCTGATTGCCGGCCAGGCTGAAGGCGCTGATCGTCGGGAAGTTCTGGCGGCGGTTGGCGCCCAGAGGATCGGCATCGTTGGCGTCGTTGGGCAGGCGCTGCGGTTGGTTGTAGCCGTTCACGACCAGATCCACCGCCATGCCCTGTTGGCCGACGTAGCGATTGCCCTGTACCGTCCACACGCCCATGCCCTCGCCTGCGGCGACCGTCTGCGCATAGGGTGGTGGCTCGATCTGCGGCGCCGGGCAGCGCGCGCGGTTGATGCCGTTGGGGCCGAAGAGGTTGCCTTCCCCCGGCAGCGGGCCGCCGACCTGGACCGAACCGGGCAGAGAGAAGCCGCCGCGGATCGCCGCGAACGGTGTACAGACGCTGTTCTGTGGATTGATGTTCGGCGCCGGCGTAAGGCCATCGACACCCATGCCGATCTTGTTGCCGCGAATGCGCACCAGCACGTTGCGCTCGGCCGGGATGATGTCGATCGCGTTGAGGACGTGGTTGCCGATGACATTGCCCTGGCCGGGCGCCGCGCCGCCGATGTCCAGCGGCGCCAGGTTGGGCGAGGCCTGGTGCGAGACCTGCAGGCCGTTCTGGCAACCGGAGCCGCTGATGCCGCTGCGATCGGTGCCGATGAAATTGCCCTGCACGCGGTTCTCGCCGAGGATGATCAGGCAGAAGTTCGGCTTCTGCGACCCCGCGCCGAAGAGGTTGATGTCGGCGGGATCGCCCGAGCCAATGCGCACACCGCGGATCAGGTTCGAGGTGCGGATGTAGCCGGAGCCAGCGAGGCTCGGCGAATTCAGCCCGGTCACGCCATCGGCGTCGTAGCCGAAGAAGTTGCCGAAAACCTCGTAGCGCAGGTTGGCCGGATGGCCGTTGCCGCCGGAGCCGCCGTCGCCGCGCTGGTGAACCAGCGCGATGTTCTCGAAGATCAGCCCGCGGAGGGTAAATGGGGTATACGTGGTGATCTGGCGCGACGTCCCCACCGGACCCACCAGCTTGATCTTCAGTTGTGCGTTGCTGCCCTGCCCCAGCGGCAGCGTGTTGGCGCTGGCACCGGGTTGGGTGTAGCCATCGATGGTGAAGCCCTGGCTCTGCCCGGTCTGGATGCCGGGTACCAGGTTCGCGAGATCGATGGAATCAGTCGACAGCGTGATCGTGCACACACCGCTGGCGGCCACGCAGCCCGGATCGCTCATCGGGATGTCGAAGGCGATGGTGTCCTCGCCCGCAAGGTCGCGCTGGGTCTTGATCAGCGCACCGCGTAGTGAGCAGTCGTCATCGGCCGCGGTGCAGGCGGTCAGCGCCGGGCTGTCGGAGGTAGTGTCGACGACCAGCGTGGGGAAGCCCGCCGGCGGCGTCAGGCTGGCGCGCAGCTCATCGAAGTCGAAGTGGCGCTGGTCGCCTCAGACCAGGCTCAAGCCGCTGAACAGGCTGGCGTAGTTGCGGAAGCTGCCGCTCAACTGCGGCGCGCCCAGCGGCTGGCCGATGACCGGGTTGAACCACGCGCGCATGGTGTCGTTGGCGCCGCTGTTGCTGTTGTGGTCGACGCGCAGAACGACGTAGGTGACGTCGCCCGGGCTGCCGCCGAGGTCTAGACCACTGGTGCATTCGACGCCGCTGTAGAAGGCGCAGATGAAGGCATTGGGCGAGGGGCCGCGGCCGCCGGTCATCGCGTTGGCGCCGTTGCCGAAGCCGACGCCCGGCGTGGCTGTGGCGTAGTCCTGCCCGGCACCGGAGGAGCCCTCCTGCCTGACCAGGAAACTCAGCCAGGTCGATGAGCCGGCCGCCCCGAAGCTGTGCCGGGTCAGCCGCTGGGCCTGCCCGGCGACCACCGCTGCGCTGGTGCGCAGCGCGTTGCCGGATGTGCTGAGTCCAGGGTAGCTCAGACCAGCGACGATCTCGCCGCTCGCGGCACCGGTGACCAGCTGCGTGGGGCCGTTCTGGGTGACCGTCCACGGGCCGTCGAAACCCTCGCCACCGATGGCGTTGTGCAGATTGGTGCCGAGCGGGTAGTCGAAGGGCTCGTAGGCATCGGCGGCGGCTTCCACGGTCCAGCCGATATCGCTTCCGATGCGCAGCTCGTCGAACACGAAGCTGCGGTTGTCGCCCCACAGCAAGGTCGCGCCGTTGAAGCTGCCGCTGTAGTTCTGCAAGGACTCGATCAGCCCCGGCGAGCCCAGCGGCTGGTTCAGCACGGGATCGAACCACACGCGCAGGGTGTCGTTGCCGCTGGCTGCGAAATCCAGGCGCATCACCACCAGCGTGGTCTTGCCGGCTGCATTGCCGATGTCGCGGCTGCGACCGTCGCTGCCGTAGAAGCTGGCGACGGCACCGCCCGGCAGGGCTGCGATTCCCGAGAACATGGCCGCGCTGCCGAAGCCGAAACCAGTGCCGGGCGTGCCGCCCGCGTAGTTGACGCCGGCCGTCGTCTCCGCCTGGCGCACCAGGAAACTCATCCACACCGAGCTGCCCGCCGCGCCGAAGCTGGCAACGGTGCCGCGCTGGGCCTGGCCGAACTGCAGGCCGCTGTTGGTCTGCCAGGCACCGCCGGACACCGGCAGGACCTGCCCGAGGGCGTCGCTGTAGGACAGCCCGGCGACGATCACGCCACTCTGCGCGCCGGTGACGGCGGATGACGGGCCGTTCGCGGTCACCGTCCACGGCCCGTCGAAGCCCACCCCGCCGTTGGCGCCGGCAAGGTTGTCGTTCAGCGGATAGTCGAAGGGCTCGTAGGCGGCCTGAGCGGTCGCCGCGGCGGACCCGCACAGACCCAGCACGACCAGCACACATCGCAGCGCACGCATCGGCAGCTTCCCGCCCGGACGATGCCCACAGTGTTCGCGATTGTGCGGACGAGCGGCACCCCGGAATTGGGGTCCGACGGCACTTCGGTGCCGGTTGGGATCGTCGGCTCGTTCCCTGCCCTGCCCGCACACCGCGGGCCCGTCGACAGCGTCGGAAGGGGACTACTGCGGCAAGACAGAACCGCGGAGGATGCCGGCGCTGCCCGCTCTTGCCAGGCCATCGCCAACTGCTTCGTTGGCATCGGCGCCGTAGGCAAAGTCATCCCGGCCGTCGCCATCGATGTCGCCGAGGGTGCGCAGGATCGCCCAGTTGCCGCCCTCGAAGCGGCCGTAGCGCAGCGTGACGCCCTGTCCCGCCGGCACTTCGTCGTCGAATTCGAGGACGGTCTGTTGTCCGGTCGGCAACGCGGGCCCATGGACGATGAAGGCTTTGCCCGATTGCGTCGCGTGACCCTCGGCCAGCCCCAGGGAGATCAGCAACTCGCGCCGGCCATCCGCATTGCGGTCACGCAGTGCATCCAGGCCGTTGATGCTGCCGACCCCTTCGCCTCGCAACACGATGCGGCCGGCGATCAGGGCGGGATCGCTGGTGCCGACATCCAGGCTCGCCGGCCACGAGGCACGGCCGCGCAGGATCTCGATGCGCCCCTGCCCGCTGCCGTCGATGGCCAACGGCGAGTGCGCGATGCCGAAATCGGCGATGCCATCGCCGTCGATATCGCCGAGAGCGGCAAGTGTGGCGGCATTGGCGGGCAGGCGATGCGCGGCCGAGACATACATGCCTGCCGCGCCAAGATTGCCAAGGTCCAGCGTTCCCGGCAGTGCAGCAGTACCGAACACTACCGCGCGCTGGCCATCGCCAAGAATCACCTCGAAGCTGTCTGCCGGTACGGCACCGGTGCGGATGCGACCCAAGCGCGGCGTGCGCGCCAAGGTGATCGGCTGCAGGCCCGCCGGTGCCGTGATCTGCGTTCGCCGCGGCGTGCCGCTGGCAATGCCGTAGATGATCTCGATGCGCGGCGCGCTCGGTGCGCCACGCAGCACGCCGAGATCGGCGAAACCGTCGCCATCGATATCGCCAAGTCCGGCCACGCGCAGCCCGTCCGTAGCGTCGAGCGCATAGCGTCGCGAACGCGCCTGTGCGTCTGCTTGCGGATCGATGAAGGCCGGCAAGGTCGCGCGTCCGGCGACCACCGCCACAAAGCCGCCCGCCGCCGAAAGGAAGGCCAGATCGGCACGGCCGTCGCCGTTGAAATCGCCAACACCGGCGTACTTGCCGGTGAGCGGCTCATTGGGCTTGTCGGCTCGGCGGATGCGCGTCGTGCCGCTCGGCGGCGCGGTCGGCACAATGCTGCTGTGGGCGTTGAGCACGGCACCAGGCAACAGCAGTTCGGCGCCCGTTTGCGCGCCAGTGGATCGCAGCAATTCGATGCCCGCGGCGCAGGAGCCGGCCTTGGGACAGAGCGAGAGTGGCTCCGGCATGCCAAACAGCACATCGGGTCGACCATCACCGTCAACATCACCTGCCGGCAGAACCTCCTTTCGCCCGTCGATACGGATCTCGCCTGGCGATCCATCGCGTGTGCTGTAAACCTGTCGAACCGGCGGGGGCGGTGGTGCAGCCTCGCCACCAGCGCTGAAGATGCTGTTGTGGCTGAAGTAGATGTAGCTGCGACCGACCGTGGGCGCGGTGATCGCCAGTTCGCCGCGCCCATCGCCGTTCATGTCGCCGATTGCCGCCAGCCGATGGCCGACGCCGGCACCGGCGCGAGTCGACAGGAACTTGACGGTTTGCGGTGGCGGACTCGACAGGTCTATTGCAGCAGGCCACGTTGACCTGCCATAGAGAACGGCAACGCGCCCTGCGCGTGTTCCGCCCTGATCGGCGCCCGCGGCACCAAGCGCCAGATCGGAGATGCGGTTGCCGTTCAGATCCATCACGGCCAATCCACTGCCCAGTTGGTCGCCGGGGAAGCCCTGGCGGACCTCGGTGATGTTGGCGGCGCTGTTGATGCCATTGAAGTTGCCGCTGCCAAAAATGATGAAAGTACTGAGCGCGGCGCCGTTACCCGGATTGGGCGTAGCGATCACCACATCCAGATGACCATCACCGTTGAGGTCGCCTGAAGCGGTTTCGATGTCATTTGAGTCGCTTGTTCCGAGCGCCCGCATCGGGTTGATCTGATCGAAAAAGACCTGCGATGCGAAGGCCGCCTGGCCTAGAATCAGCGCGTCGCGACGAACTCCCGCTCCGGTGCGCCCGCGCACCAGCAGATCGGCACGGCCATCGTTGTTGATGTCGCCGATGCTGCGAATTGCGATGATGGCGCCAAGCTGCGCCTGGGTCAGGTTGGTAATGGTGAATCCGTTGGTGCCATTCAGGGCTCCGAGGTTGCTCGGCATCGGCCCCAACGAGCCAAAGATCACCGCAGCGCTGATGCTGCCGGTGGCCGAGCTGTCCACCGCGAAATCCATTCGCCCATCGCCATTGATGTCGCCGAGCGGCGTAACCCGGAAGGTCGAGCCGCTGATGGTCTCCGTCGAACTCAATGCAGCCAGGTTGGTACTCGCGGCCAACGCTGTGGTTCGGCCGTGCACGACGACCAGACGATCGCCATTTCGCAACAGCAGCGAAGGCAATTGGCCGACGTCGCGCAGCCGTCCTGCCGCGCCTGCAAGATAGCCGGCGCCGCGCTCAGCGGTGTCGACGATACGTGGGAACTGGGCGCTGCCGCTGGCCGGAATCACATAGGAAGGCTGGAATGGTGCGCTCAGGTTCGGCATCAGGTACAGCGACGAGGGATTGCCGGTCAGCGCAGTACTGGTGGCCTGCGCCAACAACAGATCGGTCCCCGCGCTGCCATCGAAGTTGCCGAGAGCGACCAGCGAGGTTTCCGGCATGCGCGGGTGCTCGATTCGAAAGCCCTCGATGCCATTCAAGCTGTCGAGATCAAGCGGATCGTACTCTCCGCGATCCTGGCGCAGCCGGTCGTCGTCGAGGATGACTGCGCTGGCCACGCCACTGCCGATGGCGAAGTTCGTCGCGCTATAGACCTCGAGATCGAAGGTCTCATCCTGTTCGACGAGCCCGTCGTTGGCCAGCGGTACGTCGACGATCGCCGTCGGCTCAGCAGGCGTCAGCGTGACGCTGCCACTGCGCGCAAAGTAGTCGCGAATAGCGCCTTGTGATCTGGCACTGCCATCGATAGTGCGATAGTCCAGCGTGGTCGAACTGCTGCCCAGTGGCTCCAGCCCGATCACGAATCGCGCGATAGCACCGTTGCCCTCGAGTACCGGCGTAGTGCTGACCAACGCCTGCCTTGCTTCCACGACTATGGGCATTGGCGTCAGCTCGGAGCTGGCGATTCCCGTGAGTACGGTTTGCGCGACGATCTCGCTGCCGACCGCGAGGCGGCCGGTCAGGAAGCGGTTGCTGGCCTCGAGTTCGGCTGTTGCGATGCCACCGGGATAACGGTGTTCGCCCACGAACTCCAGTCGCTCCTCGATGCGACGGTAGAACTTCACGGTGAGTCCAGCATCCTGCGGCGAATCGACCTGATAGCTGACGCGCAGGCGATCGCCACGATCATTGAACAAGGCCGACAGCAACACGGGCGTGTTGAGCAGGCGATTGGGACCGTTGTCCAGGTCACCCGGATCGTTCGGCGTCGCGCCGGCTGGGCCGATGTCGATCGGGACGCCGTCTGCCGGCAGACCAAGCGCACTAATGATCACCTCGGTCTGTGCCCCCAGAATGCGCACCGCGGGCCCTGCGTCGTGGCCGATGGACACGCTCGAGAAGTGAACCTTGCCAACGCCAACGGATCCCTCCCCTATCGAAATTGCGTGGCCGAGGTTCGGACGCAGTTCGCCGTCGGCGATGCCGATCTGATCACTCAGGAATCGAATGACCGGGAGATTGATGCCGTCCGGACTGGTCTGCGAGCTGATGATCTGGACGCCACCGCCGATGTTGGCGCCGATGTAATTGCCGGATGTGAAGAACGCATGGACCAGATTGTTCGAAGGCGTGCTGATGGACAGGCCGTAGGCACCGTTCCCCAGCGCTGAGCCGTCACGCGCCAGGCCGATCCGGTTTGCCGATATGCCACCAGCGGTCGGCCCAGGCTCGCCACCGACGACCATCACGCCATGGGCGCGGTTGCCCGAGATGAGGTTCCCCCCGCCTATCCCCGCACCGATGACCCAGCTCAGGGATGTACCTGTCACCCGGGCGTTCGGGCGCAGCTCAATGCCTACCAGATTGCCGCGTGCGACCTGACCGCTGCTATCGGTTCCGAGATAATTGCCCAGGATGTTCATTGGCCGACCGTTGGCACTGGTCGTCATGCGGATGCCGGCGCCACTCCAGCTGTGGATCGCGAGCCCAGTCACGGTCGCGCCGTGGATCAGATCGAGTCCATTGACCGTACCGGATATCGCACTGCCATCCAGCGCGATCTGGATGACGTTGTTGAGCGCCACGCCGTCGCGGTTTGAGTTGGGCATGCTTCCAGGCTGGGTATAGCCATCAATCGTGTGGATCGCTCGCCCGAGCAGCGGCAGCGGTGAGAGCGGACGGATCGTGTGCGGACCGCTGCCCGGGATGCCGAAACCGATACGGATGGACTCGAAGTTGTTCCCCAGGGTGATCGCTTCACGCAAAGTGCATTCCGCGATTGTGCAGGTGCCATCACCGGGGTCGGCGCTGGAGGTGACGATGATCGTAGCGCCGGGGCCACCGTCCAGAATCGTGCCTGTACCGCTACCGTCGCCGACGCTCAGGCCCTGCGGCTCCGATAGCTCGGCGAAGAAGTTCTCGTCCCCCCTCCGGAATGTCGTCGTCGCGCACGTATACCTCTACGGTTTGTGACTGATCGCCGGCCGCGAATTCGAGGACGAAGTCGTTGGAGTCGAAGTCGGCAGATGCCTGCGCGCTGCCGTTCTGCGTGCGCACGCGCACGCTCGCCGGACCCGGCGCCGGCCGATCCAGGCTTACGGTGAAGCGCGCCAGCACCTCGGCAAGGCCGCTGGATACCGGCTCCTGCACCGTGACGTCGTCGATGCTGGCTATCGGCGGCGGCGGCTGGTCATCGTTCAGCACGATGCCGATCGCTTGTCCGTCGGCGATGCTGGCGCCGCTGGCGTTGGAGAGGTTGACGAAGAACTGCTCGTCGGGCTCGACCTCGGTGTCGCCGTTGACCAGCACCGTGACCGTCTGGGTGACCGTGCCGCCGCTGAAGTTCAGCGTGCCGCTGGTCGCGGTGTAGTCGCCGGGGGCGGCCGCGCTGTCGTTGGCGGTGGCGTAGTCCACGCTGACCGCGGCGCCGGTGGCATCCTGCAAGGTCACCGTGAAGTCGAGCGCAGTGGTGCCGGCGTCGCCTTCGTTGGCGGAGACCGCGTCGATGCGCAGGCTCGGGGGTGCCTGCACCACCTGTGTGGCGAACGCCGCCTTACTGCTGGTGTAGGCGCCGTCGCCCGGATAGAAAGCCTGGATCGGGCGCTCGCCGACAATGGTGAACAGCAGCTGGCAACTGACGGCCGGCAGCACGATGGTGCAGGCCTCGCCGGTGTTGGCACTGACAGCGACGCTGCCGGTCGGCGGCGGACCGCCGGCTTCGGGATTCACCGCGATGGTGACGGTCACCGCCTGGCCGGGGTTCGACGGGTTCGGCAGGTTGGAGACGATGGCGAGCGCGGTATCGAGGCCCGGTTCGTTGGTCAGCGCGAAGGTCTGCGTCAGCGCGCCGACGCGCGCGGTCACGTTGTAGTTGCCGCTGGTGGTGATCGCGGTCGCGACGACGCTGGCGATGCCGTCGGCGCCTGTGGTCACCGGGTTCTGCGCGAAGCTGGCGCTGGCGCCGCCCACCGGCGCCTGGAACTGCACCGGCACGCCGGCGATCGTCGCGCCGCCGGCGCCGAGTGCACGCACCTGCAGGGGCAAGGCGAAGGCATCGCCAACCGCGGCGGTCTGGCCGCTGCCGGCCACCAGTTCCAGCGCCTCGATGCCCGCGGTGACGGTGTGGCTGGCGGTGGCATTCGCCACGCTCGTACCGTCGACGCGCGCAAACGCGCTCTCGGTGGCGGGCAGGGATGCGGTCAGCGTGATGGCGCCCGGCGCGCCGGTGCTGAGCAGTTCGCAACTGCCCTCGCTGCGCAGCGGCGTGGCGGTCGGCACCAGCGTCGCACGGCATTCGCCGCCGCGGCCGTCGACGATGCGCACGCGGCCATTCGGCGCGAAGGGCTCGCCGGGCACCGCCTCGGCGCGCACCGTCACCGTGTAGGGCACCCCGGCCGGGCTCGGGTCCGGATCGTCTGACAGGATCGCCAGGCTCTGGATGCGGTAGAAATTGAACTCGCTCTGGTTGCCCTGGGCGTCGATCGCGGTGGCGACGACCACATCGTTGGGGCCAAAGCTGACACCCGCCGGCAGCGTCAGCGCAATCGCCTTGACCTGCTGCGCGTCGCCGCTTTCGTAGGTGTCGCTGCCCAGGAAGACCTCGCCCTCGTCGCCGCTGGCGCGGTAGAAGTCGACCGTCAGCGGATAGACCGACTTGCCGGCGGTGCCGGCGGCGCCCGCGTCGAACTCCGAATCCACCCGGTAACTCAGGTTCAACTGGTTGCCGGCCTGGCTGGGGGCGCTGATCTCCGGCCAGTTCTGCTGGCGCGAGGTACTGATGGAATCCTCATCGCCGACATCGTTGAGCGAGCGCGTGCCGGCCGCGGCACCGATGCTCAGCCCCAGGCCCGCATTGCCGGGCCACGCATTGCCGCGCGCCCGCACGAAGCGGCGCAGGCCGGCGATGCCGTGGCCGGGGCTGCCGAAGCTCTGCGCAATCGTGTTGCCCTGCCCGGCCGCGAGCCCGCCGATGTCGACACCGCTGCCCTGGGTGGCGATGGCGATCGCGCCCGCCGCATTGCCAAGCGGATTGCCGTCGACCGCCAGGCCGAACACATTGCCGCTCAGCGCGCCGCCGGCGTCGCTGCTGCAGATGTCGCCACCAGTCCAGAACAGGCCTCGCCCGGCATTGCCGGCGATGCGGTTGCCGACCAGGCTGGGGAACGGCGCGCTGCAGTTGCTGGTGATGCGGATGCCATCGCCGCTGTTCGGCAGTTCCGCCAGGCCATCCCGGCGCAAGCCGATCAGGTTGCCCTCGACGCGCGGCGCGCCGGCCAGGCGCAGGCCGTCGCTGCGGTTGCGCGACACCAGGTTGCGCGCCGCCGGCGTGTCGCCGCCGATGGTCACCGTCTCGTCGGCCAGCACGCCGAACTGCGCGGAGCGCGCGACGTTGCCGCTGGCATCGGTGCCGAGGTAGCAGCCCTCGATGCGGGAGTCCGCCGAGCGGAAGCCGAAGTTCACCGCGTTGGTGCCGTTGTTCGACGGCACGCCCCCGATCGCGAGGCCCCGCAGGATCACCAGCGGCGCGGCGCCGGTCGGGCCGGCGGCACCGATGTTCAGGATCGCCGGCACCGCGGCGGCCACGCCGCTGCCGTCGATCTCGATCTTGAGCACGCTGTCGAGCGCGCCGGGCGCCGGGATCGTGTTCGCACTGGCGCCGGGCTGGGTGTAGCCATCGATGGTCAAGGGCTTGGCGATCGTCGGCAGCACGCCCTGCGGCGCGATCCGGCACACACCGCTGCCATCGCAGCCGGGATCGCTGCCCGGAATCGCGAAGTGCAGCGTGTCGGCAGCATCGTCGAGATTGGCCTTGGCGATCGCGCCGCGCAGCGAGCAGTCGCCCGGCGCGCTCGTGCAGGCCTGGAAGGCGACAGAGCCGTCGTCGCTGGTGGTGTCGACGACCAGCGTGGGGAGTCCCGCCGGCGACGTCAGGCTGGCGCGCAACTCGTCGAAGTCGAACTGGCGCTGGTCGCCCCAGACCAGGCTCAAGCCGCTGAACAGGCTGGCGTAGTTGCGGAAACTGCCAATCAGTTGCGGCGCGCTCAGCGGCTGGCCGACGACCGGGTTGAGCCGTGCGTGCATGGTGTCGCTGGCGCTGGATGCGAAGTCCAGGCGCATCACCATCAGCGTGGTCTTGCCGGCTGCATTGCCGATGTCGCGGCTGCGGCCGTCGTTGCCGTAGGAGCTCGAGACGGCGCCGCCCGGCACGGCAACGGTGCCGCGCTGGCCTTGCCCGAACGCCAGGCCGCTGTTGGCCTGCCAGGCACCGCCGGACACCGGCAGGACCTGCCCGAGGGCGTCGCTGTAGGACAGCCCGGCGACGATCACGCCGCTCTGCGCGCCGGTGACGGCGGATGACGGGCCGTTCGCGGTCACCGTCCACGGCCCGTCGAAGCCCACCCCGCCGTTGGCGCCGGCAAGGTTGTCGTTCAGCGGATAGTCGAAGGGCTCGTAGGCGGCCTGAGCGGTCGCCGCGGCGGGCCCGCACAGACCCAGCACGACCAGCACACATCGCAGCGCACGCATCGGCTTTCTTCCCGCCCGGACGGTGCCATCAGTGTCCGCGATTGCGTGCTCGCGCGGCACCCCGGAACTGGGGTCCCGTCGGGGCGCGTCAGTCCGCCGTCAGCCCGGCGAGCGCCCGCGCATCCAGTCGCAGCACCGGATAGCGCATCCAGGCCTGGTCGAAGTAGGGCGAGCGTTCGTAGAAGAAGCGCAGGCGGGCGCGCGGGTCGGCGGCGAAGGCCGTGTCGCTGGCCAGGCGCGCTTCGAACTCGCGTTTGAGGGCCGCATCCGCCGCCAGCATCTCGCGCGCGAGGCGCTCGAGCACGCGCGCCTCGGCGTACTCCTTCTCCTCGAAGATGGTGTCGAAAAAGCCCCAGCGGATCAGGCTGTCGCCGCTGGCGGGCTCCAGCAGCAGCGCGATGAGGCGCGCGCGCGGCTGGTCCATGTCGATCAGCCAGCTCCCGGCGGGAACCTCGGCCGCGACCGGCTCCAGGGTCGATTCCAAGCTGGTGACGAGGTGGCGTCCCTCGAAGGGCCGCGGCGCCCACTCGACCTTGCTGAAGCGGTGGCGCTCGCCGGTCACGCGCGCCGCCGCAGGCAGCCGCTGCATGCGGATGCCGTGCAACTGCAGGCGCTCGATGACCTGGGTCCATTGCGGCGGCACCAGGTAGGCGGCCGGCGCCGCGGCGCTGGCGGTGACCGTGATCTCACGCTGCACCGGCAGCGCGAAGGTCTCCGGGCGGGACTGGTCGTACTGCACCCAGGTGCCGCCGGAGACCTCGCTCGGCGTGCGGGTTTCCGCGTAGCCGAGGAAGTCCATCGACTCGGTCTTCGCCGACAGATCGAAGGCCAGCGGCACCGGCTGGTCCGCATCGAAGCGTTCGCCATCGGCCGCCGCCACTGCCGCCATCAGCGCGGCCGGGTCGGCGGCGACCGCGCGCAGCACCTCGCGCAGCGTGGCCAGGGTCGCCAGCGCGCGGGTCTTGTGGTCCTTGACCATGTGCGATTCGAGCAGCAGCCCGGGGCGGCCTGCGGCGGCGGCGTAGCCAACCGAAAACCTCGGCGCGGAGACGCCCTCGACCAGCCCGGCGCGCAGATCGTCCCAGTTCTGCATGTTGACGTAGAAGGCGACCGGCCAGCCGGCCTTGGCCAGCGCCGGCTTGACCGCCTGATCGAAGCTCTTTCGCTGCCAGCCGGCGAGCGCGCCGTGGATGTTCGGCCCGGCCTCGTAGGCCCAGGTCATGGCGTACTGATAGTCGGCGCCGTCGGTGTTGTGCAGATCGACCAGCAGGTCCGGCTGCCAGGCCTGCCACAGCCGCAGCCAGGCCTGCATCTCCGGGGCGTCGGCCTTGGTGTAGTCGCGGTTGAGGTTGAGGTTCTGCGCGGTGGCGCGCCAGCCCATTTCCGCCGGGCCGTTCTGGTTGATCCGGTTGTAAGGCCCGAAGCGCTCGTGGCCGTCGACGTTGAAGATCGGCACCAGCACCAGCACCACCGGCTCCAGCAGCGCACGGTCGGCGCCGAACAGCAACTCGCGCGAGAGCGCCATCAGCGCGTCCTTGCCCTCGATCTCGCCCGCGTGGATGCCCGCCTGCAGCAGGATCACCGGCTTGCCCGAGGCGCGCGCCGCTTCCGGCGTGGCGATGCCGTCGGAGCTCAGCACCACCGCGTTCAGCGCGCGCCCCTGCGGGCTGCGGCCGAAGGCGAGCAGGCTGGCGGCAGGGCTGGCCGCGTCCAGGCGCTGGAACCATTGCATCGTCTCGGCGTAGCGCGGCGTGCGCGCGTAATCGCTGGCCTCGGCGGGGGTGGTCCAGTCGGCGTCCGCCGCCAGGATCGACGGGGACAGGGCGCAGGCGAGCGAAAGGGACAGGGCGCGCAGCAGCATGGTCGGACCTTCGAACCGGAGAGCGCGCAAGCATGCCTGATCACGGTCTGCGCGAAAGCAGCGCGCTACCATCGCACTGTCAGCACCTTGGACGGAGACTCGCCATGCGCACGCGCTACGCCCTGCTGGCCTGGCTCTGGTGCGCCACTGCGAGCACCCAGGAGTTCAATTGCGACACGCCGGCGACACCGCTGCTGGCCAGCCCGACGGTGCTCGGCAATGGCAGCCCCGGCAGCGTCACGCGCGCACAGCTGCAGGCGGCGTTGAATGCCGGCGGCGATCTCCGCCTGAACCTCGGCGGCGCCACGCTGACACTCGACGCCACCTTGCAGATCACCCGCGCGGTACGCCTCGACGGCGGCGGCGCCACCCTGTCCGGCGGCAGCGCGCGACGGATCATCGACATCAGCAATCCGGCCCTGGCGAACTACGACATCGTGCTGATGAACCTGGTGCTGCGCGATGGCGACGCGCGCAGCGCCGGCGGCAACGAGTTCGCGCGCTCCGGTGGCGCGATCCTCAACGACCATGGCAGCGAGCCCTGGCGCGCGGTCGGGCTGCAGCTGTACGACGTGCAGCTGATCGGCAATCGCGCCATCGAGGTGGCGCAGGATGGCGGCGGCGGCGCGGTCTACCTCACCGGCCACCGCGAGTTCGTGTGCGTGCGCTGCCGCTTCGACGACAACCACGGCGCCAGCGGTGGCGGCTTCTACGCCCTCGGTACGCAGCAGATCCGCTTCTTCGACAGCGAGTTCAACGCCAACTACGCCACCGGCGATGGCGGCAACCCGGGCAGCGGCGGCAATGGCGGCGCGCTGGCAGTGGACGGCGACACCCGCGAGCTCAGCCTGTGCCGCACGCGCCTGACCGCCAACCACGCGAACGCCTTCGGTGCCGGGTTGTTCACCACGGTCTACGACCAGACCAGCCTGACCCGGATCTGGCAATCGACCCTGCACGGCAACATCCAGGACGGCAGCGACCAGCACACCGGCGGCGCCTACATCCAGGGCGGCCCGGTGTCGATCCGCGATTCCACCTTCAGCGACAACTCGGCGGTGGGCTACGGCGGGCTGGCGCTGTTCGACCACGGCGCGGTGACCACCGGCGGCGAGATCGTCAACTCGACCTTCTCCGGCAACATCGCGCGCAATGGCCTCGGCGGCGCGATGAACCTGCAGGGCACCGCCCCGCTGCTGCTGCAGAACCTCACCATCGCCGGCAACCGCGCGCCCTGCGGCGTGTGCTTCGCCGGTGGCATCGCCAACGGGCGGGACGGCCGATCACGCTGCGCAACTCTGTGTTCTTCGACAACACCGGCGGCAATGCCTTCAACCCCTGGACCCTGCTGAACCCGGTGCAGGGCGGATCCAACAACATCCAGTTCCCGCAGACCCGCCCCGGCAGCGGCGGCCAGCAGGAAGCGCGCGTCACCCCCGACGCGATCTACGCCGACGCCCTGCTCGGCGCGCTGGGCGACAACGGCGGGCCCACGCGCACGCAAGCGCTGCTGCCCGGCTCGCCGGCGATCGACAGTGGCACCGCCACCGGCGCGCCGCCGGCCGACCAGCGCGGATTGCCGCGGGTCGGCGCCGTCGACATCGGCGCCTTCGAAGTACAGGGCCCAACGGCGCTGTTCGCGGACGGGTTCGAGTAGGTGCGCCGGCGCAAACCGGCAAAGCGTAAGGGGTGAGAGTCCCCGACAGGGAGAGGAGTAGCGATCCAATCTGTCCCCGAGTCATGCATGGCGCATCGCGAGATGCGTCGTGAAGCGTTGACAGGGGCGTCCATAGGCCAGCCATTGAGCCGCGAAAGAACCCTAATTCCGGGTGCCGACGCTTTCTATTCGGCGGAAGGCAGCACGCTGCGACGCGCTATTCGCGAGCGTCGTGGCGACCCGGCGAGGTCGCTGAACCCTGGCATGGGATACGCGCTTTGTACGGAGCCGGGAGGTCTCCGGTCCGACCGGTGGGCGGTGACGCCTGTCGGCCCGTGTCGGGAAGGCGAGGAGCCGAAGCCGACAATGCACGGACCGGAGAAGTCAGACTGCTGCGTAGTAGCGATGAAGTGGGCGAACAAGAACGCGCGAGCGGAGGCGGAGTTCATGGAGCGAAGGCGGCAGGCCGAAGGGAACGCGGGACAGCCACGCACGCGCCGGACGCAGAGCCGGAAAGCGTGTCACTGCAGCTGCACCGTGTACGCGAACGGGCGAAAGTCCGAGGGCAGGAGCGCTTCACGGCGCTGTTGCACCACCTCACGCCATCGCTGTTGGCGGCCGCTTTTTCCTGGTTGAAGCGGGATGCGGCCGTCGGTGTGGATGGCGTCACGTGGCACGACTACGAGGTTGACCAGGAGCGCCGACTCGCGGATTTGCACGAGCGTGTTCACCGTGGCACCTACCGAGCACGACCTTCGCGCCGCCAGTACATCGAGAAGGCTGATGGACGGCAACGTCCCTTGGGCATCGCGGCACTGGAGGACAAGATCGTGCAGCGGGCGCTGGTGGAAGTGCTGAATGCGATTTACGAGCAGGATTTTCTGGGCTTCTCGTATGGCTTCCGACCAGGGCGTGGACAGCACGATGCGCTGGACGCTCTGGCGGTGGCGATTGGACAGGAAAAAATTTGGATCGTGGACGCCGATTTGGCGAAGTTCTTCGACACCGTGAGTCATGAGTGGTTATTGCGGTTTCTGGAGCATCGTATCGGCGATGAGCGGGTGTTGCGGCTGATCAGGAAGTGGCTGAAAGCGGGAGTCATCGAGGACGGGGTGCACCTGGCCACCGAGGTGGGGACGCCGCAAGGCGCCGTGATCTCACCGCTGTTGGCGAATGTGTATCTGCACTACGTCTTTGACCTCTGGGCCCAGCAATGGCGAAAGCGCCATGCCCGGGGCTCGATGATCGTGGTGCGATATGCCGATGACATCGTGCTGGGATTCCAGCACCAGAGCGACGCTGAAGCATTCCCTGGTTGCGATGCGCGCACGACTGGAGCGATTTGCACTGACCCTGCATCCGGAGAAGACCCGGCTGCTGATGTTCGGCCGCTACGCGCAAGTGCAGCGCGACCGGGAGGGACAGGGTAAGGCCGAGACGTTCGACTTCTTGGGGTTCACGCACATCTGCGGACGCGACCGGCGCGGCGAATTTCAACTTCGTCGCCATACTCGGCGTGACCGCATGCGTGCTGCCCTGGTGGCGATCAAGGACGGCCTGCGGAGTCGACTCCACCAACCGATCCCGGTTCAGGGGAAATGGCTGGGGCAGGTGGTTGGCGGTTACATGGCCTACCACGGCGTACCGACCAACTTTCATCGGCTGGACGCGTTCCGGCACTACGCGGTCGACCACTGGCGCAAGGCGCTCAAGCGTCGCAGCCAGCGGGGCTCCACCACGTGGGACCGAATGAGCCAGCTGGCGGAGGCTTACATTCCCCGACCGCGCATCACCCATCCCTGGCCCAGCGTGCGCTTTCGCGTCAAACACCCAAGGTGGGAGCCCGGTGCGTTAATTGCGCCCGCCGGGATCTGTGCGGGGGGTGCCCGGTGACGGGCATTCCTACCGCGATCGAGCAGGACAGGCGGCTTGGTCCCAGGTGCAATGCCAGCCCCACCCAGTTTCCAAGCAATCGGCCAGCGGTATTGATCGGGATCAATGTCGCTCGTAGCCGCGGGCGCACGCTCATAAGCCGAGCAGTATCCGGAATGCCCGGATGACCTGCGCCAGGCTCGGAGTTCGCTGGAGAACAGCCATGAGTACCGTCACTCGCACAGCCATCGCAATCGCGCTCTCGCTGGCGCTGTTCGGTGCACAGACGGAGGCACAACAACTGAATTGGACCGTCGGGGTGAACAACGCCGACATTGCGCCGGGTGGCGTTGCGGGCGCGACGTTCAAGAGCTACAACCAGCCCGCCATCAACAATGCGGGACTGTTGGTCTTTCGCGCGCGCAGCAGCGTGGGGAGCGCGCAACAAGTTGACGGTATCTACCAGCGCAACCTGTTTCCGGCTGGTCCTGTCGTGAAGTTGTTGACCCGCGGCGACGCTGTTTCCGATCCCAACAACACGCTTTACAACGGCGTTCCAGCGGGTTATCTGGAATTCCCGTCGACTCCCCGGATCGACGCCACCTCGAACCTGATTGCCACCCGGGGCCAGCATGAGCCCGTCTGGACTTATCTGTTGGGAACCACGGAAACGCGTATCGGCACTTCAGGCATCTATGTCTTTCCGAATGGGGTTCCGGTCACCGGCGCAAGCCTGCTCGGCAGTGCCGTCGAACCCGATCAGTTCACTTTGAGCTTCCCCTGGTCTTCGGTGCCGGGCGCACTGCTGGGCCAGCGCTTCGACCAGTTCCCCGGGTCACCCGCGATCGCCGATGGCCGATACATCGTCTACAAGGGCAATTACACCGATCTGGGCGATGGGCTCGGACGTACCGGCATCTATTTCCGGGACGTCGTCGCGACCTCGCCAGTCCCTTATACCGGGCTTATTGCCAGCTCCAACACGGTGATCCCCAACCAGCCCGCCGGTGGTACCACCAAGTTCGGTTCTACAGCTCCGCCCAGCGCCGCCAATGGCTTCGTGTATTTCACCGGCCTCGACATCGAGGAAGCCCCGACGCTCGGCGGCATCTATCGCGCCCCGATCGCGTCGACGCCCCCGCTGCAGGTCATCGCGAGCATCGGCGGCCAGGTTCAGGCGAGCCCGCGGGAGTTGGGTTCCGGACGATGGGCGAGGCGCTCTCCTTGAATGAGGACGGCAGCCGAGTTGCATTCTGGGCCAGCTGGGGGGCCGAGACCTTCCAGAAGACGCTGGTGTGTCCGGTCGATGGCAATCCCGACATCATCGCGTACTGCAACCTGATCCATCCGACCGGTCTGGTAGTCGAGATTCCGGTCAATCAGGGCGTGTTTGTCTACGACCTGGACACCGATACCACCCACCGCGTCGCACGTACCCTGCAGGAGGGCATCGAGGACTTCATGTTCTGGGGATTCTCGGGCAGAGCGCCCGATGCGGGCGGATCGATCGAGCCCGGCACGGAACTGGCGCGCTGGCGTGCGGGCACCTTCGCCGCGCTGCATTCGCCGCCGGGCAGCAGTGGCCAGGTCGTTTTCAAGGCCAAGCGCAGGTCCCTGGATGGCCTCTATCTTCGCGAAGGAATCGTCAACGGTTTTCCGTTGCGGACGGTGGCCGAGGTCGGGACCACGACGGGTACGTCAGTCGATCCGTTGGCCCCGGCGGGTTCTTTCGTCAGTGCAGTCGGTGTGGAGCGGGACGGATTCCGTGGCGGTCGGCTGAGTGTGACCCTGAGCATGCTGTACGTCGATCCGCTCGACCCGGAAAACACCTTGGGCTGGGCCGGGATCTATGTCGCACCGATCGCCGAGGATGGTCTGTTCCGCAATGGCTTCGAGGGTTGACCCCACGCCCCCGGCGCCGCTGCAACGGCGCCGGGGACCTTCGACGCACCGCATGAATCCAAGTCCGTGCCATGGCGCCGGCGACCCGATGGAATCTGCTGGCCGCCGCGATGACCGTCGGCACCCAGGAGTTTCCAATGAACGCGTGGACGTTTTCCGCATGTACATGGGCGGTCGTGACTGCTGGCACGCTGGCCCTCGCCGCGGACACTGCAGCGGCTGAACCGGGACGTACGCCGAACAAGGAAATCACACCGCAGTGCCTCGCAGTGCCATTGACGACGGTTCCGAGCGGACCTGCGTGGTCCTTTGAAGTCAACACCGCCGGCGCAAGCGCACCGCCGGCGGTGGTTCGCGGCACGTTCTGGCGCAAGCCTTGCTCAACGCCCGACGACGCGCAACTGCTGCTGACATTCACGGCCGTGACCGGTACCCCGTTTGTATGCGGTGGCCTGCGCGTGGTGTTGATCCAGAACGCGCAGCAGACGAATGAAGTGTTTCTCGACACCGATCCCGACAATGGATTGGTGGACAGTTTCTGCGGCAGTTTGCTGGCGCCGACCACGATGGTCCTGAACGAAACGAACTCATCGTTTGTCTTTGATGACGACGCCAGCTTCAGTTTCGTCTACCTGGCGGGCACCAGCGCGTCGCCGAATGCCAGCGTGGCGGTGGCCGGATACAACCCGGCAGACTATGGACTGCCCACGCTACTGCAGCCGATCTCGGGCAAGCTGAGCGGCAGCTACTGCGATCCGGCGCGGAATGGCGAAGGTGTATTGGTGGAGGCCGGACAGATCGGCACACGCCGCGTCTTGTTCCTGACCTGGTACACCTATTCCGGCGGATTGCAGCGCTGGATCGCCGGCAACGTGGACTACACCGCCGGCACCACCGAAATCACGGTGCCACTACTGCTGACTACCGGCGGCTACTTCGGTTCTGCCTTCGATCCCGCGCAGGTGCAATGGTCCAACTGGGGTAACGCCACCCTGAGTTTTCCAACCTGCACCACGATGCGATTCCAGTGGATGGAGTTCGGCGGACAAACGGGCACCTACCACTACCAGCGGCTGCTCGAAGGACTCGACGGCGTTCCCTGTCCCTGAAACGATCCAGCCAGCGCGCGTCCTCCGGAGACCGTCGTCATTGGGCCCCGTCCCGCGCGCACATAAGCGCTGCCAGGCTCATTCGCGATCGAAATAGGCACGTAGGCTGTCGCGCTGTCTCAGCCGGTGAGACGCGAGCGGCATCCACTCAGGCTCCCACCCGCAGGAGCAACGCCATGAAATCCGGCCTCCGTGAAATCGTCGGCAAGACCATCACCGACGTCATCGTCGCCCGCAACGAGCGCGGCGACCCGGCCAATCAGGTGTTCCTGATCTTCGACGACGGCAGCTCTTCGAGTTCTGGGGCGCGCAGTTTAACTGCAACGGTGGCGTGTGGCCCGGCGGCGTGGCCGAGGCCGAGCACTACGTGGGCCGCTGCGGGGCCCGGGTGGTCGAGCGCAATCCGCAGCGCGCAGCGGACTGACCCGGCAGCACGCCGACGCTCGACGGGTGGCGGCGGGGTAGAGTCGGATGACTCCGATCAATGCGCGCCCGGCCGCGTGCCCACAGCATCCACCCATGTCCGACCCCGCCCTCTACCCCTGCTTCCTCGGCCCCTACGGCGAGAACGACGCGCTGCTGGAGAAACTGGTGGTCGAGTTCCTGCGCGACCACATCTACTGGCGGCGCAACTTCCATCCCGAGGACCCGCCGGCGATTCCGACGCATGCGGCGCAATCGCCCGGGTTCATGGCCTTCGAGGCCAGGCTGCGGCGCGAGCTGCACGCGCTCTCGGCGGCGCTGAAGCGCTCGGTGCCCTTCCATAGCCCGCGCTACCTCGGGCACATGGTGTCGGATTTGCTGATCCCGGGCCTGGCGGCGCAGATCCTCACGCTGCCCTACAACCCAAACAACGTGACCGGGGAAGTGGCGACGGTCACCATCGACCTGGAGCTGAAGGCCGGCCTGCAACTGGCGCGGATGCTCGGCTACCCCAGTGATCCTGCGGCGCCGGACTGCGCCTTCGGCCACCTGACCAGCGGCGGCACCCTGGCCAACTACCAGTCACTGCGGCTTGCGCTGGCGCTCAAGGCCTGGCCGCTGGCATTGCGCGCGGCCGGCGTGCCGGGGCTCGATTGCGGTGAAGACGACTGGCAGGCCTTCAACCTCGGCCCCGACGCGGCCATCGCGTTGCTCGACCGCTTCAATGCCTGGCTGGCGCAGCAATCCCCGCACGACGCGCGCACCTGGCGCATGCGGGTCAATGCCGAGCGCATCGAGACCCTCGGGCTGATCGATTTCTTCGCGCGCCATCCCGATCTCAAGCCGCCGATCGTGCTCGCGCCGGTAACCGCGCACTACTCGTGGAGCAAGGGCCTGAAGCTGATCGGCCTGGGCCGCAACTCGCTGCACCTGGTGCCGGAATCGGGAATGCGCATCGACCTCTCCGCGCTCGAGCGCATGCTCGACGACTTACTGGCGCAGCGCCAGCCGGTGCTGATGACGGTGGGCGTGCTCGGCAGTACCGAGTTCGGGACCATCGATCCGATCGACGGCCTGGTCGCGGCGCGTGCGCGGATGCAGGCGCGCGGGCTCGGCTACTCGGTGCACGTCGACGCCGCCTGGGGCGGCTACCTGGCGACCCTGTTCCGCGAGCCCGACGGCAGCCTGCGCGCATGGTCGGCGATGCGCGAGGACTACGCCGACTTCCCCTCGCCCGCGGTGCATGCCGCCTTCGCCGCGCTCGGCCAGACCGACTCGGTGACCATCGATCCGCACAAGCTTGGCTACCTCGCCTTCGGTGTCGGCGCCTTCGTCTGCCGCGACCAGCGCGCGGTGGGCCTCCTCGACGAGAGCGCCGACTATGTGTTCAAGGCGGATGCCGGCGACGATTTCTTCCACCGCCACCGGGCGCTCGGACGCTACATCCCGGAGGGTTCCAAGGCCGGCGCCAACGCCGCGGCGGTGTACGTGACCCACCAGGTACTGCCGCTGGACCACGCCCACTTCGGCCTGCTGCAGCGGCAGACCATCCGCAGCGCCGAGGCGTTCCTGCGGGCGCTGGCCGTGTTCGCCACCGCGCAGGCCGGGCGCGTGCGCGTCAGCGTGCCCTTCGCGCCGGACAGCAACCTGGTGTGCATGGCGCTCAATCCGGTCGGCAACCGCGACGTCGGCGCGATGAACCGCTACGTCCGCGGGCTGTACGACCAGATCAAGGCCAACCCCGACGTGCCGCTGCAGGCACGCGAGTTCTTCGGCTCGATGACCACCCTGCATCCGGATACGCTGGGGCCCGGCGACACCGCGCGGGTGCTCGCGGAACTCGACCTCGACCCGGCCACCCTGAACCCGGACGATCCCACCGCCGACCGCCTGGTGATCCTGCGCCACACCCTGATGAACCCGTACCTGATCGACCGCGAGAACGGCATCAGCTACCTGGAGCGCTATTTCGAGTTCCTGGCGCAGCGGGTGTAGCCCAAAGCGAAACCAAAGCTGGGCTTGCCAGGATGCCGCCACCAGATTGCGGGGTGGCCATGATTCGGATACTGGGGTTTGCGGCGGCGCTGTGCGCCTTTGGTGCATCGGCGCAGGAGATTGCGGTCAGCGCGGACCAGATACGCCTGCTGGAACTGGAGACGCGGCCGGCGCGGGCCGCGGGCACGCTGCGCCTGGCCGGGTTGCCGGCGCAGGTCGAGATCGCCGCCGGGGCCCAGCGCAGCGTGCTCGCGCCTTGGTCCAGCCAGGTGCTGATGCTGCAGGCGGACATCGGCGACCGGGTGGCGGCCGGCACGCCGCTGGCGGAACTGGCGAGCAGCGAACAGGCCGCCGCCGCCGCGCGGCTGGTGCAGGCGCAGGCGCTGGAGCGGCGCGCCAGGGCGCAGGCGCAGCGCGATCGCCAGTTGCATGCGGAAGGCGTGATCGCGCGGACGCGGTTGGAGCTCAGCGAGGCCGAGGCGCAGGCGGCGCGCGCGGCGCTGCAGGCCGAGGGCTCGGCCCTGGCCGGGGTCGAGTCGCTCGGCGGCGGCCGCTACCGCCTGCTGGCGCCGATGGATGGCGTGGTGGTGGCGCGCGCGCTGCAGGTGGACCAGCCAGTCGCGGCGTGGTCGGCGGCCTTCGTGATTGCCGACCCTGCGCGGCTGGCGGCGGTAATCCAGGTGCCCGCCGAGCGTGCGGGCGTGCTTCGGGTGGGCGATGCGGTGCGCATCGGCGATGCCACCGGCGCGATCACGCGGATCGGCGCGGTGGTCGATCCGCAGACCCAGACCCTGGCGCTGCGCGCGACCCTGGAGGCCGCCGGCAGCCTGCGCAGCGGGCAGCGCGCCAGCGCCGAGATCGCGGTGGCGGCGCCCGCGGGCGCGCTGGCGATCCCACGCGCCGCGCTGTGGTTCGAGGGCGATGCGGCGCATGTGTTCGCGCAAGGCGAGCCCGGGCATTTCCGCGATGTGCCGGTCGAGGTGCTCGACCAGGATCGCGACAGCGCCGTCGTGCGCGCCGATCTGGCCGCCGGCGCGCAGGTGGTGGTGCGCGGCGTGGCGGCACTCAAAGCCCTGCGCGAGGCGCCGTGATGCTGGCGCGCCTGATCGAGTTCTCGCTGGCGCAGCGCCTGCTGGTCGCGGTGCTGACGCTGGGCCTGTTGGTCGCCGGCTGGCAGGCGTTTCGCGGCCTGCCGATCGACGCCTTTCCGGACATCTCGCCGACCCAGGTCAAGCTGATCCTGAAGGCGCCGGGGATGACGCCGGAGGAGGTCGAGTCGCGCGTGGTGGCGCCGCTGGAAATGGAGTTGCTCGGGATTCCGCGCCAGCGCGTGCTGCGCTCGGCGGCCAAGTACGCGATCGCAGACATCACGATCGACTTCGAGGACGGCACCGACTTGTACTGGGCGCGCCAGCAGGTCTCGGAGCGCTATGCAAACGTTGTCGACGTGCTGCCGCAGGGCGTCGAAGGCGGCCTGGCCCCGATCGCCACGCCACTCAGCGATCTCTTCATGTTCACCATCGAGGGCGGCGAGCTGAGCCTGGCCGAGCGCCGGCGCCTGCTCGACTGGACCCTGCGTCCGGCGCTGCGCACCCTGCCCGGCGTGGCCGATGTGAATGCGCTCGGCGGGCGGGTGGGCGCGCTGGTAGTGGTGCCGCGCGCGGCAGCGATGCAGCAGGCCGGCATCGACAGCGAGGACCTGCGCGAGGCCCTGCTCGACAACAACCGCAACGACGGCGCCGGACGCCTGGTCGATGGCGAGGAGGCGCTGGTGCTGCGCACTGAGGGCGCGCTGGCCGACGCGCAAGCGATCGGCGAGCTGCTGATCGCGAATCCGCGCGGCGAGCGCGTACGCCTTGCGGATGTGGCCGACGTGCGCAGCGACAGCCTGACGCGCTACGGCAGCGTCACCCGCGACGGCAGCGGTGAGGCGGTCCAGGGCATCGTGATCGGCCTGCGCGGCGCCAATGCGCGCAGCCTGATCGCCGCGGTGCGCGCGCGCCTGGTGGAGCTGGCGCCCAGCCTGCCGCCAGGCGTCCGGGTGGAGGTGTTCTACGACCGCAGCGAGCTGGTCGACCGCGCGGTCGGCACGGTCACGCGCGCGCTGATCGAAGCCAGCGTGCTGGTGGTCGGCCTGCTGCTGCTGTTCCTCGGCGATGTGCGTGCGGCGCTGGTGGTCGCCCTCATGCTGCCGCTGTCGGCGCTGGCCACCTTCGTGCTGATGCGCCAGTTCGGGCTCAGCGCCAACCTGATGAGCCTGGGCGGCCTGGCGATCGCGATCGGCATGCTGGTCGACGGTGCGGTGGTGGTGGTCGAGAACGCGATCAGCCGGTTGTCCGCCGCGCACGGCGACACCCGGGTGCCGCGTTTGCACCAGATCTATCGCGCGAGCGTGGAGGTGGCGCTGCCGGTGGCCTCGGGCGTGTTCATCATCGCCCTGGTGTTCCTGCCGCTGCTGACGCTGGAAGGCCTGGAGGGCAAGTTGTTCGTGCCGGTGGCCCTGACCATCGTGTTCGCGCTCGCCGCCTCGCTGCTGCTGTCGCTCACGGTGGTACCGGTGCTCGCGTCCTGGCTCTTGCGTGCGCACGCCGGCGAGCCCTGGCTGATGCGCCAGGCGCTGCGCGCCTACCCGCCGCTGCTGGACGCGGTGCTGGCGCGCCCGCGCGCGGCGATCGCGGTGGCGCTGGCCAGCCTGGCGCTGGGCGGCGCGGCCTACCTCGCCACCGGCAAGACTTTCCTGCCGACCCTCGACGAGGGCGACATCCTGGTGCAACTGGAGAAGCTGCCGTCGATCCAGTTCGACGCCTCGCAGGCGCTCGACCTGGCGGTGCAACGCGAACTGCTGGCCAAGGTGCCGGAGATCGAGCACGCGGTGGCGCGCGTGGGCTCCGACGAGCTCGGTTTCGACCCGATGGGCCTGAATCAGACCGACATGTTCCTCAAGCTCAAGCCGCCCGGCGAATGGCAGGTGGCGGACAAGGATGCGCTGATCGAGCGCATACGAGGCGTGCTCGAGGGCTTCCCCGGTGTCGAGTACGGATTCACCCAGCCGATCGAGATGCGCGTGTCGGAGATGCTCACCGGCACCCGCGGCGATGTCGCGGTGAAGATCTTCGGCCCGGACCTCGCGGTGCTCGGCGATCTGGCGCAGCAGGTGGCGACGACGCTGGAACAGGTGGCCGGCAGCCAGGACGTGTTCCTGGTCGCCAACGAAGGCGTGCAGTACCTGTCGGCGCGCATCGACCGCGCGGCGGCCGGGCGCGAGGGCCTGTCGGTGGCGACGATCCAGGACGAGTTGCGCGCGCGGGTCGAAGGCGTGCCGGCCGGCAGCCTGCTCGACGGCAACCGCCGCATACCGCTGCTGGTGCGCGGCGCCGAGGACCTGCGCCACGATGCCGTGGCGTTTGCTGCAGCGGCGCTGGCGCGCGACGACGGCGGCGCGGTGCCGCTGTCGCAGGTGCTCGCCTTCGAGCGCACCGCCGGGCCGGTCAAGGTGGATCGCGAGAACGCCAGCCGTTTCGCGGTGGTCCAGAGCAATGTCGGCGGACGCGACCTGGTCGGTTTCGTGGCCGACGCGCAGCAGGCGGTCGCCACACGGGTGGCGCTACCGGACGGCTATCGCCTGGTCTGGGGCGGCCAGTTCGAGAACCAGCAGCGCGCCGCCGCGCGCCTGGCGCTGGTGGTGCCGATCGCGCTCGGCGCGATCTTCCTGACCCTGTTCGGCACCTTCGGCGCGGTGCGCCCGGCACTGCTGATCCTGGCCAACATCCCGTTCGCGCTGGTCGGCGGGGTGATCGCGCTGTGGCTCTCCGGCGAGTACCTGTCGGTGCCGGCGGCGGTGGGCTTCATCGCGCTGCTGGGCATCGCGGTGCTCAACGGGCTGGTGATGGTCGCCTTCTTCACCCAGCTGCGCGCAGCCGGCGCGAGCCTGGCGCATGCGGTGCGCGAGGGCGCGATCCGCCGCCTGCGTCCGGTGCTGATGACCGCCAGCATCACCGCGCTCGGCCTGGTGCCGCTGCTGTTCGCCAGTGGACCCGGGAGCGAGATCCAGCGCCCGCTGGCGGTGGTCGTCATCGGCGGCCTCGTCAGCGCAACGCCGCTGACGCTGCTGCTGCTGCCGCTGTTGTATCGCCGCCTGGGAGAACGCACCAATGGCTGAGCTCGACCTCAAGCGCCTGACCCTGGTGTATCCGCCGGATGTCGAGGTGGACCTGATCGAACTGCTGCTGGCGCTGGAACCACCCCTGCCCGGCTTCACCACCCTGGATGCCACCGGCCACGGCGCGGACTTCGCGCAGGCCAGCGTGCGCGAGCAGGTGCGCGGCCGGGTCGCCCGCTGCGTGCTGTTCATGGTGATCCCGCGCGAACGCGTCCAGCCGCTGGTGGCCGCAATCGCGCGGGCGTTGCCGGCGCGTCACGTCAGTTGGTGGATCGAACCGGTGGAAGCTTTCGGGAGGTTGGCTTGATGCGCACGCAGATCCTTCGCCGGTGCCTGCCGGCCGTGCTCGCCGCGCTGCTGCCGGGCGCGCTGTCGGCGGAACCGCTGCCCACGCTGGCGCAGGCCGAGCGCGCCATCGCTGCGCATCCGCTGGTGCGCGCGGCGGCCGCTGGCGCCGTGGCGGCGGCCCATCGCGCCGACGCCCTGCGCGCGGGCGAACACGAGTTCAGCGTCGACGGCCGTTGGCAGCAGCGCCGGGTGGATGGCGGCGGACACTATGGCGAGTGGGAATTCGGCCTGTCGCGCGGCCTGCGGCTGCCGGCCAAGGGTCGCGCCGATCGCGCCGGCGCCGAAGCGTTGGAGCGCACCGGGCGCGAGGCGCTCGCCGATGCGCACCACCAGGCGGCGCTGCTGCTGCACCAGCGCTGGTTCGACGCGCTCACGGCGCGTGCGCGGCGCGATGCGGCGGCCGCAGCCGCCGACAGCCTCGCCGCGGAAACTGCGGCCGTACGCCGGCGCCTGGACCTCGGCGATGCGGCAGCGATCGATCTCGACCGCGCCGAGGCCGCCAGCGCGGCGCAGCGCGCCGAGCTGGCGCGGGCCGAAGGCGAGTGGCAACTGGCCGCGACCGCCCTGACGCAGGAGTTCCCCGGCATCGCGCTGGAACGACTCCCGCCACTGGACGAACCCACACTGGCCCCGGACGCGATCGCCACGCTCGGCGCCGCGATCGTCGAGCACAGCCACGAACGCAGCCTGGCGCGGGCGCAACGGGACTTCGCGCTGGCGCACGCCGACCGCGCGCGCGCCGCGCGGATCGCCGATCCGGTGGTCGGCCTGCGCACCCTGAACGAAGTGGATGGGCGCGAAACCGCGCTGGGCCTGACCTTCAGCTGGCCGGTCGGCGGCAGCCGGCGGCGCGCCGAAGCGGCGGTCGCCCTGGCCGAGGCGGATCGCGCCGAAAGCGAACTGGCCGCGGTCGAGCGCGCCCTGCAGGCGCTGTCCGCAGCGGATGTCGCCGCGGCACGCGCCGGCGGCACGGTACTCGAACAGACGCGCACGGCGCTGGCCGCGGCCGAGCGCCAGGCGCGGCGCTCCGAACGCGCCCACGCGCTCGGCGAGCTGGACCTGGCGCAGCGCCTGCTTGCCCTGCGCCAGTTGCACGAGGCACGCAGTGCCGAACTCGCGTCCCTGATCGAAGCACATCGCGCGCTGACGCGGCTGCGCATCGACGCGCATGCGTTGTGGGCCGCACCGGGCAGCTCGGACGAGCACCTGCCGGCGCAAGTGGGCGATCCAGGCTGAGAGCACGGGCAAGCCCGGTCGCGCGCAGCGAGCCGATCATCGCAGCGGCACGGACGAGCGCCCGACGGCAATGCCTGCGGGCCGGACCGGGGCACGGAGCTTGCCCCTTGCCCCAAAACCGAATCCATGGGTGCCTAGGCCGGAGTGCCGCGCAGCGGCTCTGCGGCACGCTGCCGGTGAGGCGTCGCGCGCGACACCAGCCTGCGCAGCAGCGCCCCGTGTCATCCTTCCCGGTCGGACCCTTCGGTGCACGGCTCACACCAGCGGCAGCCCCGCCAACTGCGCGCGGAAACAGCCGTCGGCATAGTCCAGCGACAGGTCCAGGCGCAGCGCCGCCGCGAGGCCGCGCGCGATCACGAGGCCGCGGCCGGCGTGGCGCGGATCATCCGCTTGCAGGCGCACGCCGGCCTGGCCGAGCTGGGCCAGGTCGTCGGCGCTGATCGGGTTTGCCGGGTTGCTGATCGTGAGCGTCGCGCTGGCTTCCCCGCTGGCGAGGCGGACCTGCACCGGCGCATCCGCCAATGCGTACTCGAGGGCATTGCCGAGCAGGTTGGCGAGCAGCGGTCCCAGCAGGGCCGGATCGCTGCTGATCCAGCATTCGCGCGGCAGGCTGCGCTCGAGGCTGCGCTCGCCGTGGCCATTGCGCGCGGTCCGCAGGCACTGTTCCAGCAGTGCGACCAGATCGAGCGGTTCGCGCTCGACCTGCTCCAGTCCCGCCTCCACGCGCGCCAGCGATAGCAGCGCGCCAACCGACTGCGCGAGTCCCTGCGCCGAGAGCGCGATCTCGGCGACGTGCATGCGCATCTGCGCGGGATCGTTGCTGGCCGCCGCGGCATCGGCGAGCGCACAGATTTCGGCCAGCGGCGTACGCAGTTCGTGCGCCACATCGCGTGCGAAGCGCCGTTCCTGCTGCAGCAGGCGCCGCTGCTGCGCGAAGGCCTGCTCCAGCGTGTGGCCGATCGGCTTCAGCTCCACCGGCAGGCTGGCCACCGGCAACGGCCCGGCCTCCGGCGCGCCGGCGCGCGCCAGCGCCGCGTCGGCGAAGCGGTCCAGCGGGAGCAAGCCGCGGCGGATGCTCCACCACGCGGCCACCAGGGCCAGCAGCAGGGCGAGGACGATCCCGGCGCTGAGGCTGAGGTGCACCTGGCGCTCCAGTTCGTCCAGGCTTTCGCGCTCGGCGGCCACCACCAGCCAGCGCAGGGGATTGCCCGGCAGGCGCAACGCCACCGCCCGCCCGCCGTGCGCATCCGGCAGGCGCAGGTCGTAGTACACCGGATCCGCTGCGGGCCAGGTCTGCGGCGGTTGCAGCGAGCGCCCGCGGGCGGATTCCGACAGCAACAGACGCTCGCCGCGCTGATCGTAGATCTCGAAGAAGTCCTCGTGCCCGGATCCGCTGTAACCCGGCCACAGCCGCTGCAGCCCAGGGGCCGGGTCGCGGTGGTCGGCGAACGCGGCCACCGCACGCGCGCGATCCAGCAGGGCTCCATCGAAGCGCTGGTACAGCTCGCGGTCGACCAGCCAGTCGAGCATCAGGAACAATCCGCCCAGGACCGCGCCGAGGCCGATCGCCTGGGTCCAGACCAGACGCGCGCGCAGCGAGCGCGGCCCGCGTCCCTCAGGACTCGATGACATAACCGAAGCCCCGCCGGGTCTGCACCAGCTCACCCGCGCCGTGCTCGCCGAGCTTGCTGCGCAAAGTACTCATCAGCACCTCGATGACCTTGTCCGAGGACTCGCTGTGTCCGCTGTAGACGCGCTCGAACAGTTGCGCGCGGCTGAGCACGCGGCCGCGCTCGCGCAGCAGGCATTCGAGCAGGGCAAACTCCTTCGGCGACAGATTCAGGGTGCGCCCACCGACCTGCACCGCCCGCCGGCGCGGATCCAGCACCAGCGTCCCGGCGCGCAACTCGGGCTCGGGTTGCTCCAGGCTGCGACGCAGCAGCGCCGACAGGCGCGCGAGCAGTTCTTCGGATGAGAAGGGCTTGACCAGGTAATCGTCGGCGCCGCGGTCCAGCGCAGCCACCCGGTCCTGCACCTGGTCGCGGGCGGACAACACCAGCACCCGCGCCGGGTTGCCGCGGGCGCGCATTGTCCGCAGCACCTCAAGCCCGTCGACCTTCGGCAGCATCAGGTCGAGCACCACCACCGCGTAATCGTAGCGCTCCAGGTAGGCGAGCGCCTCGGCGCCATCGGCGGCCTGGTCCAGCGCGTAGCCGGCGCCGGCCAGCAGCGGCGCCAGCGCGTGGCGCAGGCGCTCGGAATCTTCTACCAGCAACAGGCGCATCGCCGACCGCCCAAACGGAATCCCGGGCCAGCATGCTGCACCAAGCTTCGAGCTTGATTAAGCCCGCTCAGGCGGACCGGCCGAGGCGCCCGGAGTGACACGCCGGCCGGCCCTGGTGGATCAGTTGCCGCAGCGCTCCTGGCCGGTGGCGAGGATCGCGTCCACTTCGACCTGCGGCAGCACCTGAGCGGCATACGGGAGCCCGGTGGTCAGCTCGATCTGTCCGGCGAAGGCGCGCAGATGGTTGCGCGAACCGCACAGCAGGTTGGCGTAGACCGAGTCGATGTCGGCGTGCTGCGAACGCTCGATCGCGGCGACGATGTCGCGCATGTCGACTTCCTCGATCAAGCCACCGACCTTGAGTGCTGACAGTGCGTCGGCAGCGCCGAGGCCCATCAGGTTGTCATGCAGGGCCTGCAACTCCGGATCCACGAACTCGCTGATGGGCAGGCCGACCACCGGATCCGTCAGCCGATACCGCTGCAGCAGCTGCAGGATCGCATCCATGTGCCGCTGTTCGGAGGTGGCGATGTTGTCGAAGGTGGCGATTCCGTAAGTCTCGCCGTTCTGCAGGTAGACATCGCGCGCCAGCTTCTCCTCCTGACGCATGAAGATCAGGTCGGCCTGCTCCACCACACTCAGCGGCTGCGCGGTCTGACCACCGCCGCCGCGACCACCGCGGCCGGCGTCAGCCGGGTTGCCCAGGACGCCGATGGCGCCGAACAGGGCCAGCACCAACATCGATTGCCGGAACATGATGCGTCTCCTCTCTTGGGGTTGGCACCAGTGTTGCGGCCGTCTGTTTCGCGCGGAATGCAGGTCGGCAACAGCGTGTTTCAGGTTGTTTCAGGTCAGTGCGGCGGTTCGCATTCTGGCTACCATCGCGCGATGAGCGAAGTCACCGGCCCGCGCATCCTGGTTGTCGACGACGATGCCGCCCTGCGCGGACTGGTGGTTGCCTACCTCGGCAACCACGGCTACCGGGTCGAAGGCGTGGGCGACGGGCGCGCGATGCGCGAGTCGATGGCGCGGCAGATGCCGGACCTGGTGGTGCTCGACCTGATGCTGCCGGGCGAGGATGGCCTGTCGCTGCTGCGTGGATTGCGCGCCAGCGACGGTCCGCCGGTGATCATGATCTCCGCGCGCGGCGAGGAGGTCGACCGGGTGGTCGGGCTGGAAGTCGGCGCCGACGACTACCTCGCCAAGCCCTTCGGTCCGCGCGAGCTGCTGGCCCGGGTGCGCGCGGTGCTGCGGCGCGGCCAGGCGCCGGTGGCGGCGGCCGAGTCAGGCCGCTTCGGACCATTCCGGCTGGACCGTGCGGCGCATGTGCTGTTGCGTGACGAAGTCGAGGTGCCGCTGACTTCCGGCGAGTACAACCTGATGCGGATCTTCGTCGACCATCCGAACCAGGTGCTGACGCGCGACCACCTGGTGTCCTTGCTGCGCGGCTTCGAGCGCACGCCCTTCGATCGCAGCATCGATGTGCGCGTGACCCGCTTGCGGCGCAAGATCGAGGCCACGCCGGAGGCACCGGCATACCTGCGCACGGTGTGGGGCGAGGGCTATCTGTTCGCGCCGCGCGGGGATTCGCGCGGATGAAACGCCGCAGCCTGTTCGCGCATGCGCTGTGGACGGTGTTCGCCGGCATGCTGCTCGCGCTGGGATGCGCCGCGTGGCTGGCCTATGCGCTGGCATTCCAGCCGCTCGCGGAGCGCAGCGCGGACGATTTCGCCGCCTTGCTGCTGCTCTCTGGCGAGCGCTACGCCGGACTGCCCGCCGCGGAACGTGGTGGATTCGCGGCCAGCGTGTGGCAGCAGGAGCAGGTGCGGATTACGGCCGTCAGCGTTCCGCGGGACGACCAGGTGCGGCACCATCCCTACCTGAACCTGCTGCGCGAGGCGCTGCGCCGACGTACCGGCGCGGCCGCGCGCGTGCGCGTCAGCGAGACCCTGCCGCAGCGTTTCCACGCCGAGATCCGCTACGACGCGCAGTGGCTGCGCTTCGACTTCGGCAAGGCGCGGGTGCCGCAGCGCCCGCGGCGCGCGCTGCTGCTGGCGCTCGGGGCGATGCTGCTGCTCAGCCTGGCGACTGCCGCCCTCCTGGCGCGTCAGCTCAGCCGTCCGGTGCGGGCTTTTGCGCTGGGCGCACGCGAGATCGGCCGCGGCGGCACACCGGGGCGATTGCCCGCGAGCGGAGTCGAAGAGCTCCACGCCCTGGGCGAAGCGATCGGCGGCATGGCGCAACAACTCGGCGCGCAGCGCGAGCAGGAGCTGACCCTGATGGCCGGCATCTCGCACGATCTGCGCAGCCCGCTGGCGCGGCTGTCGATGGGGCTCGGCATGCTCGGCGAGGGCGACGACGCGGCGACCCGGCGCCGGATGGAACTCGACATCGCCGAGATGGACCGCCTGATCGGCGCACAGATGGAATTGACCCGCGCGCGCCAGCCCGAACCGGTGCAGGCGGTCGATGTGTGCGCGCTGTTGCAGGAAGTGGCCGACGGCGCCGAGGCGCAACTGCCCGGCAGCGTCCACCTGCGCCTGCACGCCGACGCCTGCCGCGCGCAGCTGCCACCACTGGCGCTGCACCGGCTGGTGGCCAACCTCGTCGCCAATGCGCAATCGCACGGCGGCGGGCGGCTGGAGATCGTCTGCCGCCAGCTGCGCGGCGTGCTCTGCATCGGCGTGCGCGACCGCGGCCCCGGGATTCCCGCCGACCAGCGCGTAGCAGTGTTCCGCCCCTTCCACCGCCTCGATCCCGCGCGCCAGCGCAGCACCGGCGGCAGCGGGCTCGGCCTGGCCATTGCCCGCCAGCTGGCGGACACGCACGGCTGGACCCTCGGCCTGCGCACCCGCGGCGGCGGTGGCAGCAGCTTCTGGCTGCTGCTGCCCGGGGCTCTCGTGGCGGCCCGGGGCTGACCGGCGCGGTTCAGCCTGGCGGCGGGCGTCCACAAATCAAACCGTGCGGGACCGCGCCATAATATGCGTCCGATCAAATTGCGCAGTTCCGCGTTGCCGGCGATCGGCCTTCACATCGGTGGTGTGCAAGGAGAATCTCATGTGTCCACCCAGGCCCGCGCGATCGCTGGTTTTATCCGCTCATCGCTGAATCACCAGCCCATTGAAACTATGGTTGCAAGGGTCATCCACATCGTAAAACCGGATGCCCTTCCCATCAGCCGAGACCTCTGCGAAGAACCCGCCTCCGCGACAGTTTGCCGCTTGAAATCGCTCATCGAGACCCACCAATGGCTTGACGATGAACCGCCATGTTCCATTGATTTTTCGCCCGTCGATCTTGCCTTCCAGAACATAATGAGGAGCAGCGGCCGAGCGCCGGTCATTGGCAAGCTGCAAATAGACAGTCTGATCTTCGTGATGAATGGTGGCCTTGCCGTGCGAACCGTCAGCCGGTCAGCCCCCGGTAGCGGAGCGGGCGGGTGTCCCGCTCAGCCGCAACTGCCCTCCACTCGCAGGCTGAGCGTCTGCGAGTCGATCTCGCTACCGTCCGCAGCGCTCAATGTGGCGATCAGGCGGCGCTGGCCGCTGGCCACCACCACGTACAGGGTCAGTTCGTGCGTGCCGCTGGCCGGGAGCGGCGCGACATCGACCGCAGGCTGGGATTCGGCGATGCGCAGTCCAAGCCGCAGTGGCGCGCTCGGGGCGGCTGCGGGATTGTGCAGGCGCACGACCACCGGCACGCGGCACAGCCCGCCGCGCACGCGCGCAAGCCCTTGGGCTGGGATCGCCACGGTGGTTTCCCACCTACCCTCGGTGCTCGCCAGGCGCACCTCGGACTGGATGCGCACGGGCTGGCCGGTCAGCACCGCCGGCAGCCGCGGGCGGATGCGGTTCGGATCGACCCGTCCGGGAGTCTCATCGCCAGCATCCGACTGGCGATCTCGCGGGATCGGCGTTGGCCGGTCGGGCAGGGTCAGCGGGCCGTCCCAGCAGGGCTGGTCGGCGCCATTGCGCTGGGGATCCGGCAGGCAGATCGGGAGGCTGGCGCCGGGCAGGCGCTGGGGCAACTCGGCATAGCGGCCGCTGTCGGCGCAGTGGATTGCCAGCGGGTCGAAACCGGTCTGGCAGTTGGCCAGCGCGGCGGCCAGCGGCGGCTGGACGCGCAGGCGCCCGCCGCCAGCCATGGGCTTGTTCAGGGCCGCCAGGATCTCGCCGGCCCGCGCCTTGGCCGCCGTGAACTCCGCCGTCTCGGTGTAGACGCATTGCATCGGCGTGTCGGCGTATTCGGCCTGGCGACGGGCCGCGGCGAGCAGCGCGCGGCACTCTGGCTGTTTCCAAGGTCGCGTGCAGGCCAGCCGGGTCGGCGTCTCGCGGACACACCGCGCGCGCCCGCCGAGGGCGTCGATGATCTGCCCGGCCAGGCGCGTGTCGGACTTGCTGCGATCGAAAGTGCAGCGCTTCTTCGGGTGCGCCGCAGCGGCGATCGCCAGGCATTTCTGGTGTGCGCGGAAGTTGCTGCAGACAAACTGCACGCCGTCGCCAGGATCCCAACCGGCAGGCTGCACGCAATGGCCTCCCTGCAGCAGTTGCATGCGCACCTTTTCCACCTGCATCGCATGCTGGTGCAGTGCGTTCTCGAAGCTGTCGCCGACCGACTTGCAGATGACCTCGTGCGCACTCGGCTCAGGCGTTTGCAGGTCCTGGTCGGCGAGGCACTGCTGGTAGATCTTCTCGACCATGTCCTCCGAAACCATGGGCATCTGCGACCAACGCTGCCGCACCAGCGGACACAGGCGCTCGTCCGGGCCGGGTAGCGGCAGGCGCTTGCGCAGCTCGGTGGCGCAAGTCAGTTCCACCAGACGGCGATGCGCCGCGACACCGCTCTCGCGGCCCAGATCGGTCACCGCGAAGATCTCCGCCAGTTCGAAAGCCACCGTGTGCACGTGCGCATTGCCGCCGGCGCGCAGCACCTGCTCCATCGCCGCGCTCTCGCTGCTGAAGCGGCTACGCAGCCGGTCGCAGGTCTTGCGCGCGTTCTCGGCGCTCATCGTGTGCGAATCGAAGTACTTCACGCACGGGTCCCACAGGCGTCCCATCAGCCCGTCCCAGCCACCCTTGAAGCGCGTCCACACGCCATAGTGGTACCACGGCCGCCAGTACAGGTCGTAGTAGGTATCCACCGGCATGTGCTTGCTCTGGCCGGAGATCCATTCGCCGAAACGCTGCATGGTGCCCCAGACCGCGTCCACCGCCGCCGCGACCGCCTGCACCGCGACGCCGAAGACCTGCGCCAGTGTCGAGCAGATCGCATCGCCGCCGGGGACGTCGTCGGGCAGCAGCCGGCAGGCCAGATCCGGCCCCAGCAGCGCCGCGACCTTCAGCCAGTCGTCCAGGCTGCGCGACTGCACCGCGACGAGCACCAAACGCACCACCGGCTTGGCCTGCTGCGCGATTTCGACGAACAACCCGCCGCAGATGAAATCCTTGACCGGCCCGCCGGCGGGAAAGCCCGCGGTGCATGCGACCTGGGCGAGCACATCGGTGCCGGTCAATTCGAGCACATCGATCCAGCGCCGCTGCTGCGCCGCAAGGACCAGATCGACCACCAGCCGGACCTTCGGATCGGCGGCGCTCAGCGCAGACCCGACCGCCGGTGCCGCAACCCGCCCGGCGCAGGTGCTCGCGGAGCCGCCCTCGATCAGGCACTGGACCAGGGGCTTCGCGTCGACGACCGCGCCATCAACCAGCCCCGCGGTGTGCAGGATCTGCAACACCTGGTCCAGGGTATCGGCGCGTGCCGAGGGCATTGGCGCGAGGCCAAGCGCCAAGGCCAATGACAGGATCCAGATCCGCGGACGCCACATGACATGCTCTCCGGCAGCATCGCTGGCTTCCAGCGTGCGCCCGATCCGGCGCGGCACCCTTGATCGCGATCATGCTGCCGCGGGCGTGGCCGGCCCCGGCTACACGCACTGCCGCCCTGCGGGCAACGGCAAGCCTCTGCCCGCAACTGCTCCGAACCCGCCGGGGTCAATGCACCTCCCAGTCGAGCGTGCTGCCGGCACGGCCGGCGGACCGCGCGCTGAGCAGGATGCTGCGCTCGCCGGATTCGAAGCGCACCACCTCCGTGCCTGCGTCGGCCTTCAGCACCTTTGCGCTGTAGCCGGCGGCGGCGAGCTGCCCGGTGTAGAAAGCGACGACTTCGGCGTGCGGCGCCGGGCCGGCCCAAGAGACCTTCAACGTGTCGCCATCGCGGGCGAAGGCGGTGCGCACGAATCCGGGGAGGCGCGCGATGCCGGGCGGATCCTCGCCGCCGACATCGCTGGCCGGGCGCGCCGGGCCGAGCAGCGAGCCGAGTGCCTGGTCCGCGCTGGCGCGACCCTGTTCGGTGAGTTGCCGCAGGCCTTCTGCTGCGGCGGGCAGGGTGGCCGCGGCCAGACCCTGCTGCAGCGCGTCGGTCGAGGCCGGGACCGCGGCCTTGAGCCGTTCCACCTCGGCCTGGACGCGCTGCTGCGCCTCGGTCTGCAACGCCTCCAGCGTGTCGGCCGCTGGCAACTCGGCTGCGAGCTGCGCGACCTCCGCCGGCAGCGCCTGTTGCAGCGCTTCGCGACCCTGGCCGAGCAGCGCGCCGCCGGCCTGCCAGGCGCCGCCGACCACCGCGAACAGCAGCCACAGCAGCAGCGCCGGGATCAGCAGGAGCGCGAAACCGGCTGCGATCCATACCTTGGCGGGCAGTCGACTGACCCGCTGCCACAGGAGTTCCTTCACGCCGATGCGGTTCATGCCAACTGCTCCTGTGCAGGACGACGCAATCGCAGGATCTCGCGTGCCTGCGGCCGCGGCGCAGCGGCCCCGGCCTTCGCCCGGTGCAATCGCCCGATCCGGCGCACGATCGCCGCCGCGGCGCGGTCCACCGCGCGGGTCATCGCGACGTACAGATCGCGCTGCACGTCGGCGACCACCACATCGCGGGTGTCCGCCAGTTGCACCTGCAGCTGGCAGCGCTTGTCGATGCCGCCGCGGCGACCGTTGGTGTCGGACAGGCGCACCCGGACGCTGCGCACCTGGCCACGCAAACGATCGAGGGCGAACTCGATGCGCCGCTGCACATGGCTCTGGATGGACTGGGTCAGGGCGAAACCCTGGGCGCGGATGTCGATACGCATGTCGCTGGCCTCCGTCGTTGGGATGGAACCAGATTGAGGCTGGATGGTTTTCCGGAAAAGCAGTAAGTTCCGATCTGGAACTGCGCTTTTTTCGAAGGATCAGCGGATGCAGCGCTCGCTCAACTACAAGCACCTGCACTACTTCTGGGCGGTGGTGCGCGCCGGCGGCATCACGCGCGCGGCGGAGAAGCTGCACCTGACGCCGCAGACCCTGAGCGGCCAGGTCAAGCAACTGGAGGACAGCGTCGGCGTGGCGCTGTTCACCCAGGTGGGCAAACGCCTGGAGCTGACCGAAGCCGGGCGCGTGGCCTATTCCTACGCGGACGAAATGTTCTCGCTGGCGGCGGAACTCGGCGAGGCGCTGAAGACGCTGCCCGCCGGGCGCGCGCAGAGCTTTCGTGTCGGCGTGGCCGATGCGGTGCCCAAGTCGCTGGCGCACCGGCTGCTCGCGCCTTCGCAGCATGCGGCCGAAGCGGTGCGCCTGGTCTGCCGCGAGGGCAAGCTGGAGAACCTGCTCGCGGAGCTGGCGCTGCACCGGCTGGACTGCGTGCTGTCGATCCGCCCGGCACCAGCGGGCCTGAGCCTGCGCACCTGGAACCACAAGCTCGGCGGCAGCGGCATCGGCCTGTACGCGCCGCGCGCGCTGAAGCTGTCGCCCAAGGCCTTCCCGCGCTGCCTGCACGGCCAGCCGCTGCTGCTGCCGACCGACGACTCGCCGGTACGCGCGCAGCTGATGGACTGGTTCGAGAAGCAGCGGGTGGTGCCGCGGGTAGTCGCCGAGTTCGACGACACCGCGCTGATGAAGACCTTCGGCCGTGCCGGCGCCGGGGTGTTCCCGGCGCCGCTGGTGATTGCCGACGAGATCGTCCACGCCTACGACGCCCGCCTGCTCGGCGCGGCCGGCGAGATCGACGAGACCTATTACGCGATCTCGACCGAGCGACGCGTCAGCCACCCCGGCGTGCGCGCCGTCATCGACGGTGCCTCGAGCGCGCTGGGAAATGCCTGATCCTTCGTCTTTTCCGAAGACAGGGTTCGACTAATTCCGATTTATCTGGCGTCTGGCGTACCTTTAGGCTGCGCCCCGCGACGGGCCCCTCTGGCAGCGTGGTGCTGCGATGTCGTCGCTCAATCGAGCCCTTGGAGGGGCCTTGCATGGACACGATCCTGAGTTTGCTGCTGCACGATTTTCTCGGCCAGGATGTCTGGCTGTGGTTGCTGTTCATCGCCATCGTCATCGCATTGCTGGTGTTCGACCTCGGCGTGCTGAACAAGCAGGACCATGAGATCGAGGTCAAGGAGAGCCTGTGGCTGTCGGCGGGCTACATCAGCGTGGCGCTGCTGTTCGGCGCGTGGGTGTGGTGGTACCTCGGCGCCACCAGCGGCATGCAGTTCTACACCGGCTTCTTGATCGAGAAGTCGCTGGCGATGGATAACGTCTTCGTCATCGCGCTGATCTTCAGCTACTTCGCGGTCCCGCGGATCTACCAGCACCGGGTGCTGTTCTGGGGCATCCTGGGCGTGATCGTGCTGCGCGCGATCATGATCGGCGTGGGCGCCGCGCTGGTCAGCGAGTTCAGCTGGGTGCTCTACCTGTTCGGCGCCTTCCTGATCGCCACCGGCATCAAGATGCTGTGGGTGATCGACAACATGCCGGACATCGGCAACAACCCGCTGCTCGGGTTCCTGCGCCGGCGCATGCGGGTGACCGACCAGGTGCATGGCAACCAGTTCTTCGTGCGCCTGCCGGCCAGCGATATGCCGGGTGCCAGGCCGGTGCTGTGGGCCACCCCGCTGTTCTTCGCGCTGGTGCTGGTTGAATTCGCCGATGTGATCTTCGCGGTCGACTCGGTCCCGGCGATCTTCGCGATCACCACCGACCCGTTCATCGTCTACACCTCGAACATCTTCGCCATCCTTGGCCTGCGTGCGCTGTACTTCGCGCTGGCCGCAGTGATCCACCGCTTCAAGTACCTCAAGTACGCGCTGGCGGTGATCCTGATCTTCATCGGTGCGAAGATCTTCTGGAACCAGATCTACAGCAAGCTGGACCCGTGGATCTCGCTGTCGGTGACCTTCAGCCTGCTCGCGATTGGTATCGTCTACTCGCTGTACAAGACCCGCGGCGAGGCGACGCCGGCAGCGCAGGCCTGAAGCCAGCCAGCCCGGAGCACCGCAATGCGGTGCTCCGGGCATGAGAAGCGGGGCAAGGGGCAGGGGGAAAGGGGTGCGGCCCGCGGCTCGGCCCGACAATGACGCGGTCCTGGTCCCCTGCCCCCTGACCCCCGACCCGCTCTTGTCGCATACAGGATTGATCCCCAGCCCATGATCGACGTCGTGATCCTGTTCTTCCTGCTCGGCCTCGCAGCCGGGCTCGCGCGATCCGACCTGAAGTTGCCATCCGCGCTGTACGACTCGCTGTCGCTGTTCCTGCTGCTGGCGATCGGCCTCAAGGGCGGCGAGGGCCTGGCCAGGCAGCCGCTCGGGCCGCTGCTGCCGCAACTGCTGGCGGTGATCGTGCTTGGGGTGGCGCTGGCGCTGATCGCCTACGCCATCCTCTACTGGGTGGGCCGGCTGAGCCGCGCGGATGCGGCCGCCACCGCGGCGCACTACGGTTCGGTCAGCGTGGCCACCTTCGCGGTCGGCGTGAACTGGCTCACGGCGCGCGGGATCCCCTTCGAGCCGCAGTCGACGGTCTTCCTTGCGGTGATGGAAGTGCCGGCGATCGTGGTCGGCATCCTGCTGGCGCGCGGGGTCGGGCGCGGCACCGACTGGGGCGTGGTGCTGCACGAGGCCTTCCTCGGCAAGGGCGTGGCGCTGCTGCTCGGCGGCATGGCGATCGGCTGGATCGCCGGGCCCGAGGGCCTGGCGCCGATCAAGAGCCTCTACTACGACTTGTTCAAGGGCGTGCTGACGCTGTTCCTGCTGGAGATGGGCCTGATCGTCAGCCGCCAACTCGGCGAGCTCAAGCGCAACGGGCTGTTCCTGCTGGCCTTCGGCATCCTGATGCCGCTGGGCTCGGCGGCGCTCGGGCTCGCCTGCGCCATGCTGCTCGGGCTCTCGGTGGGCGGGGCGACGCTGCTCGCGCTGCTGGCGGCGAGTGCCTCCTACATCGCCGTGCCGGCGGCGATGCGTGTAGCGGTACCCCAGGCGAATCCGGCACTCTCGCTCGGCGTGGTGCTCGGCGTGACCTTCCCCTTCAACATCCTGGTCGGCATCGCGATCTACCATCGCTGGGCCGCCCAACTCCTCGGAGCGGCCGCATGACCAGCCCCACCGAAAAGCGCACGCTGCTGACGCTGATCACCGAGGCGACCATCGAAGCCTCGCTGCTGCGCGATCTCGACCGCCTCGGCGTTCGCGGCTACACCGTGTCCGACGCCCGCGGGCGCGGCAGTCGCGGCGTGCGCGACGCCGCCTGGCGCGAATCCTCCAACATCCGCATCGAGGTCATCTGCCCGCGTGCGCTCGCCGACACCGTCCTGGCGCATGTGCAGGCACGCTACTACGCGGATTACGCGATGGTGGCCTTCCTCAGCGAGGTCGAGATCCTGCGGCCGGGGAAGTTCTGAGGCTTTACCCGATCCGTCGTCACCCCTGCTTGACCGGAGTCAAGGGTAGCCCTGCGGCGCCCACGCTACGTTGCGGGCTGCTGGTCGGCCCGGGGCAGGATGATGCGCAGGTGCGTGCTGTTGTCGCTGTTGTTGCTGTTGCCCGTACCCGCCCAGGCGGTGTTGCGGACCTGGCCCTCGCCGGCATGCTCCAGCACGCTGCAGGCGTGCATCGACGGTTCGGTCTCGGGCGACGAACTGCTCATCGATACGCTGGCGACGATCAACGAAGACCTGACGCTGACGAAGACCCTGGATCTGCACGCCGCAGGCTACTCGGCGACCCTCGGCAGCGGACGCAGCCTGACCATCAATGCGCTCAACAACGGCGTGGCGATCAAGGTCCGCCACCTGCGCCTCAGCGGGCCGGTGGTGGTCACGATCGGCAGTGCGAATGCGGCGCACACGCAGAGCGTCGAGCTGCGCGGCCTGCAGCTGCGACCGGTGGCCGGCACCGCCAACCCTTTGCGCTTCGTTGCCGCGGCCGGTACCCAGTCCAGTTACACCGTCACGCTGGCCCAGAGCCGGATCTTCGAGATGGCCGATCCGGGATCGCCCTCCTCCGTGGCCGTCCGTTTCGAACATGCGCTGGCCAGTGGGCAGCCGACGCTGAACCTGCTCGACAACCAGATCATGGCCTGGCACGACGGCGTGCACTTCAGCATCTACGCGCCGGATGGCAGCGCGCTGGCGCATGGCAACCGCATCGGCCGTTATCGCCGTCCGCACAGCGCGGCGCCGGACACCATCGGCCTGCAGATGCTGAGCGGCGTGGCCAGCGGTGCGCCCGCGCGGATGCGCGCCCAGCGCAACCAGATCTTCCACTTCGGCACGGGGCTGCGCCTGTGGGCCCAAGGCGGGCTCGATGCCAGCGCGGTCAACAACACCATCGCCTGGAACCGCAACGATGGGATTCGCGCCGAACGCGTCGCACCGGCCACCTTCGGCGGGCGCATCGCCAACAACATCCTCACCGGCATCGAGAGCTGCGCACTGTTCTTCAGCGGCGCGCCCGGCGCCACGGCCGACTACAACCTGTACCACGGCAATGCGCTGAACCATTGCGGCAGCGCATCCGCCGGCGCCAATGACCGCGCCGGCAACCCGCGCTTCGTCGGCGCATACGATTTCCGCCTGCAGGAGTCCTCGCCGGCGATCGACGTCGGCAGCAACAGCGACCAGCCGCAGGTGCCGGTCGTGCTGGTGCTGGTGCCGACACCCGACTACGACCAGCGCGCCGGGCGCGTCGGCGGCACGGTGGACATCGGCGCGCACGAGTTCTCCTACGACGGCAGCTTCGCCCACGACACCCGGCCGATCAATGTCAGCGGCAACCTGACGCAGCTGTTCCCGGCGCCGATCCCCTTGCTGTCCAGCGACTTGCTGCAGGTAACCGGGTTCAACAACGCCAACCTCAAGGGCATGCCGCCTGCGGCCGAGTCGCACCTTGGCACCTGGTGGGACGGTAGCGCCTGGACCATCTTCCACCAGGCCGGCGCGGCGGTGCCGATGCCGGTCGAGCGCCGCTTCCACGTGCTCCTGAACCTGGACGCCAATCCCAACCTGCTGCACATCGCGCAGGCGGGCAACACCAGCGGCCAGCTGAGCACGCTCGATCACCCGTCGTTGAACAACAGCCCATCCGCGCTGCCGATCGTGACCCAGCGCTTCAACCCCAACAGCGTCTACAACAACTCCAGCCTGGGCGTGTGGTACGACGGTTCGCGCTGGCGCATCTTCAACCAGTTCGACGGCGGATCGGCGCCCCCGATTCCGCTGGGAGCTGCATTCTCGGTGCTGATTCCCAACCCGCTGTTCGCCCTCGGCAACCATGCCTTCCGCGCCACCGCGGCGGCCAGCGACCGCGCGATCGTGCTCGACCATCCGTGGCTGATCGACACGCCCTGCGCGCTGCCGCAGGCCAGCGCCAGCTACAACCCGAACAGCGTGTATGTGGCCTCGAGCGTGCTGGTTGCGCTCGGCAACGGCGGAGTCAATGGCGACCAGTCGTCGTGGTCGCTGATGCGCGGGGACGGACTCGACTTTCCCGCGGGCGCCAGCTACCACGTGCTGGTGGATCCGCAGCAGAGCCGCCGCTGCACCGAGGACCTGCTGTTCGTCAGCGATCTGGAGTGACCCTGCGGGCCAGCCGCCGGGAGTCCTCGGCAAGGTCCGTGCCCGGCGGCGCTGCGCACATCTCCCGAGTCGCCGCGGCCAGCGGCGCCAGACCTGCATTCCGGGTGATGCAGGTCAAGGCGCGGGCGAAGTCGCGCGGGACAAGATTCACCGTCCCCACTGACCATGAGTCCTTCGCGATGAGCCAGGAAGTCCTCGAACGCGCCCGCCAGGCCATCCAGCAGCACGATCCGTCTGCCACCGTCGAATTGAGCAACGGCGCTCTGCAGGTCGATTCGGTGCTACCCGCCGGCACCCTGGTGAGCATCCTGCGCGCCAACCGGATCCAGACGGCGGAGTCCGAACGCAGCGACTGCTGCGGCGGCTGCTGCGGACGCTGACCCCGACGAATCAGGAATCGCCATGAAGGCTCTCGCAGTCGCGCTGTTGACCGCACTCGCCCTCGCTGCCTGCAAGCCGCAGGATCCGGCCCCCTTGCCACCGCAGGTGGGTACCCGGACCACGCCTGCCCCGCAGCCGGCAGCACCGGCTGACGCCACGACACCTGTTGCGAGCGGCGATGCGGCCACCGCGCCCGCCGATGCGACCGCCGCGTCTGCCGATGCTGCCGCCACGCCAGCACCCGCGGTCGCCGCTGTGGACGGCGAGGCGGTCTACCAGAAGGCCTGCATCGCTTGCCACGGCACCGGCGTGGCAGGCGCACCCAAACTCGGCGATGCCGCCGACTGGGGCCCGCGTGTAGCCCAGGGCGAGGCGCTGCTGTTCGAACATGCGACCAAGGGCTTCACCGGCAAGAAAGGCATGATGCCGCCGAAGGGTGGTTTCATGGCCCTGAGCGACGACGAGATCCACGCCGCGATCGCCTACATGACCGCGGCTCCGGCGCCATGAGCCCGGCTGCGCTGCCGCTGGTGTATGCCTGTTCTGGCTGCTCCAGCGCGGCGCAGATGGCCAATCACCTCGCGCTTCGGCTGGATCGCGAGGGTGCGGCCGAGATGAGCTGCATTTCCGGTGTCGGTGGCGGGGTACCGGCACTGGTGCGCACTGCACAGAGCGGCCGCCGGATCCTCGCGCTGGATGGCTGCGCGATGCACTGCGTCGCGCACTGCCTCAGGCGCGCCGGCGTGCAGGCGGACCAGCACCTGGTGCTCGGCGAACTGGGCGTGCGCAAGCGGAAGCATGCCGACTTCGATCCGGCCGAAGCCGCAGCGGTGTACGCGCAAGCCGTGCTGCCTGCAGCGCGCGAACTGAAGGATGCTGCGAACCGCTGAAGCGCGCGGCGGGCTTGCGGGAATCAGGCGCGCGGCAGCAGGCGGGCAGGGGCCCGGTGTGCGCTGCGCCAGGCCGCGCGCGCTTCTTCGCTTAAGCGCGCGCCGCGGTCGAGCAGGATCCGGGTCGCCAGCGGGAAGCGTTCCCACGGCAGCTGGTCCAACAGGTTGCGCACCCGCAGGCCGAGTTCCACATCGCCGATCAGCGTCAGTCGCCGCTGGAAGAACAGGGTGTCAGCGTCTTCGCGACGGCTGACCAGTTGCAGCAGATCGGTCAGCGTCCCGCGCACCAGCGCCTCGGGCGCTGCGACCGGGTCCAGCACCACGAGCTGGTGGGTGTGCACCTCGACGATCCAGCGCAGCCCCAGGTCGGACACCTCCACCCCGATGCGCCGGCCGCGGAGATCGGCCAATCCACCCGAGGCGAAGGTGTCCGCCAGCGTCGTCCGCGCGATGCTATCGAAAGCCTTGCCGTGCCAGCGCGGCGGAAGCAGCCGCAGCAAGGGCGCCCACCGTGACGGCGGCGGGAGCCAGCGCAACCAGGGCTTCGGAGTCGTGTGCGGATCGGTCACCATGACCGCGAGGATGGCGCCCGGCGCAGCGCCGGGCCTTGACCTCGGTCAGGTCGCCGCGACTCCGGCCGTGCCCGCTGGCGCCGGCCGGAGAGATCGGTCCCGGTGCCCGCCGCAGCGGGCGTGCCGGGTTGACCCGCGAGCGATCATTCGAAGCCGTTGGCGAACAGCGGGTCGCCGACGATGGTGTCGGTATCCGTCGCGCTGTCGTTGGCCGGGTTGTTGTCGTTCGCGTAACTCACGGTCGCGGTGTTCGCCAGCGATCCGGACGCTCCGGCGGACAGGGTGCAGGTAGCGCTGAAGGTCAGCGTGCCATTGTTCGCGGCGATGCTGTTCGCCGTGGTCGCGAAGCTGCCGCTGCCATTGGTGCTCTGGCAGGTGCCGCCGGCGCTCGCGGTGCAGGTCCAGGTGCACCCGGTCAACACGGCGACAAAGGTATCGCTTACCGACACACCACTGACGGTCGTGGTCGCCGGATTGGTCACGACGATGGTGTAAGCAACATTGCTGCCCGGCGAAATCGTATTGACACCATTGGTCTTGGTGATCGACAGATCGGCGCGCGGGACGATGGTGTCGGTGTCGGTGGCGGAGTTGTTCGCGGCGTTGTTGTCGTTTGCGTAGCTGACGGTCGCGGTGTTCGCCAGCGAACCAGTCGCCGTGGTCGACAGCGTGCAGGTTGCGCTGAAGGTCAGCGTGCCGCTGGCTGCAATCGAGTTCGTCGTGGTCGCGACATTGCCGCTGCCATTGGCGGTCTGGCAGGTCCCGCCGGCGCTCGCGGTGCAGGTCCAGGTGCAGGCCGACAGGCTCGCCGGGAAGGTGTCGGCCACGGCGACATTGCTGATCGCCGCAGCCACCGGGTTGGTGGCGACAATCGTGTAAGTCACGTTGGCACCCGCATTGACCGTCGTCGCGCCATCGGTCTTGGTGATCGACACATCGGCGCGCGGAACGATGGTGTCGATGTCGGTCGCCGAGTTGTTCGTCGCGTTGTTGTCGTTGGCGTAAGTCACCGTGGCGGTGTTGGCCAGTGAGCCGGTGGCCGTCGTCGACAGCGTGCAGGTGGCGCTGAAAGTCAGCGTGCCGTTGTTCGCGGCAATGCTGTTGGTGGTGGTCGCGAAATTCCCGCTGCCATTGGCGCTCTGGCAGGCCCCGCCGGCGCTCGCGGTGCACGTCCAGGTGCAGGCCGACAGGCTTGCCGGGAAGGTGTCGGCCACGGCGACGTTGCTCACGGCTGAGGTGGCAGGGTTGGTCGCGACGATGGTGTAGGTGACGTTGGCACCGGCGTTGATGCTGGTCGCACCGTCGGTCTTGGTGATCGCCACATCGGCGCGCGGGACGATGGTGTCGGTGTCGGTCGCCGAGTTGTTCGCCGCGTTGTTGTCGTTGGCGTAGCTGACCGTCGCCGTGTTCGCCAGCGAGCCGGTCGCGGTGTTGGAGAGCGTGCAGGTTGCGCTGAAGGTCAGCGTGCCGCTGGCTGCAATCGAGTTCGTCGTGGTCGCGACATTGCCGCTGCCATTGGCGGTCTGGCAGGTCCCGCCGGCGCTCGCAGTGCAGGTCCAGGTGCAGGCCGACAGGCTTGCCGGGAAGGTGTCGGCCACGGCGACACTGCTGATCGCGGCTGCGGCCGGGTTGGTTGCAACGATGGTGTAGGTCACATTGGCACCAGCGTTGACGGTGGTTGCACCATCGGTCTTGGTGATCGACACATCGGCGCGCGGGACGATGGTGTCGGTGTCGGTCGCCGAGTTGTTCGCCGCGTTGTTGTCGTTGGCGTAGCTGACGGTCGCGGTGTTGGCCAGCGAGCCGGTGGCCGTCGTCGACAGCGTGCAGGTGGCGCTGAAAGTGAGCGTGCCGTTGTTCGCGGCGATGCTGTTGGTGGTGGTCGCGAAATTCCCGCTGCCACTGGCGCTCTGGCAGCTGCCGCCGGCGCTCGCGGTGCAGGTCCAGGTGCAGCCCAATAGGCTCGCCGGGAAGTTGTCGGCGACGGCGACGTTGCTGATCGCGGCTGCGGCCGGGTTGGTGGCTACGATGGTGTAGGTCACGTTCGCGCCAGCATCGACGGTCGTCGCACCGTCGGTCTTGGTGATCGCCACATCCGCCCGCGGGACGATGGTGTCGGTGTCGGTGGCCGAGTTGTTCGCGGCGTTGTTGTCGTTGGCGTAGCTGACGGTCGCGGTGTTCGCCAGCGAACCAGTCGCCGTGGTCGACAGCGTGCAGGTGGCGCTGAAGGTCAGCGTGCCGCTGGCTGCAATCGAGTTCGTCGTGGTCGCGACATTGCCGCTGCCATTGGCGTTCTCGCAGGTCCCGCCGGCGCTCGCGGTGCAAGTCCAGGTGCAGGCCGACAGGCTCGCCGGGAATGTGTCGGCCACGGCAACATTGCTGATCGCCGCGGCGGCCGGGTTGGTGGCCACGATGGTGTAGGTGACATTCGCGCCGGCATTGATGCTGGTTGCGCCATCGGTCTTGGTGATCGACACATCGGCGCGCGGAACGATGGTGTCGGTGTCGGTCGCCGAGTTGTTCGCCGCGTTGTTGTCGTTTGCGTAACTCACCGTTGCGGTGTTGGCCAGCGAGCCGGTGGCCGTGGTCGACAACGTGCAGGTGGCGCTGAAGGTCAGCGTGCCGTTGTTCGCGGCAATGCTGTTGGTCGTGGTCGCGAAATTGCCGCTGCCATTGGCGCTCTGGCAGCTGCCGCCGGCGCTCGCCGTGCAGGTCCAGGTGCAGGCCGACAGGCTTGCCGGGAAGGTATCGGCCACGGCGACACTGCTGATCGCCGCGGCGGCCGGGTTGGTTGCAACGATGGTGTAGGTCACATTGGCACCAGCGTTGACGGTGGTTGCACCATCGGTCTTGGTGATCGACACATCCGCCCGCGGGACGATGGTGTCGGTGTCGGTCGCCGAGTTGTTCACCGCGTTGTTGTCGTTTGCGTAAGTCACCGTTGCGGTGTTGGCCAGTGAGCCGGTGGCCGTCGTCGACAGCGTGCAGGTGGCGCTGAAGGTCAGCGTGCCGCCGGCTGCAATCGAGTTCGTCGTGGTCGCGACATTGCCGCTGCCATTGGCGCTCTGGCAGGCCCCGCCGGCGCTCGCGGTGCAGGTCCAGGTGCAGGCCGACAGGCTCGCAGGGAAGGTGTCGGCCACGGCGACATTGCTGATCGCCGCAGCCGCCGGGTTGGTGGCGACAATCGTGTAAGTCACGTTGGCACCCGCATTGACCGTCGTCGCGCCATCGGTCTTTGAGATCGACACATCGGCGCGCGGAACGATGGTGTCGGTGTCGGTCGCCGAGTTGTTCGCCGCGTTGTTGTCGTTGGCGTAAGTCACCGTGGCGGTGTTGGCCAGCGAGCCGGTGGCCGTCGTCGACAGCGTGCAGGTGGCGATGAAAGTCAGCGTGCCGCCGGCTGCAATCGAGTTCGTCGTGGTCGCGAAATTCCCGCTGCCATTGGCGCTCTGGCAGGCCCCGCCGGCGCTCGCGGTGCAGGTCCAGGTGCAGGCCGACAGGCTTGCCGGGAAGGTGTCGGCGACAGAGACGTTGCTGATCGCCGCGGCCGCCGGGTTGGTGGCGACAATCGTGTACGTGACGTTGGCACCGGCGTTGACGCTGGTTGCACCGTCGGTCTTGGTGATCGCCACATCGGCGCGCGGGACGATGGTGTCGGTGTCGGTCGCCGAGTTGTTCGCCGCGTTGTTGTCGTTGGTGTAGCTGACGGTGGCGGTGTTCGCCAGCGAACCGGTCGCGGTGCTCGACAGCGTGCAGGTGGCGCTGAAAGTGAGCGTGCCGTTGTTCGCGGCGATGCTGTTGGTCGTCGTTGCGATGTTGCCGCTGCCGTTGGCGGTCTGGCAGGTCCCGCCGGCGCTCGCGGTGCACGTCCAGGTGCAGGCCGACAGGCTCGCAGGGAAGGTGTCGGCCACGGCGACATTGCTGATCGCCGCAGCCGCCGGGTTGGTGGCGACAATCGTGTAAGTCACGTTGGCACCCGCATTGACCGTCGTCGCGCCATCGGTCTTTGTGATCGACACATCGGCGCGCGGGACGATGGTGTCGGTGTCGGTGGCCGAGTTGTTCGCCGCGTTGTTGTCGTTGGCGTAAGTCACCGTGGCGGTGTTGGCCAGTGAGCCGGTGGCCGTCGTCGACAGCGTGCAGGTGGCGCTGAAAGTCAGCGTGCCGTTGTTCGCGGCAATGCTGTTGGTGGTGGTCGCGAAATTCCCGCTGCCATTGGCGCTCTGGCAGGCCCCGCCGGCGCTCGCGGTGCAGGTCCAGGTGCAGGCCGACAGGCTTGCCGGGAAGGTATCGGCCACGGCGACGTTGCTCACGGCTGAGGTGGCAGGGTTGGTCGCGACGATGGTGTAGGTGACGTTGGCACCGGCATTGATGCTGGTTGCGCCATCGGTCTTGGTGATCGACACATCCGCCCGCGGGACGATGGTGTCGGTGTCGGTGGCCGAGTTGTTCGCGGCGTTGTTGTCGTTGGCGTAGCTGACGGTCGCGGTGTTCGCCAGCGAACCAGTCGCCGTCGTCGACAGCGTGCAGGTGGCGCTGAAGGTCAGCGTGCCGCTGGCTGCAATCGAGTTCGTCGTGGTCGCGACATTGCCGCTGCCGTTGGCGCTCTGGCAGGTCCCGCCGGCGCTCGCGGTGCACGTCCAGGTGCAGGCCGACAGGCTCGCAGGGAAGGTGTCGGCCACGGCGACATTGCTGATCGCCGCAGCCGCCGGGTTGGTGGCGACAATCGTGTAAGTCACGTTGGCACCCGCATTGACCGTCGTCGCGCCATCGGTCTTTGTGATCGACACATCGGCGCGCGGGACGATGGTGTCGGTGTCGGTGGCCGAGTTGTTCGCCGCGTTGTTGTCGTTGGCGTAAGTCACCGTGGCGGTGTTGGCCAGTGAGCCGGTGGCCGTCGTCGACAGCGTGCAGGTGGCGCTGAAAGTGAGCGTGCCGTTGTTCGCGGCGATGCTGTTGGTGGTGGTCGCGAAATTCCCGCTGCCATTGGCGCTCTGGCAGGCCCCGCCGGCGCTCGCGGTGCACGTCCAGGTGCAGGCCGACAGGCTTGCCGGGAAGGTGTCGGCCACGGCGACGTTGCTCACGGCTGAGGTGGCAGGGTTGGTCGCGACGATGGTGTAGGTGACGTTGGCACCGGCGTTGATGCTGGTCGCACCGTCGGTCTTGGTGATCGACAGGTCGGCCGTCGGGCCCAGGCCGTCGGTGTCGGTCGCGCTGTTGTTGCCGCTGGCCGGATCGTTCGCGTAGCTGACGCTCGCGGTATTGACCACCGATCCGCTCGCGGTGCTGAACACGGTGCAGGTGGCGCTGAAGGTGACCGTGCCGCCAGCGGCGATGACCACGCTCTGGCTGATGTTGCCGCTGCCGAAGGCCACCGGGCAACTGCCGGTTCCCGAGGCCGCGCAGGTCCAGGTGCAGCCGGCAAGCGAGGCGGGGAAGGAGTCGCTGACGGTGACGTTGCTGACCGCATTCGCGCTCGGGTTGCTGACCGTGATGGTGTAGGTCGTCGCGGCGCCTGGAGAGAGCCCGTTCACGCCGTTGGTCTTGCTGATCGACAGGTCGGCGCTGGGTGCCGTGCAGCCCACCGTTGCATTGCCGGGACAGGCATCGCAGGCGTCGCCAAAGGCATCGCCATCCGCATTCTGCTGGCCGAAATTGGCGTTGTTGTCGCAGTTGTCGAGGTTGTCGCAGATGCCATCGAGGTCGGTGTCGGCCACCTCGTCGCCCTGGCAGACGCAGGCGCGCCCGACAGTGGTGGCCCAGCGACCATCCTCACCGCCGAAGACGGTGCCGCGAGTCATCGCATACTGGTTGTAGATCCAGAAACACTGATTGGCGGGATCGGTGGAGACGCCGCTGTAGTCTCCCCAGCGGTTGCTGCCGCCGCCAAAGGTGCGCAGGTAGAAATCGGTGCCCGCGCGCAGGGTCTGCGCCGCCGAGACCACGCCGCTGGCATCGGTGGCACGCCGGCTGACGGCATAGGCGCCAGGGAAAATCGATTCGTCGGCGGCGGAAAAGCCGATCACGGCTGCGCCACGGTCATTCACCGAGACCGCGGGGAAGAAGGCGAACGCGCCGGCAGCGACATCCTCGGCGCCGATATCGCCGGTTTCGGCGATTGCCGGGGTGGCGCCCGCGGCGGCGCTGAAGCGCACATAACGTGCCGAAGGCTGGCCGCTGTTGGTGCCGGAATTCGGCACATAGGTGAACACTGTCCAAAGGCTGTCGTTCTGCCACACCGCATCCAGCGCGCGCGAATCGTTGGTCTCGATGGTGTTGGCGGAGCCGGACTGCGGCCCATCGGGAAAGGCGCCATTGTTCGAGATGTTGCCCATCGACAACTGCGAGATCGTGAACGTGGGGGTTGCGAGCGGGTTGGTGATGCGCACCACTTGGACAAATTCGTTGCCGCCGCCGGACAAGCTGCTGTAGACGGCCATCCAGGTGCCGGCCGTCCCGCTCGGCGGTGCGCCGATGATCCGCGCGGGCTGGGTGGTGGTGGCGACACCGCCACCGGCGTAGGGATTGTGGCGGACTGCGGTGGCGGTGCCGCCGTCGTAGAACCCGCCGGTGCCCAGGCCCTTGGGCACGATGAACAGCCGGGTGGCGAGGAAACTGCCGGGAAAGGAGAACATGTTCCCGGTGATGTAGACCGCCTCTTCGTCGTAGGCGAACCCGGGATAATCCAGCCAGCCAGGCGTGCCGCCGATGGTTTCCAGCGAGGTGATCCGGGTGCGCGTCCAGCTCCCGGTCGGGTCGCTGGTGTTGGACACGGCGAGGAAGATGAAGGAGGCCTGCGGCGCTTCGGTGAACTCCAGCGTGACCAGCAACCAGCGCTGCGCCAGCGGATCGTAGAGCACCTTGGGGTCAAAGGTCCCGGTGGTCGGCGGCGTGGCGAAGCCGCCCGCAGAGAAGAAGTTCTGCAGCGAGATCGCGCTCCCCTGCAGCGCGCCGGCCTTGTTGTAGACCCGCAGGGTGGTATTGGTGACAACCACGATGTGATTGGGGCCCGCGGCGGCATGGCTGTCCGGGGGGATGTGGTAGAAACCACTCGCCGATGCATCGTTGTCGAAGGTGATCGTGTCGAACACCGGGGAAATGCTGCCGACGATTTCCGGCTGCGCGACCTGCTCTACCCGCAGCCCGGCCCCACCAGCTCCGGCCGGGTAGAGGTCGGGGTTGTAGGGCATGGGCGCGCGGACGCCGCGCTTTTTCGGGGCCGGCACCTCCCAGTGGGTGATGCGCGCCTGCGGCGTGTCGTTTTCGTAGACCGCGATGCCTTCGAGCACACGGGTCTCGACCCCGCGGCCCTGGAACATCGGCCGGCCCTGGTTGTCGTAGACCACCGGGCTGCTGTCAGGCGTGCGCCCGGTGGGCACCGAGACCGGGCCGCTGGGCGCTACCACGAGCGCTTCATCCCTGACCGCCACCGGCGCACAGGCCGCCAGGGCGAAAAGCCACAGACCTAGCCCGTACCGCGCCCTGACTCGCTGACGCATGGCGTAACTCCCGTTTCGACCGCGCGATCCGGGCCGGCGATCGCCGGCCGGGCGCCTACTGTCGCAGGAAGCCGGGAACCGCGCAATTGCCATCCAGCGCCCGCGTGGCTGATTCAGGTCATTGCGCGCGCCCCGGCAGGCCGCCACGATGCACCGACTCTTATCCGAGGAGCGTGCATGCGCCTGGTATGCCCTGCCGGCAGCCCGCCGGCCTTTCGCGCGGCGATCGACGCCGGCGCCGATGCGGTCTATGTGGGCTTCCGCGACGAGACCAATGCGCGCGCCTTTCCCGGGCTGAACTTCGGCGAGCAGGACCTGGTCGCCGCGGTGGACTACGCGCATGCCCGCGGCCGCGAGCTGTACATCGCGCTCAACACCTACCCGACACCCTCGCGAATCCCGCAGTGGCGCGGCGCAGTCGACCGCGCCGCGCGCCTGGGCGCCGACGCGATCATCGCCGCCGATCCGGACCTGCTGGACTACGCCGCGAGTGCGCACCCATCGCTGGCGCGGCATTTGTCGGTGCAGGGCTCGGCGACCACCCACGTGGCGCTGCGCTGGTACCGCGAGCGTTTCGGCATCGCGCGGGCGGTGCTGCCGCGGGTGCTGTCGGTGGAGCAGGTCGAACGCGTCTGCGCCGCCCAGGTGGTGCCGATCGAGGTGTTCGCCTTCGGCAGCCTGTGCATCATGGTCGAGGGCCGCTGCCAGCTGTCCAGCTTTGTCACCGGCGCCTCGCCGAACCGCCACGGCGTGTGCTCGCCGGCGCGCGCGGTGCGCTGGGAAGAGCACCCCGACGGCAGCCGCAGCGTGCGCCTCTCCGGCGTGCTGATCGACCAGTTCAGACCCGACGAGCCGGCCGGTTACCCGACCGTGTGCAAGGGCCGCTACGCGGTGGGCGACGCGCTGTTCCATGCACTCGAGGAACCCACCAGCCTGAACACCCTGGAGTTGCTGCCGCGCCTGGCCGCCGCCGGCGTGTGCGCGCTGAAGATCGAGGGTCGCCAGCGCGGCGCCGCCTACGTCGGCGCGGTGGCCAGGGTCTGGCGCCAGGCTATCGACCAGCTCGCGCGCGCACCGGACAGGTTCAGCGCCCGGCCCGAATGGCAGCAGGCGCTGGCGCAGCACGCCGAAGGCCGCCAGACCACGCTCGGGGCGTATCAGCGCGGCTGGCAGTGAGGGTCGAGCGGTTGTGGGTTGTGGGTTCTGGGTTGTGGGCGGCGACTGCGGGGAGGCCGCCACACCTGGCCATGAGACGCACGCTTGACCCACAACCCACAACCCACAACCCGCTTCTTGACTCGCGTCATCGCCGCGTAGCCGCAGGGCTGCGGACAATGGCCGCAACCCATCGCAGCCCGCCGCAATGCACATCGTCCTGCAACCACCGGCCCGGCCGCCGAGCCTGAGTCCCGCCGAGCTGGCGCGCATCGTCGCCGCGGCGCCGCACCGGCTGTTGTTCCTCGGCGGGGCCACTGCGGTGCTGCTGGCGATGACCTGGTGGGCGCTGTGGCTGGTCGCCGCGTCTTCCGGCGCCTTTGCGATGCCGCAGCCGGCGATTCCGGCGGGTTGGGCGCATTCGTTGGGGATGCAGTACCAGGCGCTGCCGATGTTCATGTTCGGCTTCCTGCTGACGGTGTTCCCGCGCTGGATGGGGCAGCCGGCCTACACCCGCTGGCATTACCTGCCGGTCGGCGGCAGCCTGTTTGCGGGCTACCTGGCCTTCCACTCCGGGTTGTTCGGCGCGCCGGCGATGGTGCACATCGGCTGGGTCATGACCATCGCAGGCTGGCTGACCGGCCTGGTCCTGCTATTCCGCCTGCTGTGGCTGGATGGCGGACGCACCTGGCACGCGATCGCCTGCTGGGTGGCGCTGGCGCTGGGCTTCGTCGGCATGGTCCTTACCGCGCGCTACCTGCACGGCGGCGATGCCCGCCTGCTGTTCGGCGCGATCAAGCTCGGCACGTTTGGCCTGCTGCTGCCGATCTACCTGACGGTGTGCCACCGCATGCTGCCGTTCTTCTCGCAGGGCGTGATTCCCGGCTACAAGGTGTGGCGGCCGGGCTGGATCCTGGCAGCGATGCTCGCGCTGGTGTTCGGTCATCTGCTGCTGGAACTGGCGCATGCCTATGCCTGGCTGTGGCTGGTCGATTTTCCGCTGGCGGCGCTGGCGGCGCTGCTGGTGGTGCGCTGGCGCTTCCTCGATGCGCGCCGCGTGCGCCTGCTGTTCGTGCTCCACTGGGGCTTCGCCTGGCTGCCGCTGGCGATGCTGATGTACGCGGCGCAGAGCGCGTGGTTCGCCTGGAGCGGCGAGTTCGTCTTCGGCCGCGCGCCGGTGCACGCCTTGACGGTGGGCTTCTTCGGCAGCCTGCTGGTGGCGATGGTCACCCGCGTCACCCAGGGCCATTCGGGGCGGCCACTGGAGATGGGCCGCATCCCCTGGCTGTGTTTCTGGCTGCTGCAAGGCGTGGTGCTGCTGCGCATCGCCAGCGAAATCCTGCCGGATGCGCCCCTGTGGCTGGCGCTGTCCGCCGCCGGCTGGGTGCTCGCTTTCCTGCCATGGGTGCTGCGCTCGGCGTGGATCTACCTGACGCCGCGGGTCGATGGAGCGCCGGGCTAATGGCCTACTCCGACCTCCGCCAGTTCCTGCGCAGCCTGGAGCACGACGGGCAGCTCAAGCGCATCGCCGAACCAGTCGCCCCCGAGCTCGAGTCGACCTCCTTCTGCCTGCGCACGCTCAAGGCGAACGGACCGGCGCTGCTGTTCGAGCAGCCGCGCGGCTCCCGGATCCCGCTGCTCGGCAATTTGTTCGGCAGCCGCGCGCGGATCGAGGCGGCGCTCGCCGGGCGGCCGCTGACCTCGCTCAACGAACTGGGCGAGCTGCTCGCGGCACTCAAGGAGCCGCGCTGGCCTGCGAGCCTGCGCCAGGCGCTCGAGAGCTGGCCGGAGCTGGCGCAACTGGCGCACGTGGCGCCGCGACGGGTGCACGAGGCGCCGTTCCAGCACCAGGTGCTGGAAGGCGAGGAACTGGACCTCGGACGGCTGCCGATCCAGCGCTGCTGGCCGGAAGACGCCGGGCGCCTGGTCACCTTCGGCCTGGTGGTCACCCGCGGGCCGCGGCAGAAACGCCAGAACGTGGCGGTGTATCGCCAGCAGCTGATCGGGCCGTCCTCGCTGATCATGCGCTGGCTGCCGCACCGCGGTGGCGCGCTGGACTACGCCGATCACTGCGCCGCGACGCCGGACCAGCCCTTCCCGGTGCTGGTGGCGATCGGCGCCGACCCGGCCACCCTGCTGGCCGCCGTGGCGCCGGTGCCGGACACGCTGTCCGAACACGAGTTCGCCGGCCTGCTGCGCGGCCAGCGCAGCCAGCTCTGGCACAGTGAGCTGACCGGCCTCGATGCGCCCGCGGGCGCCGAGATCCTGCTCGAAGGCTTCATCCACCCGAAGGACCGCGCCATCGAAGGCCCGTTCGGCGATCACACCGGCTACTACAACGCGCAGGCGCGCTTCCCGGTGCTCAGCGTCCAGCGCATGTCGCTGCGCCAGGGCGCGATCTACCACGGCAGCTACATGGGCCGCGCACCCTTCGACGAGCCCTCGGTGCTGGCGATGGCACTGAACGACCTCTACGTACCGATCCTGCGCCGGGTATTCCCCGAGATCGTCGATTTCCATCTGCCGCCGGAGGCTTGCTCCTACCGCGTCGCGGTGGTGTCGATCCGCAAACAGTATCCCGGCCACGCGCGCCGCGTGATGATGGGCGTGTGGTCCTACCTGCGGCAGTTCACCTACACCAAGTTCGTGGTGGTGGTCGACGCCGACATCGACGCGCGCGACTGGCGCCAGGTGCTGTGGGCGATCGCCACCCGCGTAGACCCCGCGCGCGATTCGCTGCTGATCGAGAACACCCCGATCGACTACCTCGACTTCGCCAGCCCGGTCGCTGGGCTTGGCTCCAAACTCGGATTGGATGCCACCAACAAGCTGCCCGGCGAGACCACCCGCGAGTGGGGCCGGCCCATCGTGCTCGATCCCGCCGTGGAGCGGCGGGTGGATGGGTTTGGATCTGGCTGAGTTGTGGGTTGTGGGTTCTGGGTTGTGGGCATCCAGAGCTTGCACGAAGCAGCACAGTCGCGGTCCGCGAGCTTCGCTGCCCACAACCCACAACCCAGAACCCACAACCCGAACCCCGCAAGGAACCCGATCCATGCGACTCAGCCTCGCCCCACCGCAGTACTTCTGGCCGCGCGAGCAGACGCTGGCGTGGTATCTCGCGGCGCTGGATTGGCCGCTGGACATCGTGCACCTCGGCGAGAGCGTGTGCTCCAAGCGGCGCGAGCTGCGCTTGGCGGACTGGCTGGCGCTCGGCGACGAGTTCGCGGCGCGCGGGGTCGAGGTGGTGTTGTCCTCGCTGGCGCTGCTGGAAGCCGAGTCCGAGCTGTCGCAGCTGCGCCGGCTGGTCGAGAACGGGCGCTTCAAGGTCGAGGCGAACGATGTCACCGCGGTGCAGCTATGCCGCGAGCGGGGCGTGGCCTTCGTCGGCGGACCGACGCTGAACGTCTACAATCTCGGCACGCTGAAGCTGCTTATGGACGATGGCCTGGTGCGGCTGGTCCTGCCAGTGGAACTCGGGCGCGACTGGCTGGGCGAGCTGCGCGAGGCGGCGCATGCCGACGGCCTGGCGCTGCCCGAGTTCGAGACCATCGCCTGGGGTCGCACGCCGCTGGCCTACTCGGCGCGCTGTTTCACCGCGCGCGCGCTCGGTCTGGGAAAGGACGACTGCGGCTTTCGCTGCATCGACTATCCAGACGGCCTGAAACTCGCCACCCGCGAGGGGAGCGAGTTCCTCAACATCAACGGCATCCAGGTGCAGAGCTACGAGTGCTGCGATTTGGCGTCCGTGCTCGGCGAGCTGCGCGAGGCCAGGATCGATGTGATCCGCCTGTATCCGCAGCTGGACGGCATGCGCGAGGTGGTGCAGCGTTTCCGCGATGCAATCGGCGGCGCTACCGTCGCGCAGCTGCCCGCGCATGGACTGGGTTACTGGCATGCGCGCGAACCGATGGCGCCGGCGGCCTGATGGTGGAGCGACTTCAGGCGCGATCTTTTCGGGCACTCCGTTGAAGAGTCAAGATCGCGGCTGAAGCCGCTCTCACCGAACCTGTCGTAAGGCATTGATTTAGCGATGATAAATTCGGAGGGCAAGAAGGCACGAGGGCACGCATTGGCGCGCCTTCGCACCGAACCGGCTTTTGCGTGCCCTCGGGCCCTCGTGGCCTCGCGCCCTCCGGTTCGATGCGCGAATAAGCGCACCGCCAGGGGCGACCGGAACTCCCACCGAACATTGTTCAAGTTTATGAAATAAAAGACATTTATCCGCAAAAGGACGCAAAGTAGATCCAAATCCATTGCCGGATCTGCGCGGGAGTTGGGAATGCTGCGCGAACCGAGGCTCCTGCTCTCTTTGCGTTCTTTGCGTCCTTTGCGGACAAAAAACAGGGTACGCAACAGTCCGATGCACGAATAGGCGCACCGGCAGGGGCGAACGGGGCTCCCACAATCAATCGAAACCCCAACGGATGGATGATCGACGATGAAACCAGACAAACCAATGTTGCTGGGCGCCCTGCTGTGCGGCCTGGGGGCCCACGGCGTCCCGGCGCAGGAGCACGCGCACGAACACGCGGGTGCCGCGCATGTCGCGGCCACCGCGGACGGCTTGCTGCACGCCACCGATGCGCCGCTGCGAGCGGGCATGCTGAAGATCCGCGACCTGCTGGCGGCTCCGCGCCCGGGCGATGGCGTCGCCGCCACGGCGCTGGCCGACAACATCGACGGCGAGGTGCAGCAGTTGTTCGCGCAATGCAAGCTGGAGCCCGATGCCGATGCCGCGCTGCACGGTGTGCTCGCGCTGCTCCTCGAAGGCGCCGCCGGGCTACGCGCCGACACCGGCGACGACGACGCCTGGGCCAAGCTGCAGCAGGCGCTGAAGCTGTACCCGCAGCGCTTCGACGACGCGACCTTCCGCGCCGGACAGTGAACATCCCGGACACCATCGTCGGCTGGCAGTGCGCCGGCTGTGCCCGGGCAGATGCTCCGCAACCGTGTGCCAGGGCCGCAAGCTGGTTCTGGTCGCCGCCGCGGACTGCCTGCAGCTCTGGGAGCGGCACGCGGCGGCGCTGGCACTGCTGCGCCTCGTCGCGCATGCGCAGCCGCGCGAGGGTCAGTTCCAAGCCGCCTGTAAGGCCGCGCAGGCCGACGCGCGCGTGCTCGTGGCAGAAAGCTGATCGGCCTCGCATGAACCCGCCCGAGGCTTCGCGGACCGAACAGCTTCAGCGCAGCGACTCCTCCACGCGCATCAACTCCGCGTCGATGCGCGCACGCAGATAGGCGCTGCGGGTCTCCGCCGCGCTGATCGCAGCCGCATCGACCGCCACCGCTGGCGCGAACGCGCGCAGGGCGGCGGCCAGCCGCTGTGCTGGCCGTCCCTGCGCTGCCAGCAGCGCCAGGCCGATGCGTGCGTAGTCGGCGGCGCGTTCGCCGTCGCCGCGCGCGTGCGCCCGCTGCGCCAGCCACAGGGCGCTCTGCGGCGCGGCGAGGTCCAGGCGCGCGCGCTGGCGCCCGAGGATCTGCGCCAGGCGCGGGTCGGCGTCGGCCGCCGGATCCGCCGCCGCATCCAGCGCGGCAGCCGCAAGCGCCGGAGGCGCGTCGTCGCCGCCATAGCCGGCGAACACCGTGTGCGCGTCGGCGGCCGCGCTGCGCGCCTGCGCCGGCTCACCCAGCGCGAGCGCCGCCAAGCCCTGCAGGTAGCGCGCCTCCGCCCAGTCGCGCGCGCTGCGATCCTCGCCGTCGCCGCCGGCGTAGTGCGCCGCAGCCTGAGCCGCATACGCGGCCGCGACGTCCAGGCGACCGGCGGCGTGCAGGGCGCGCGCCAGCGTCAGCAGCGACTGCGCGTGGTAGCCGCTGTCGTCGCCGAACAGCCGCGCGCGCTGGGCGCGGTTGCGATCGGCGCGTTCGAGGTCCGCCGCCTCCGGCCCCAGCGCCAGCAGCACCTGCAGGCAACGGTCGAGCACATGCGCGCGCCACTGCGGCGTGACGCCGGACAGCGCGTCCAGGCGCACGAGAGCCTCCAGCGCGTCGTCCGCGGCGGCGCCGATCTCACCGCTGCGCACCCGGGTCAGCACACGGTAGTAAGCGAGGCTGGCGCGCATCCGCGGCGGGTCGTCGACGCTGTCGACCACCGCGAGCGCGGCCGCGTTGTGGCGCTGGGACTCGGCGTAGTGACCGCGTTCGCGCGCCAGGTCCATGCGCAGCGTGTGCAGGTGGAAACCCTGGCCGATGGCGTCCAGCTCCGCCGCGGAATAGTCGCGCGCCAGCTGTTCCAGCCGCGCCTGGGCAGCATCGTAGTCGCCACTGTAGAACAGCACGCCGGCGTGCCGCAGGCGGGTGTCGATGCGCCGCACGCGGTCGATCTCGGGCAGGCGCTCGTGCAGTTCGACCGCGCGCGCAAAGGCGCGCACTGCATCGCGCCGGCTGCCGGCCACGGTGAACACGCGGCCGAGGCGCAGGTAGAGGTCGGCCTGCACGCGCGGCTGGTCGGCGAGTTCGGCGTCGATCCGCTCGAGCCCACGGCGCGCCAGGTCGAGCGCGGTCGGCACGCTGCCCGGCGGGTCGCTGCGCCAGGGATCGGCGGAGACGAACACGTCTTCGAGGAAGCGCTGCACCGCCTGCGCGGCGCGGTTCGCCGCGAGCGCGCGCTCGGCCTGCTGCCAGGCGAGCGCGCTGCCACCGAGCAGGCCGGCGACCGCAATCGCGCCAGCCGCCAGGCGCCCGCGGTAGCGCCATGCGAGGCGGCGCCAGCGATAGCCGCGCTGGCGCCCGCGCGCCGCCACCGGCAGCCCGGCGCGGTAGCGGCGCAGGTCCTCGGTCAGCGCCGCGACGCTGGCATAGCGCGCGCCGGGCTCCGGGCGCATCGCCAGCGCGAGGATCGCATCCAGGTCGCCGCGCAACTGCGCCGGCGCGAAGCCCGGCAGGCCGCCGCGGCGCGCCAGCGCGACGCTCGCCGGCTCGGCGCCCTGCTGGGCGATGCGCAGGGCCTGGCGCGCCCCGATCGCTTGCTCGCGCAGCGCCGGCAGGCCGCCGGTCAGCAATCGATAGCCGAGCAGCGCCAGCGCATGCACATCGGTGGCGGTGCTGATCTCGTCGCCCAGCAACTGCTCCGGCGCCGCGTAGGCCGGCGTCATCGGCGCGAGGCCGGTGTCGGTGGCACCATCGCCGGTGTCCTCCAGCAGTCGCGCGATGCCGAAGTCGAGCAGGCGCGGCGAACCGCTGTGGTCGACCAGCACATTCGCCGGCTTGAGGTCGCGGTGCACCACCAGCTGCCGGTGCGCGTGCGCTAGCGCCTCGCCGATCCCGATCAGCAGATCGACCCGCGCCGCGAGCGATGCCTGGGTGCGCTCGCACCAGTGGTCGATGGGCTCGCCGTCGACGTATTCCATGACCAGGTAGGGCGCGCCATGCTCGTCGACACCGGCATCCAGGAAGCGTGCGATGTGCGGATGCGCCAAGCGCGCCAGCGCGCGTCGTTCGCGCTGCATGCGCCGCACCAGCGTAGCGCCGCGTGCATGCACGCGCTTGATCGCCACCTGCTGCTCGACCTGGCCGTCGCAGCGCTCCGCCAGCCAGACCTCGCCCATGCCGCCGCGACCGAGCGGACGCAGCAAGCGCCAGGCGCCGAGGACTTCGCCAACCGCCGACCCCGCGGGCGCCGTCTCGCCCGCGGTCGCGCTCGCGACCGCCGCCAGCATGCGCGCGAGGCGTCCCACGCGGCGCGCGGCCGCCGAGCGCGTGTCGGTGTCGCCGACTGGCGGGCGGCCTTCCGTCAGGTCCGCGATCAGCGCGTCGAATTCGGCGTCATCGCTCATCGTCGTCGTCGAGCATCTGCGCCATGCGCCGGAGCGCGCGGTTGAGCTTCATACGCACGCCGTCCGCGCTCTCACCCAGCTCGCTGGCGATCTCGCCGAAAGACAGGCCGAACTCGAAGCGCATCAGCACCAGCTCGCGGTGCGCGGGCTCGAGGCCGGCGAGCGCCTGTTCGTAGGCGAGCAGGCCATCGCGCCCAAGCGCAGCCTCCAGCGCCGAACCTGGCGGCTGCGGCAGATCGGCGAGCGCAGCGACCGGCTCGCGCCCGGCCTGCGGATGCGCGCGCCAGGCATCGCGGATCACATTCAGCAGGGCGGTCCGCACATAGCCATACAGCGCGCCGCCATGAGTGGACTCGAACTGGTCGAGGCGCCCGATCACACGCAGCAGCGCGGTCTGCACCAGGTCGCCGGTGTCGGCCTGGTCGCGCAGGCCCGGCGGCATGCGCCCGTGCGCCCAGCGCCGCAGCAAGGGATCCAGACGCGCATACAGGTCCTCGCGCGCCCGGCGGTCGCCGTCGCGCCAGCGCCGCAGCAACAGCGCGGTGGTGTGCTCCTCGCCCATGCGCCCGCGTTCGCCACACTCCTGGACCGGTCCCGCACCATTCTGTCCGCTTCGGGCGCGCCGGGATAGCCAGCCTGACCAGCGGGGATGGGGATGCCTTGACCGGGATCAGCACGGGTGCGGGCAAACCTGGCGCGCGGCTCAATCGAAACCATCGGCGAACATGAAATCGACCTCGTAGGAACCCTGGTCCACGGCGGGCCCGATCTGCCGCGGGCGACCGTCCAGGTCGCGGCTGCCGACGCTGTTGTTGACCCCGGCATCGATCGCCGGCGAAGTCCTGCGCAGGCGCTGGTCGCTGGCGCTGACGAACTGCGGGTCTGCCGTGCTGTTGCCCTGGCTGCCCCCGTCAGCCATGCAGCAGAAGCTGCCCAGATTGTTTTGCGTCAGCAGCGCGAAGAAGGCTCCCAGGTCCATGCCGCCACCCAGGTTGCCGCTGAGGATGTTATTCCACGCAGAGACCGGGCTGACGTTGCTGAGGTCCACCGCATAGGTGCCGGCACCTGCACTGATGTTTGCGGTCACGGTGTTGTTGCTGAGGACAACCGCGCCACCAGCAGGCGCGTAGACCGCACTGCCGGTGACGGCCTGGTTGTCGACGAACAGGTTGTTGCGCAGCGTGCGCTCGCCACCGCCGAGGTACACCGCGCCGCCATTCACATTGGCGCGGTTGCTCCGGAACACCAGATTTTCCAGCCTGACCGGGCCGCTGCCGAAGATCGCCAGGCCGCCACCATTACCGTAGAACAGGGAGCTCATCATCTGGCGCCCGCCGCGGATGGTCAGCCAGCTCAAATTGGTCTCGCCGCTGCCGCTGCCGCTGCGATGGATCACCAGGCCCGCGCGCTGTCCTTCGCCATCGATGACGCTCGCGCTCGGGTCGTAACCCGGCAAGTCGCAGGGGCCGATCAAAGGCAGCCAGCCGCCGGAAATGGCGATGTTGTCGTCGGGGGCAAACACCGCGCGGCCGAACCCGTTCGGTGGCGACGGATAGATGCCCGGGCGCATCCGGATCTGGTCGTTGGTGTCCGAATTGCTGGCTGCGGTTTCGATGGCCTCCTGCAGTGCGGCCGAGTTGGAAACACAGAAATTCGCCGCCGCAAGCGGCAGCGCCAACGCAGCCAACGGCGGCAGCGCAAGGCAGACGATCCAACGCATGGTTGCTTCCCAGATCCGGGGCGGAATGCCCGGTTCGCGGGATCCAACGCAAGGCAGCGGGAAAAGCGAACGCAGCCGGCCGAATCCGCCGCCACGGCGCCACCAGCGCGCGCGCCCCAAGCCGCGAACCCGCACACACAGACCGCACCCTGGCCAGCCACGGCGGTTGCGCAATCGGGCCCCGCCCGGCATCGGCCTTTGCCATTCGTATGCGCAGACCATCGAGCGCTACCAGAGCGCCGGCGAGATCGGCGCGGCGAAGGCCGCAAGGCGGGCGCCGCCTACCGCATGCGCGATGGCAGCATGGTCTACGTGCCCGCGGGCGCCGACTGAGCGGCGCTCGCCGCGGGCGCGGCCGGTCAGTACAGCCAGCCGGTGCGGAATGACACGCCGATCACGACAAAACCCACCGAAAGCACGGTGACGAAGACGATATGCGCCGCCAGCCATGGCAGCGTGGCGACGCTCAGGCGCGGGATCAGGCGCAGACGCGCATGCACCGCCACCGGCAGCAGCAGGGCGAGCAGCAACAGCTTGAGGCCGATCGGCCTGGCCAGCGGCTGGGAGGGATCGAACCAGTGCCAGGGATCCGGCAGATGGGCGTGCGCCAGCGCGATGCCGGTCGCGACTTGCAGCAACAGCGCCGGCAGGCCGAGGCGCTCGTAGCGGCGTTCGAACTGCAGCAACTCATCGATGCGCCGCTCGCGCAGCGCCTGCGGCAGGATCGCCAACGCCAGCACCAGATGCCCGCCGGTCCACACCGTCGCACCGAGCAGGTGCAACAGCAGGACCAGGCTCATCGCGCCCGGTCCGGTTGCGCCGCGCTGGATTCGAAGCCGTCGGCATGCAGCGCATCGCCCAGCGCAAGCACCGTGCGTGCCATCTGGATCGGGGCGCCGCGGCCGGTCTGCTGCCACAGGCTGTGCAGGGTGTTGCCCCAGTGGTCGCTGGTGTTGCCGTCGCGCAAATGCTCGATGTACCCGCGCGGCAGGCTTTGGTAGTAGAGCGTGGCGACGATGCGATCGCTGCCGCCCGGCAGCGGCGTGCGCCGCTCGTGCCAATACTGGCCGTCGGCGTAGGCGATGCCGACCGCCGGCGCGCCGCCGGCCTCGAAGCTCGCGTTGGCGTAGCCGCGCGGCGGGATTCGGGTGTCCTTGACGATGCTGTCGGCGAGCGCCATGTGCGAGGTCTGGCCGGCGGGCAGTCCGGTCACACCGGCCGCACTGCTGCTCAGCCCGACCAGCATCTCGTAGACCACGGTGCTGGCTTCGTCCAGCGTCGCCGTGTCCAGGTCGTAGCCGCCGTGCTCGGCCAGCAGCGCGCCGGTGGCGTCGAGGAAGCGCAGGTTCAGCCACACCCGGCGGCCTTCGATGTGTCCGGTCGGCAGCTTGTGCCCGCTGTGGTTGACCACTCGCGCGACCAGCTCGCCCGCGTCCAACCCAAGTTCCACGTCGGCGGCGCGCTGCAGCATCGACAGCGCCCGCGCGCGGCCGGCGGCGATCGCGCCCTGGTCTACCGATGGGTCGCCGGCGGTGTGCGCCGCGATCAGGTCCAGCGAGGGCACCGCGGCGCCGGCGAATTCGTGGCTGGGCAGATCGCTGCGCAGCGCGCCCCAGCTGCAGGCGCTGCCGCTCCGGGTGGGCATGTGGCAATCCTGGCAGCTGGCCACCACCGGGCCACGCGCGCCGCCGAAACGACCGCCGAGGTCGACGCCGCCCGCGGCGAAGGCGGACAGCTTCCATTCGGTGTAGGTGCGTTCCAGCGGGAACTGGGTCCATGGGTCGCCGCTCGGCGCGGGCGTGTCGACCGCGTTGTAGCGGTAGCTGCCGTCGGGCTGGCGCGTGGTGGCGACATTGCCGACATCGTGGCAGGTGCCGCACATCCGGCTCTCGCGATGGAATGGCGAAACCAGCATCGCGTGCGGCGGCGCGGCGTCCGCGCGCGGCCCGCGCCGGCGGTCCTGCGGGTCGAGCACGAACATCGCATTGGCAAAGTGCTGCGGCACCGATGCCAGTCCGGCCAGGATCGCGGCGTCTTCCGCGGGACTGATCCCCGGCCGATAGACCGGGTCGACCATCTGGTGGCAGAAGTGGCAGCTCACGCCTTCCTGGTCGTGCGCGTCGAGCGTGCTGCCGGTGGGTTGCTGCACATGGCCGCTGGCGACTGATACTGGCACGTGGCAGCGCAGGCAGTAGCTGCCGACATTGGACACGTCCTGATTCGCAGTCGCCATCTGCGCATAGAACAGCGGATCGCGGCCACCCAGCGCCATCAGGCTGCCGGCCCAGGTCGCCCAGGGTTCGGTCTGCGCGTCGTATCCGCCATGGCAGACCTTGCAGACGTTCGCCGACTGCAGCAGCGTGGGCGCGATATCGCCCACCTGGGTGCCGGGCACGCGGAAATCCTGTTGTGTCAGCGGTAGCGGCAACTGCGCCAGTGCGGGGGCTGCGGACAGCAGCGCGAACAAAATCCAGGCTGCGAATCGCATCGACCGTCCTCGGACCCGTGGGATGCACCGACGGTAGGCGCTTGGGCCGGACGGGCGCACTGACTCCGGTCAAGTGCGATCCGGTCCGAGTCCCGCGCTTGGGCGTTCCGTCGCAGCTCTGGTCGGGTAGATGCCGCAACCGCACGCTGGCGAGATTGCTCCGTTTCCACGGGGCGCTGGCTGCCTACCTGCAGATCCTGCGCCGCTGGCCCGAGGACCGGCCGCGCGATCCACGCCGGCATCGGCGACAACGCCTACTGGGGCTTGCTGCGCCCGCACCTCGACCACGACCGCAGCGCGCGACTGGTCGCACGCCTGAGCGGCAGTTCAGGGAGCGCCGGGCTGACGCCAATCCCAGACCATCACTTCCCAGCGCTCGCCGCTGACCGGGTCCAGATACTGGTGCAGGGTCTCGAAACCGACGCGGCGGTGCGCGCGCAGCGAGCGCGGATTGCGCTGCGAGACTTCGGTCACGGTGAAGTCGAACTCGCCCGAGTAAGCGCGGCGCAGTTCACGGTAGAGGCCGTCGAAGACGCCCATGCCGCGGAAATCGCGGGCTACGCAGACCTGGCCCATGACGAACCAGCGCGGATTTCCCGCGAGCGCCTCGCCGCGCCAGCGCAGTCCGTCGAGCAACGCGAACATCGGCTGCAGCACCGGCACGCGGTCGCGAAACGCCTGCGCCATCATCAGGCAGTAGCCGGCCAGGCGATCGCCCGACCACGCCACCGCCGAGGGATGGGCCCGGTTCATCGATTGCAGCACCGACGGGTCGTGGCGCACGCTCGTGAAGCCCTCGCTCGCGGCGGTGGCGGCGTCGACGTGGTCGCGGTGGTTTTCGGCCTGAAGCGCGAGGATCTGTTCGACCTCCCGCGCTTCGGCGACCGTGGTGAACCGGAAGTCCATGTGGGTGCCTGGCGACGAGCGAGCCGGGAAGTGTGCCTTGCGGAGCGCGGGGAAGGAAGGTCATAGGCGGCGAGGCGGGCCTGCCGAGGGGACCGAGGCTCCGCGAGCGCCGCCGAGCAACTAGTGTGGTGTTCCGTAATTAAGTTGAAGAAATTTCCGATGAATTTTGCGGCGAGGCAAGGCGAGAGGAGGGTGAAAGCCGGCGGCTTGCGCGGCATGCCGCGCGCCGGCTTGAACGCCCGCAACTGGTTGCGGGCCGGAACCGGAGGTCATAGCAGGGCTATGGCGACGACGAGCAACGCCCCATCGGCGCAAAAGGCGCGGAAATAATTCAAGGTAATTACGGAACACCACACTAGACTGAGGAGTAGAGGGCCATGCGGAGTGCGTGCGGGACGCTTGACGGCATCCGGCCGCAGCCACACCGCGCCACACCATGCACAAGAGGTGGCTTTGGATTTCCTATCCTTTGGCGACGGTCGATCCCTCTTGCACACCGGAAACCCGACTTGAACATCCGCACCGCCCTGTTGCTCACCGTGTTCACCGCACCACTGGCCGCCGCCGAGCTGCGCCTCGCCGATCCTGCGTACCTCGCGACGATCCGCGACGACGAGGCGACGCTGCCGCGTGGATTCGCACCGGAAGAACGTGTGCGCTGGCGCCTGCCGGATCTCTCGCAGATGCCGCTGGCGCCGCCGGGCGGCAGTGTCGACACGCCCGCCGAATACGAACGCAACGCCGGCCTGCTGATCCGCTGGGGTTCGCAGAACGCGCTGCTGACGGAAATGGCGGTGGCGATGACCAACAACGAACCCGACATGATCCTGTACGTGGTCGTGTCCAGCGCGCTGCAGTCTTCGGCGACGACCACGCTCGCGAACGCCGGTGCCAATTTGTCGCGCGTGCAGTTCATCGTCGGCCCCAGCGACAGCGTGTGGATGCGCGACTACGGCCCGCGCTACATCGCCGAGAACGGCCGGCGCTCGATGGTCGATCACGTCTACAACCGCCCGCGCCCGCTCGATGACGCGGTGCCCGGGCTCGTGGCGCAGCAGACGGGCGAGACCAAGTTCGACATTCCATTGACGCACGGTGGCGGCAATTTCCACCTGTTCGCCGACGGCAGCGCCTACATGACGCGGCTGATCGTCAACGAGAATCCGGGCCTGAGCGAACAGCAGATCCGCGACTACTACATGGCCTACCAGGGCCTCGACGTCACCCTGACCGATCCGCTGCCGGCCAGCTTCGATTCCACCCAGCACATCGACATGTGGATGCTGCCGGCCGACGGCGACCGCGTGATCGTCAACGAGTACCCGAACACCGGCGGCGTCTACAGCGTGCCGCGCCAGGTGACCGAGGCCACCGCCACGTTGCTGGCCAATCGTAGCAAGACCGTGCTGCGCCTGCCCGGCTGGCGCGCCAGCAACAGCCACTACACCTATGCGAACGCGGTGATCCTCAACAACACCGTGCTGATGTGCAATTTCAACGGCTACACGGCGGAAAACGCCAACGCACTCGCGGTCTTCCAGCAGGCCTTCCCGGCGCGCACCATCGTGCCGGTCAACTGCTCGACCATCATCAGCCTGGCCGGCGCGATCCACTGCATCGTCATGCACATGCCGGAAGTGCTCACGGATGTGCTGCTGCGCACCGGTTTCGAGTGAAGTCTCACCGGGCCTCCCTACCCGCGAGGGATGAATCGTGCTCGCTCCGTCCGCGGGCGAAGAGTCCGGGAAGCGAAGGGTGAAGCGGCACGAGCGCCCTGGCGGCTTCCCGCGAGCGCGCGCGCACCGCGGACGCGCGACCGGAAGCCGCGCCGCTGACTCTGCTCAGGGGCAGCTGCTCGCCAGGAATCCCGAGGTGTGCGCATTGCCACGACAGGTACGGCTGCCGGCACCGGAGACGCTGCCGCCGATCAGGTCGTTCTGCAGCAGGAACAAGCTCGTGCCGCTGGCGACGCTGGCGAGCGCATCCGCGCCCGCGTGGACCGTGCTGGCGACGACTCTCACCGATGCGAGCGAACCACCCGGCGGCGTCAGCGTCTGCAGCGTGGTCGCCACCGCATACAGCTCGCTGTGGCGCAGTTGCACCGATCCCTTCGCGAGTTGCAGCCCGATGCAGTTGCTGCTGCTGCCATCGCAGGTGAGCGTGGCGTTACGGATATCGAGATTGTGGCGCGCGCCGGTCGCGGACGGATCGGCATTGACGATCAGCAGCGAATCGGCGCCCGGGGCATTGCTGTAGCGGCTGGCGATGCGGGTGCCATCGAGCTCGGCGGAACTGCTGCCGAGCAGCACCAGCATCACGCACGATGCGCAGCCGCCGCCGCCGATCAGCTCGCTGGCGCGGTCCTGCCAATGGGCCGTGCCGGACAGTTCCACCACGGTGAACGAGCCGCTGGCAATCTCGCGAGCCTCGACGCGCAGCCCGTCGCTGCGCAGCGAGCCGCCGAAAAGGCGCATCCCGTAAATGGCTTCCCCGTAGGCGCGCAGTTCGCTGCGCGATATCCGCGCCGGCAGCGCCGTCAGATCGAGCGCGCGGCTGCCCTTGCCATCGGCGAGCACGTCGGAATCGAACAGTGCGAGGCTGCCGCCATTGGCGAGCAGCCCGTAGTTGGCACTGCTGCCACCAGCGACCGCGACGTCGACCCGCCGCAAGTCCAGGTGCGCCGCGCTCGCGCTGATCGCGGTCGCGGTCGCGCCGCTGCCGGTCAGGCGCAGGCCGAGGTCGGCCACCACGCACGGCGCTGCGCTGGCGCAGGCGCTGCCGGCGCTCAGCAACGGCGAGTTGCTGGCGGCGCCGCTGCGTACCAGCACGGTGGCCGCAGCGCCGAAGCCGTGCAGTTCCACGTGGGAGCGCAGCACGATCGGACTGCTGACCGGGTACTCCCCGGGCATGATCCAGACCCGGCAGGGTTCCGCAGCGCTGGGATTTGTGCACCAACTGGCGAGCGCCGCCAGGGCGGCTTGCGGCGTCGGGTAGCTTCCGCCGGCGAGAGCCACGATGGCAACGTTGCGGAACTGTGGCACGCGCGCGCCGGGAAGCACCGACAGTCGGTTGCCGGCGTCGATGCCGATCGTACTGTTGTCGACGCGCGCAGCGATCTGGTTGCTGCCGACGACGATACCGGCGCCTTCGCCGATGTTGAGCACACCGCTGTCGAGCATCAGCCCGGCGCCCTCCGCTACCACCAGCGCGCCGCCCTGGAAGGCCAGCCCGGCGCCGGCATTGACCGCCACCGAGTCGGCGGAGACCGTGATGCCGTTGCCGCCACCGATGTCCAGTTGCACGCTGGCGCCATCGCCGAGCGCATTGTTGCTGGTCCCGCCGCCGAGGCCGGCTCCGGCGGTCACCGTCAAGGCCTGGTTTCCGGCCACCGCCTGTCCCGCCCCGACGCCGAAATCGACGGCGATACTGCGCGCGGTGCTGCCATCGTAGCTGCCGCCGGTCAGGCCGGCACCTGGCGCGAGCACGGCGTGAACATGGCTGGCGGCGGCAAAGTCGTCCGGCATGAAGCCGAGCATGGTCTGCGCCTGCAGCGCATACAGCGACTGCGGCGCGGGAGCGACCGCGATCAGCGGCAGGAGATCGGTGTAAGCCCCGCTGCTGGCACCCGGACGCACCGACACCTGCACCCAGCGACGTTCGCCGACGAACTCCACATCCGGCGGATCGACGCTCAAGTGGAACACGCCGGTCTCGACCGGCACGTCGGCGATGTCGAGCGCCGGCCCGGTGGGATTGCCGCTGCCGAGGTCCGGACCATCGTAGAAGCGCACGCGGAAGTCGTAGACACCCTGTGCCGGCGCGCCGGCGTCGCGCAAACTGCCCTGCAGGGAAATCGGATCGCCGAGCGGAATCTGCGCCGCGGTCGGACCGACCCACGCCGCGAAGAGCAGCAAAAGCGGGAACAGGCGGGTCGACATGGCAGGTGCTCCGGATTCGGTCGTTGTCGCCCCCTCTGCACGCGGCGTGCCAGCTCGACGGGGGCGCGCAAGCCCTGACTGTACGTGCCGCGCGCCTGTTGTCGTCTCAACAGCGCGACGCCGGCGTCGCAGACCTGCGACGGGCCGGGCGTGCTCGACCGCCGTGGTGCAGTTTGCGCGCCGTCGTCGAGCTGGCACGCCGCGTGCAGAGGAGGCGACAACGACCGGATGCGACCACCATGAGCCTTCTGACCTGTCCCGTGTTGCTGTTCGCACTGACTGCCGGCGATTCCGGCCCATACCGGATCGAGCGCCTGTCGGTCGACCCCGGTGGCCGTGCCTCGGCCGCTGCATTCGAACTCGAGCTGGCGACCGCCAGCAGTGGCCGCACAACTGGAGGCCCCTACGAGCTGGTGCTGGGACCGATCGGCGGAACCGAAGCGACAACGCCGGCGCCCTTGCTGTACGCGAACGGCTTCGAATAGGGTGCGCCGGCGAAACCGGCCAGACGCACCGGGCCCTCAGAGCGCCTGCTCGAAGCCGTCGGCGTGCACGCGATCGCAGCGCAGCTCCGCCTGGGCCGCAACCACCAGATCGGTTCCGTTCGACAACTCGAGCGTGAACACCAGCTGCGACTGGTCGTTGAACACGGCCACGCCGCCGTCGTCCAGGCTCGCGCGCTCGGCCGTGTTCCCGTCGTCGAGGAAGTGAACCGCGGACACGCTGTGCGGAGCGTGTCCGAACGCGGCCGCCGACTGCCCTTCGCGCACGATCAGTTCGCCGTTGCCGAGCGCGTCGTAGACCCAGATGCCGGCATCGTTCGCGCTGGTGATGCCACCGCCCGGGTTGAGCAAACCGAAAAAGGCCACCTGGCCGCAGGCGTTGACCAGCGCCTGCGTGCGGAACTGGCTGAACACGCCAGCCACATTGGGCGCGACATTGGGTGCAGCGTCGCCCTCGCGCACCAGGACGGAAAGCGCCTGGGTGTCGGTCTCGAGCAGGATCGCGTCGTGCGTGAAAGCCTGCAGTTCGGCCTTGAATGCGATGGCGTGTCCGGCCATCGCCGGGTGCTGCAACTGGCTGAAGCTGTCGCCGCCGGGCGCCGGGCCGAAGCGCCGCGCGAGCACCCGGAAGCCGATCGCCGCGCTGACGTACAGCCCGTTGTTGTCGCGGAATGCGACGGTTCCGTGGCGATCGATGCTCGGCGCCTGCAGGCCGCTCAACGTGCCCCCTCCCGGCACCGCATCGCCTTCCTTGGCCACCAGTTGCGGCGCTGCGCCAGGCACGCTCCGGTAGATGGCTTTGGTGCTGCCCAGGCCGACCGTGTCGAGCACGTCGGCGATGAACGCGACGCTGCTGCCCGCGACCGGAGCGAAATTGTTGCCGCTGTCGGAAAAGCGGTGCAGCACATGGTTGACGCCGAAGCCCGGGGCGGCGTCTCCGGCGCGTGCGCGCAGAAACAGGCTGCCTGCGTCGCCGTACCAGATGCCTTCGCAGTTGTAGCCCGGCGCCGCCGGATTGCACTGGGTGTTCCCGCCCGCCAGGCCGGCGAGCAGCGAGACATTCCCGAGCGACAGGCGCAGGCTGTTGAGGAAGGCGCCATTGAAGGTCACACCGGCCCCGGCGCCAGGTGCAGGCGTGACCGTCGACTGGCCGATCACCAGGTGCCCGCCAGCAGCGGCCAGCATGTCGAACTGGCGATTGCTCGTGGTGATACCCGGCCCACTGACGTTGGCCCGGTAAAGCAGACCGCCGTGGCGACCTGCCGCCGGCTGCAGGAAGGTGACGTTCAAGGCCGGATTCCAGGGGGCGGGCGATCCCACCCGCAGCAATTCGACCTGTTCGGTGTAGAGCGCCCAGACGCTGCCGGTGCGCATGTAGTGCACCGCTCCGTCCTCGGCGAGGCGTGGATCGCGCAGCACGTCGCCGGCCTGCGCCGCGACCACGCGGAAACTCGCGGCGTGGGCCGGGAGCAGGGTCGACAGGAGAAGGCATGGCACGACCCAGGCCATTCCGGCGCGCGCGCGACCCAAGCCCGTCACAACCGTCGGAGCCAGGCATGGCGCCGGTCGAGAACTGAAGGCGGATCCAGTCATGGTCGTCACCTCGACGACGATGATACCGCCGACGTCCTGGTCTTCGGCACCCTGTCCGGCGCAAGCAAAAGAATCACTCGAAGCCGTTCTGGAAGATCAGCGGTGTCTGCGCCGGTGGTGCGTCGATGGTCTGGCTGGCCGAGTTGTTCGCCGGGAGCGGGTCGCTGGCGGTGCCATCGGCGCTGACCTGCGCCTGCATGGCGCCGGGCGAGACGCTCTGCGCCCACTGCGCGCTGACCACGAAGGTCATCGGCGTGCGGTTCGGCAGCAGTCCGGCGTTGGTCAGCCGGACCACGTTGCCGGCCTCGATGGCGAGGAAGCCGCCGCAGGGCAATGGCGAGCGGTCGCAGGACGCTGCCTGCACGACGAGTCCATCCGGCAGGTCGAGCGCAAAGCTGAACCCGCTGGCCTGGCTCGGGCCGCTGTTGCCGACCACCGCGGTGACCGTGAGGGTCTGCCCGGACCAGGCGTGGCTCAGCGAGCTGACGGCGAGATCGGTGCTGCGCACGATCGGCGCCTGGTACTGCACCGTGTCGTTGAGCGGATTCGGGTCGCGCGTGCCGCCAACCGCCAGCGGCGTCCAGACGCGGCCGTTGACGGTCAGCAGGCCGTCGCCGGCGAGTTCGGTCAGCGTGCCCGTGGCGAAGAAGGTGGCGGTGCCGCCGAGCGGCAGGCTCAGCGCGGCGTCGATTTCGGAACCGATGCAGGCACCGAAGCAGGGGATCAACGGCGTGCAACTGCCGCCGGCGGAAGCGCTGCAACCCCAGGCCGGATTGTCCAGGCTGTCGGTCAGGCCAGTCGGCAGAGCCGCCTGGAAACGCCCGTTGCCGGTCGCCACCGGACCGAGGTTGGTGATCGTCCAGCTGAGGTTGACGGTACTGCCGGCCACCGGCATCGACGGGCCGCTGACGCTGGCCGACAGGTCCGACAGCGCCGGTGCGCTGGCGCCGCAGCCGAGGTCCAGCGACCAGTCGTGCAACTGGCCGGTGTCGCCGCCCGCCTGGTCCTGCACCAGGAGTTTCCATGCGCCGCTGCTGGAGGCGCCGTTGTTGCCGGTGGTGCGTCGGCCGATCAGTTGCGACAGCGCCTGTGCCGGGCGCAGGTCGCCCGACAGCGCCGGCTGGTTCAGCGGCTGGCCGCACGCGTTCTGGCCCTCGCGCAATGCGTCGTCGGCGTACACCGCGAGCACGTCGCGGCGGCCGCAGCTACCCGGGCTGCCGCCGGCACTGCCGGGCACGCGGTCGACCAGGTCGACGATGCCCTCGCTTCCACCGATGAATACGCGGCCATTCGGATCGGTGAGGGTGATGCGCAAATCGCCGACGAAAGCGTGTTCGAGGTCGATGCCGACGCGCACGCCGGTGATGAAGTTGCAACTGCCCGGATTGACCAGGTTCAGGGTGCTCTCGACACTGCCGTTGTCCGGGATCGCCGCATTACAGTTGCTGCCGCCGCCACTGCTGCAGCGCACGCCGGGCAGCGCCGGCTGGTCGGCGGTGACCACGAAGTTGGCCTGCACCTGGTTGCCGAGGCCCACCCAGCTGTTGTGCGCACGGATGCCGCCGACGTACAGGCGCGCGCTGCTGCTCTGGCCGGAGACAGCCGGCGCCAGCGTGCGTACGCGCAACTGGTCGCCGTTGCGCACCATCGTGGGCAGCCGGGTATAGCCGCCGCCATTGCGCGACAGTTCCCCGCCGAGGACATAGGCCGGCACATCGACGCCGTTGTCGAGGCCGCCGACCGTCACCACTTCGGAACGCACCTGCGTCGACGGCCGCGTCGAGACCCCGACGAAACTCATCGCACTGGGCGTCAGGTCCCATGCTGGCGCCGCGAAGGCCGAGCCGAACTGGCGGGTCAGCAGTGGGCGACGCACCACCGGCGTGGCGCTCGCAGCGTTGGGATAGCCGTGCACGATGGTGCTGGCGGAGAGGATGCGGCCGGCGCGGTCGAGCAGCACATCGCCTACCCTGTCCACGCCGTGCTGGCAATCGCTCGGGTGGAACACCGGCGTCAGCGGAAAGCGGCTGTGCTGGCCGTTGCTGCCGAAGCTGGTGTCGGGATCGCCGTTGGCCATTCGGCGCGCGAGGTGCAGGAACGCGTGCTGGCGACGGCAGTTGCCCGGTGCGATGTTGTGACGGCCGAGGATCACCATGCGTCCATCCGGCGCCGCCACCATGCCGTTGCTGAACAGTCCATCGCTTGCGCCGGGAGCTTGGAGGATGAAGGGGGCGATGGGTCCGGTACCGCCGTTGAACAGCCAGTGATGCACATTGGTCTCCAGTTGCGTGGCCTGCAGCCCGTCCGGCCACATCACGCGCATGCCGCGATCCGGCAGCAAAGCGAGCGCATTGCTGGAGAGCCAGGTCTCGCTGTACGAACGGAACAGCCCGGACTGGAGAATGAATGATTCGTCAAGGCTGCCGTCGGTGCGCAAACGGATCAGCCTCCACCGCAGGTTGAAGCGGTCGACCACAAAGGCGAGCAAGCCGATGCCGGGTTGCTCGACCAGCGCCTCGACCGCGCTGCGGTCGCTGTCGACGTTGAAACGTACGTAGCCACCGAAGGCAAGACTGCTGTCGAGTTCGCCAGTCGAAGTCAACCGCAACAAGGCAGGCTGAGTACGCTGTTGCGCTGCAACCAATGTCGCGCCAGCAACCGCCACTCGGCCGTCGCCCATCACCTCCAACCCAGCGCAACTGAAGTCGTCGAATCCAGCCGGCTCTGCGAAGTAGATCCCCGGGTTGCCCGAAGCACTTGCAAAGCTCGGATCGAGCTGGCCGTTGCTGAGGAAGCGCGCGACGAAAACCCAGGTGCGACTGGCGGTGGTACCAGCGTAGTTGCCGCAGACCAGCGCGCCCCCGTCCGGCAGCGCAACCAGGTCGGCCACGTCCATGTCGGTCCGTTGGTCAAGCACGCTGAAGCCGCTGCCGGCCCAGGCCGGATCGGCGCTGCCATTGGCCAGCAGGCGTCCGACGATGCCGCGGCGGCTGCCGATTGCGCCATCGGTGCCGGCGATCAGGATGCGCTCGTCGTGGTCCAGGCCGAGTCGGTCGAGGTACACGTCGTTGCTGCCGGGCGTGAGTCCGGGGAAGGGAATCAGGAGCTCACCATCGCCATCGAAGCTGGGGTCGAGGCCGGTCGGCTGCGCCTGCAATGGCGGCGACGACAGCCCGAACAGCAGCGCGAGCGTGGCAAGGAAGCGGGACATCGGGATCTCCGGACGAACGGGTCTGGGCCCCTGTTAGCAGGCTCCGTGCCACCTCGTCCGCAAGCGCTTCCGGGCACATCCGCGGTTGCCGGGGTGCGCAGACGCGAACCAGAGTGGCCGCACCGGCAGCCTGTCGTTCGCGAGCGCGAACGCGCTGCGGCACTAGTGTGGTGTTCCGTAATTACCTTGAATTATTTCCGCGCCTTTTGCGCCGATGCGGCGTTGCTCGTCGTCGCCATAGCCCTGCTATGACCTCCGGTTCCGGCCCGCAACCAGTTGCGGGCGTTCAAGCCGGCGCGCGGCATGCCGCGCAAGCCGCCGGCTTTCACCCTCCTCTCGCCTTGCCTCGCCGCAAAATTCATCGGAAATTTCTTCAACTTAATTACGGAACACCACACTAGCGGGGCTTCAACCCGGACATGCGTCCGCTGGCTCGTCGCCGGCCGGGGCGTCGCCCGGCGCCCGCGCTTCCGCGCATGCCCGCGCCGCCACCAGCGCGCGTTGCAGCAGTTCCTGCGCGCGGCGTGCTTCGCGGCTGTGGGCGCCGAAGGCGTCTGCCAGCGCCGGCGCGGTTTCGCGCAGGATCGCCAGGGCGGCGGCGGTATCGCCCCGCGCGAGGCGCCATTCGGCCTCGCTGGTGCGCCACACCTGCCAGCGCGGGTGTTCGCGGCCAAGCGCGGGCTCGAGGATCGCCGCGCTGCGGTCGAGCAGTTCGCGGGCGCGGACGAGGTCGCCGCTGGCGATGCGCGCGCGGGCGTGGTTGTGCAGGGTCACGCCGACGCGGAAGTGCTCGCCGCCGACCGCCGCGGTAAGCGCGGCCTCGGCGCGTTCAAACCAGGGCAGCGCCTCGTTGGCACGGCCCTGCGCCTCGATCGCCGCCGCCAGGTTGTTGTACTCGGTACCGGTGTGCACCGATTCGCGCCCGAGCCGCTGCTCGAAGATCGCCACCGCGCGGCGGTGCTCGGCCTCGGCGCCGGCGGCATCGCCGGCGCGCAATCGATTGACGCCAAGGTTGCCGTAGACGGTAGCGAGCCCGGCGCTGTCACTGCCCCAGGCCGCGGCGGTCAACGCCGCGACGCGCTCCAGTTGCGCGATCGCTTCGGCGTGCTCGCCGGCCTGGCCGGCGTAGATTGCGAGGTCGTTGTGCAGGTCGAGGGTGCGCAAGTCGTCCGCCGCCCACAGTCCGGCGGCCTGCGCCAGCGCCTCGCGCTGGTGACGCATCGCTGCCTGCACCTCGCCCTGCGCGCCGGCGATCCGCGCACGCAGCACCGCCAGCTGGCGCAAACGATCGTGGTCGCGCGGCGCAACCAGGGTCGCTGCCTCGTCGACGAAGCCGGCGGCGGTTGCAGCCTCGTCGCGCAGCAGCGCGTTGTCGGCGCGCAGCAGCAGGCTGTCGGCGGCGAGTGCGGGGTCGCGCGTGCGCTGGCGCTGCGCGATCCCTGCCGCTGCCGCATCGGCCGCGGCGTAGTCCTCGGCGTCGCTGTCGATGCGCGCCAGCAACAGCGCGATGCGGTCGCGGCCGGCGTCATCGTCCACAGCCAATGCCGCCTGCGCCAGTTGGTAGCTGCGGCGCGCATCGGGGTAGAGCTCCAGGTTGTGCTGGACCTCGCCGAGCGCCTGCAGCAGGCGCAGGCGCACCGCTGTCGGCAAGGCCTCGCGCTGCACCCGGCCGGCCGCTGCTGCCAGCAGATCGCGCGCGCTCGCGCTGCCGCCGGGGAACTGCACCGGGTCGGCGGCGGCGAAGGTGTCCACCAGCAGTTGCACCACCTGCTCGGCGGTATCGCGCTGCAACTGGGTCTGCCGGTACTGCTGCCACAACTGCAGGCTGAAGACCATCGCCAGCAGGCCGAAGGCGCCCGCCGCCAATGCCGGCCAGCGGTGACGCCGCAGCCAGCAAAGCCAGCGGTAGCCGCGGCGATCGGCGAGCGCGGCCAGTGGACGCTGTTGCAACCAGCGTTCGAGTTCATCGGCGAACGCATGCGCGTCTTCGTAGCGCAGCGCCGGATCCTCGGCGGTGGCGCGCGCCAGCAGCGCCGCCAGTTCCTCGCGCCGTACGCGCGACAGCCGCGCCGCCGGTATGGCGTCGCCGGCTGGCGCGCCCAGGCCCAGCGCGGCGCGCAGGCACACGCCGAGCGCATGCACGTCGGCGCGCGCGTCGAGGGCGCCGGCGCTGTTCTGCTCGGGGGCCATGTAGCCGGGCGTGCCACCATTGGGCTGCGCCTCATCACCGCCGATCGCGCGCGCGATGCCGAAATCGATCACCTTGGGCCGTGCCTGGCCGTGGTCGTCGACCACCAGCACATTGGCCGGTTTCAAGTCGCAGTGGACGATGCCGCGGCGATGCGCGTGCCCGACCGCGCGGCATACGGCGACCATCAGTTCGATGCGCGCCGGCAGCGACGAAGCCTCGCGCCACCAGTCGTCGAGACGGCGGCCGTCGACCCGCTCCATCGCGAACCAGGCGGTGCCATCCGGCTGGCTGCCGGCATCCAGGATCTGCGCGATGCCCGGATGCGCCAGCAGGGCCAGCGCCTGCCGCTCGAGCTCGAAACGCGCGCGCGCGCTGCGGTCCAGGCGCGCCTGCTGCACCAGCTTGAGCGCCACCTGGCGCCGGATCGGTTCGCTCTGTTCGGCCAGCCAGACCACGCCCATGCCGCCCTGCCCGAGCTTGCGCAGCAAACGGTAGCGACCGAAACGGGTACCTGGCGCGTAGTCGGCGGCGGCGGCCACGCTGGGTATCGGCTGGGTCGCGGGCTCGTCGCGGGTGCGCTCGTCGCTCATCGTCCGGCGCCCACGATCTCAGCTGTCCTCGCCGCCGCGGCCAAGGCCGTGCTCGCGCAGTTTCTTGTAGAAGCTGGTCTTGCCGATGCCAAGCAGGGTCCAGGCGCGCTCGTGCTCGCCGCCGGCCACCGCCAGCGCGGCGACCAGCGCGGCGCGCTCGGCGCGCAGCAATGCCGGCTCCAGCCGCAGCGCGTCGGCGTCGGGCGCCGGTTCCGCGCGCAACGCTGGCGGCAGGTGGTTGCGGTCCAGTGCTTCGCCGTCGTCGAGCAGGACCGCCGCGCGCTCGATCGCCTGGCGCAGCTCGCGCACATTGCCTGGCCAGTGCCAGCGCTGCAGCGCCAGCAGCGCCGCCGCGGTGATCCCGGCGCTGCGGCGGCCGGCGCGCGCGAGGGCCTGGCGGAAGAAGTGCAGCGCCAGCGGCGCGATGTCTTCGGCGCGGTCGCGCAGCGGCGGAACCTGCGCGGCGTGGCCGGCGAGGCGGTGGTAGAGGTCGAGGCGGAAGCGACCGGCGGCGATCTCGCCATCCAGGTCGCGATTGGTGGCGGCAATCACGCGCACGTCCACCTGCACCGGCCTGCGTCCGCCGACCCGCGTCAGGCGGCCGTCCTCGAGCGCGCGCAGCAGGCGCACCTGGGTCTCCGCCGCGGTGTCGCCGACTTCGTCGAGGAACAGGCTGCCGCCGTGTGCCTGCTCGAACAGGCCGGGGCGCGCCTCGACGCCGGTAGCGGCGCCGCGCTCGACCCCGAACAGCTCGGCTTCCAGCAGCTCGCGCGGCAGCGCGGCGCAGTTGAGCGCCAGGAAGGGCCCTGCGCGGCGCGGCGAGCGGCGATGGATCCAGTGCGCGATCAACTCCTTGCCGACGCCGGTTTCGCCCAGCAGCAGCACCGGCAGCGCGACCCCGGCGACCCGCTCCAGCGGCGCCAGCAGCGCGCGCATGGCTGGCGCCTGGCTGGGTAGCCCCGGCCAGTCGCGCGGCGCCGCGAGCGCGTGCGCCAGTGGCGGCGGTTCGGCCGGTGGCAGCGCCCAGCGCAGCAATTCCGCGCCGGCCTCGGCGAGCGCGCGCAGCGCGCCGGCCGGGGCATCGCCGGCGAGCTGCCAGCCGGCGTGTTCGGCCAGCACACCGGGTGCGCTGTCCGGCGTGCCGCCCGCCTGCGCCAGCACCGCGCCGCTGGCGATCGACTGCAGGCGCAGCAGGCTCGCCTCGCTGCGTTCGCACCAGGCCTCGAGCAATCCGCACAATGCTTCCGGCGGCCACGCGGCGGGTGCCGGCGGGCGCAGCGCGTCGCAGGCCTGGCGCAGCTCGCGCAGCAGACTGCGCGCAGCCGTCGGTGCCGCGGTGGCGGATTCGCCTGCCGCCGCAGGCGCGGGCGTCGACGGATCCGCAGCCAGCGCCAGTGCATCCAGCCCGATGCGTTCGCGCAAGCGCAGGCGCACGCTGCCCAGGCTGAGGTCGATGTCACCGCTCCGCGCACCCTCGGCGATGCGTTCCCCATCCACACGAGTGCCGTTGGTCGAGCCGAGATCGCGCACCAGCAGGCCGCGGTCGGCGCAGACGATCAGCTCGGCGTGTTCGCGCGAGACGCCGGGCACATCGAACTTCAGGTCGCTGCCGCCGCCACGGCCGAGCAGATAGCGGCCCGGCGCCAGTTCGCGGCGTGGTTGCCCGGAGTCCAGCCATTCGAGTTGGTAGCGCAGGCGCATGCGGGATGAACCCTGGCAGGACGATCTGACCTTGGCCCGAGGATATATCCATGCGCAATCGCCCGCCGCTGACCGGGGTCAGGCCGCAGGCGGCCCGTTCGCACTGGCGGAACACTGCCCGCGGCCGGGCGGGCTGCCAGTTCAGGTTCGCGAACGCTCACGCGGCAGGCGAGCGCGCGCCGGCCATTCCGCCTGCGCCAGGCGGCAGCTGGCAAGCTGCTTGCAGGCGGGACTTCCACAAGTCGGCCTGGTGAATTCCGAATGTCGCTGTCCCTGCCCCGCCCTGATTCGCCCGCGTCCGATGGCGGCTACCGGGTGCGTCACCCCGATCGCCCGGACCTGCAATGGACGCTCGCCGCCGGGCGATACCGGATCGGTCGTGCGCAGGACGCCGAGCTGCGCCTCAGCCATCCGACGGTGTCGCGCTGGCACGCGGAGATCGAGGTGCTCGAAAGCGGCGTGGTGGTCACTGACCTCGGCTCGACCAACGGCGTCTGGCTAGGCAACCGGCGCATCCGGCGAATCGCCAACGCGGGCGACTTCGACTTGCGCGTCGGCGCCTTGTCGCTGGAGTTCTTCGCCACTGGCCAGTCGCAGCGCAGCGGCGGCGGGATCTGATCGGGCGCGCCTGCCCCCTGCAAGGCGCTTGATGAACGATGCCGTCCGCCCGGCGCCCTTCTCCTTCCTCGCTGCCGATGACGTTTCAAGCAGCGCCAATACCTGGCCACGCTGCCGTATTCGCTACTTCCCACGCCCCTTCCCCAACGCCCGCACCGCCTGGTAGCGCTCGATGTAGCGCTGCGCCGGCAGGCGGCGGAAGGCCTCGCCGAGGACGTCGAGGGCAAGGTCGTCGACCTTCTTGAAGCGCAGGCAGGCCTTGCCGAGGTCGAGCTTCTTGCCGGTGGCGGCCCAGGCCTGCCGGAACCAGCGGGTCTCCGGGTTCTCGCCTTCCGCGTCGGTCTCGGGGCTGATGTAAAGGCCCATCAGGTGCAGGCTGAGGTGGTTCTTCTGCGAGGCCAGCGCGGCGTACGGGAGCGGCTGTCTCGGGTCGCAGTGATAGCCGGCCGGGAACACCCGGTGCGGCACGTAGTAGCCGATCATCCCGTACTGCAGGCCTTCCTCGAACCCGCTGTCGAGGTTGGCGAGAATCACCTTGCGTACCGCCTCGGCCACCTGCCGGCGGTCTTCCGGCAGGGAGGCGAGATACTCATCGACGCTGGCGGGCTTCGCGGCCATCGGCACTCTCCGGAGATGTCGGAGCCAGCATAGCGCCGCTCAGGCAGGCACGAAGCGCCGCGCCAGCCAGTGCATCGGCAATGCCACCGCCAGCGCCGCCGCGAAGGCCAGCGCGATGCCCTGCCCGGCCAGCAACTGCGCCAGCACCGCGCAGAAGCAGGCAAAGGCGTAGTAGCCGGCGACCATGCCACGCAGCAGTCTCACCGCGAAGGCACCGCCGGACTGGCGGTGGCTGAAGCCGACCAGCACGGTGCTCATCACCGGGAACATCGCCAGCAGGCCGGCCAGGCGCGGACCGACCGCCGCCGCAACCGCGCTGACCAGCAAGACGAGCGCCGCCGCCGCAGCCATGCGCCAGGGCAGGTCGTTGCGCTGGCTGCGCCCGGTCACCCAGCGCGGTACCGCCGGGAACGCCAGCGGCGCCAGCAGCAGCGCTGCGATCACCGCGCCAAAGGACACCGGCAGGCTGCTCGGCATCTCGCGCAACCCAAGCACCGCCAGGCCGTAGCAGGACAGCGCGATCAGCATGCAGTCCGGCCAGGGCCGGCGTTGCGCGGTCCATGCGTAGGCGAGGCTGAACACCAGGATCGCCAGCACCGCCAGCAAGGTGCCGTGCGCGGCATCGGCGGCAAAAGCCGGGCCCTGTTCCAGCGCCAGGATCAAGAGGATCGGTCCCGACAGGATCGGGAAGGCCGACAGCCAGCCGGCCACGCCCGGGCCCCAGCGACGCCCAGCGAGGGTCACCAGCGCGATCAGCGTCGGCACCAGCAGCAGTTTCAGCGCGAGCAGCATCATGCGCGCTGCTCCAGCAGGTCCCAGCGGTTGCCGCAGAGATCGCGGAACACCACCACCCAGCCGTAGTCCTCGTGGCGCGGCTCCTCGCAGAAGTCCACTCCGAAGGCGCGCATGCGCTGGTAGTCGCCATGGAAGTCGCGGGTCTGCGCAAAGAAGGCCACCCGCCCGCCGGTCTGGTCGCCGACACGCGCCCGCTGCGCATCGCCCACCGCGCGCGCCAGCAGCAAGCCGCCGCCACCGCCGTCAGGCCCCACCACCACCCAGCGCTTGCCCTCGCCGCGCGGCTCATCGGCGCGCAGCACGAAGCCCAGCGCGCCGCAGAACCAGGCGATCGCCGCGTCGTAGTCGGCCACCACCAGGGTGGTCAGGGCAAGTTGCATCGGCGGCGATCCAGGGGGTGCGGGGGGCGGAAGGCTGACATGAAGGTGTGGGCCGGGGCACGGGGCGGGGGCAGGAGGGGCTCGCAACCCAGCTTCGGGATGGCTGAGCCGCTGATCCCTCCGGCGTTCCTGCTGGGAGCAAGCTGTTGGCCCCA